>DATINX010000285.1:0-22771 GCA_035473835.1 Candidatus Dormiibacterota bacterium | reverse complement strand
GGCGCTGCAGGTCGGCTAGGACGCTGGCCTCGACCCCGCCGATCTTCAGCACCTGGCCGAAGACGAAGAGGACCAGCAGGGCGAAGGGGAAGACGGCCAGCATCAGGTTGTAGGCGACCATTGCCGAGAGCCCGGTGACGTTCTCGCGGTAGGCCCGCTGCCAAAAGGCGCTGAGCCAGGGGGTCGGATGGCGGAGGGAGCTGGGCATTGACTTCACAAACTGAAGCGGGTACCATGCGAACAGGCGTTTGACGTAAAAGACGCCGCCCACCAGGGCACAATGACGATGTAGACGCTACTTCGCGGACCACCTGTCGGGTCCGCTTTTTGTCGGTACAGCGCGACTTTCCGGTCGCGACGGTATTTCATCGGCAGGACTAAATATCGAGCGCAAGGGAAACGAGTAGACACGGATGCTGGTAGCAGAGCTTCAGGAACTGGACGAGGTCAAAAACCTCATCAATCGCGGGCAGCAGCTCGGCGTGCTGACTTTCGGCGACATCGCCTCGGCGGTCTCCGAGGTCGATCTCGACGAGTCTGACGTCGAGGACCTCTACGGCCACCTCGAGAAGTCGGGGATCGAGCTTGTCGAGGACATGGATCCGGCGCAGAAAGCCGCCGCCGAAGCCCTCCCCGCGGACACCGGCAAAAAAGGTCGCCGGCGCCAGAAACAGGCGCTCGACCTGAAACCGGACATGACCACCGACTCCTTGCAGCTGTTCCTCAAGGACATCGGCAAAGTCCGCCTGCTGACCGCGGCGGAGGAGGTCGAACTTGCCAAACGGATCGAGCGCGGCGACCTCGACGCGAAGCAGAAAATGGTCGAGTCGAACCTCCGGCTGGTCGTCTCGATCGCGAAAAATTATCGGAACCAGGGACTGCCCTTCCTTGACTTGATCCAGGAGGGAACGCTGGGCCTGGTCCGCGCGGCGGAGAAGTTCGACTACCGCAAGGGGTTCAAGTTCTCCACCTACGCGACCTGGTGGATCCGCCAGGCGATCGCCCGTGCGCTCGCCGACAAGGCGCGGACGATCCGGATCCCGGTCCACGTCGTCGAGAAGCTGAACAAGATCGGCCGCGCCGAGCGCAAGCTGGTCACCGAGCTGGGCCGCGAGCCCACCCCGGAGGAGATCGCCGAGGTGACGGGGATCGATCCCGAGGAGGTCGACTCGATCAAGCGCTCCGCGCAGGCTCCGGTTTCGCTCGAGAAGCCGGTCGGCGACGAGGAGGAGTCGGAGTTCGGCCAGTTCATCGCCGACGAGAAGGCCGAGAGCCCGTTCGACCGGGCCGCGGACCTGCTGACCAAAGAGGCGCTGAAAGAAGCGCTGGAGAACCTCTCCTACCGCGAGCGCCGCGTGCTCGAGCTCCGTTACGGGCTCGGCGGCGAGCACCCGCGGACCCTGGACGAGGTCGGCCGCACCTTCAACGTCACCCGCGAGCGGATCCGCCAGATCGAGAATCAGAGCTTGAAAAAGCTTCAGAGTCTCGGCGAGGCGCAGAAACTGCGCGAGGTCGCCTGAGGATCGTCCCTCAACAGCTGTAGAAGTGAGAAAGGGGCCCTGCGGGGCCCCTTTTG
Source organism: Candidatus Dormiibacterota bacterium (assembly GCA_035473835.1). GTDB lineage: Bacteria > Chloroflexota > Dormibacteria > Dormibacterales > Dormibacteraceae > UBA10449. The sequence continues at coordinate 21,195 of DATINX010000285.1, read as the reverse complement.
CAAGCTGGAGCCCGCTTTAAGTCATTCGTCCGCCCGGCCGATATAGGTCGGGATGTTCGACATCGACAAAGCCCTGCGGACCCTGGTTGAGAGGGAGGGGTCCGATCTCCATCTGAAGGTTGGCGTTCCGCCGAACGCCCGCCTGCACGGCGAGCTGGTGCCCCTCGAGGGTTTCGGCGGCCTGTCCGCGGAGGATCTGGAGGCGGCGCTCCGGCACATCGCCGAGCAGCGCTCGCTCGACGAATTCGCCGAGGATGGCGAGGCTGACTTCTCCTACGCGGTTCCCGATCTATCGCGCTTCCGCGTCAACGCCTTCAAGCAGCGGGGTTCGATCTCGATCGTCTGTCGCGCGATTCCCTTCGAAATCCGCTCGATCGAGGAGCTGGGGCTGCCCGACGTGGTCCGCTCGCTTGCCGAGGAGCAGCGTGGGATCGTGCTCGTCACCGGCACCACCGGCTCGGGAAAGAGCACCACCCTGGCGGCGATGATCGACCACATCAACCGCACCCGCACCGACCACATCGTCACCCTCGAAGACCCGATCGAGTACCTGCACGAAGACAAAAACTCGATCGTCAACCAGCGCGAAGTAGGCGCCGACACGAAGAGCTTCGGGCGGGCGATGCGGCGCGTCCTGCGCCAGGACCCCGACGTCATCCTGATCGGCGAGATGCGAGACGAGGAGACCGTCCGCACCGCGCTCTCCGCCGCCGAGACCGGCCACCTCGTCTTCTCGACCGTCCACACCCTGGACGCGACCGAGACGGTCAACCGGATCATCGACTTCTTCCCGCCCCACCTCCAGCACCAGGCACGGGTGATGCTCGCCTCGACCCTGAAGGGGGCGATCGCCCAGCGGCTGGTCCCCGACGTCACCGGCGAGGGGCGCGTCCCGGCCTCCGAGATCCTCGTCGTCACCGGCCGGGTCCAGGACCTGATCCTCAACCCCGACGAGACCGGCAAGATCACCGAGGTCATCGCCGAAGGCGAGTACTACGGGATGCGGACCTTCGACCAGTCCCTGCTCAAGTACACGATGGAGGGCAAGATCAGCGAGGCGGTCGCGATGGACTACGCCTCCAGCCCGCACGACTTCAAACTGATGCTCGCCGCCGGCGGCGAGCGCGCCAGCGGCATCGAGCAGCTGCAGGGCGCCCAGCCCGACGAGGCGGTGCCGGCCGGATGAGGGACAAACTCAACAACGACCCGAGGTTCCAGATCGGCGCCGTCGTCGTCCTGATCGTGGTCGGCTTCCTGCTCTTCACGATGATGGGCAAAGGCGGCGAAGAACAAGAAGCCGCGGCGCCGACCGAAGCGACCGTCTCGGTCGAAGGGACCGAAGCGAGCGGCACCGCCGTGGGGGCGACCCCCGGCGAAGCCGTCGAAGCCGCGACCGAAGCGGCGCTGGAATCGACCGTGGCGCCGGCTCCCGCCGTCTCGGCGGTGACCGCCCCGCCGCTGCCCGATCCGGTCCAGGCCGCCTACGACGGAGGCAAGACGGTCGTCCTCCTGCTCGTCCACGACGGCGGGATCGACGACCGCCTGGTCGCGAAGTCGACCCGGGCGCTCTCTTCCTTCCCCGACACCGCGGTCTTCATCGTCCCCGCCAAGCAGGTCGCCCGCTACGGCGCGATCACCCTCGGCGTCGAAGTCGAGCAGGTGCCGGCGCTGATCGTCGTGCGGCCGAAGCGGCTCAGCGACGGCGTTCCCCAGGCCTCGGTCAGCTACGGCTTCCAGACCCCCGAGGGGATCGCCCAGGCGATGCGCGACGCCACCTACGACGGCCCTGAAGCCACCTACTACCCGGGCTGAGCCATGCCCGTCGACCAGCGAGCAGAGCAGCTAGGAGCGCCCCCGGTGCCGATCGGGTCGGCCGCGGGCTACGGCGGGCCGGGCGGCGGCTCGGAGTCCGGTGAGGTGCTCGGCCTGACCCAGCCGGTTAATCGCGGTCACTCGCGGGGCTTCACGATCGAGGTGATCGTCGAGCTCGGCTTCGCCAGCCGCGAGGCTGCGGACCGGGCGATCGAGGCATCCCGGGCGAGCGGCAAATCGCCCGAGTCCCAGCTGGTCGCGGAAGGGGCGCTTACCCCTGAGCAGCTGGCCCGCGCGATCGCCGAGCGGTATGGCCTGGACTACGTCGATCTCTCCGCCTACCAGGTGGACTTCGGCGCCGCCGCGCTCTTTCCGGTGACGATGGCCAGGCGCTACAAGGCGGTCCCGGTCGGCTACGTGGACCAGGAAACCCTGCTGGTCGCCGCGACCGACCCGGCCAACGTCCTTGCCGTCGACGACATCCAGATCGCGACCGGCCTCGACTGCCGGATCGCCGTCGCCTCCGAGGAAGACGTCGAATCGCTGCTCACCCGTCTGGGGACGCTGCAGAGCGCCGCCACCGACGCGATCATCGAAGAGCACGACGCCGCGGAAGCCGAGGAAGAATCGGCGGCGGCTGCGGCCACCGAAATGCAGGCCGGCGCCGAGGACGGGCCCGTGATCAAGCTCGTCTACAGCCTGCTCGCCCAGGCGGTGGGGGAGGGGGCATCCGACCTGCATCTCGAGCCCGAGGAGGGCGAGCTCCGGGTCCGCTTCCGGATCGACGGCGTCCTGAAGGAGAGCGCTCACGTGCCGAAGCGGATGATCGGCTCGGTGATCTCGCGGCTGAAGATCATGAGTGAGCTCGACATCGCCGAGAAACGGGTCCCGCAGGACGGCCGCGTCGGCGTCAACGTCGAGGGCCGCCGGATCGACCTGCGCGTCACCACCCTGCCGACCCAGCGGGGCGAGGGGGCGACGATCCGCATCCTCGACGAATCGAACTCGCAGCGCTCGCTCGACGACCTGGGGATGGACGGCTCCGCCCGCGCCACCTTCGAGCACGCCTTCCGCCGCGCCTACGGCGCCGTCCTCGTCACCGGGCCGACCGGCTCGGGCAAGAGCACGACCCTCTACGCCGCCCTGCAGGCGCTGAACACCGTCGAGAAGAAGATCATCACGGTCGAGGACCCGGTCGAGTACCGGATCGCCGGCGTCAACCAGATCAACGTCAACCGCAAGGCGGGGCTCGACTTCGCCAGGGGCCTGCGCTCGATCCTGCGCGCCGATCCCGACATCGTGATGGTGGGCGAGATCCGCGACGCCGAGACCGCCCGGATCGCGATCGAGGCGGCGCTGACCGGCCACCTGATGCTGACCACCCTGCACACCAACGACGCCCCCGGCGCCCTGGCCCGGCTCTCGGAGATGGGCATCGAGTCCTTCCTCACCGCCTCCTCGGTCGACTGCGTCGTCGCCCAGCGCCTGGCGCGCAAGCTCTGCCCACACTGCAAGGCGCCCACCGTCGTCCCCGCCTCGGCCCTCTCCGAAGCGGGGCTGCTCGCCCACGGCGACATCGAGGCGGCGGAACCGGTCGGCTGCAGCCGCTGCGGCAACACCGGCTACAAAGGCCGGGTCGGGATCTACTCGGTGATGAGCCTGAGCGAGCGGCTGAAGGAGATGACGATCGCCGGCGCCCCCGAGCCGGAGATCGGCGCCGTCGCCCGGGAAGAGGGAATGCTGACCCTTCGCGAGGACGGCCTGGCGAAGGTCCGGGGCGCCCATACCAGCCTCGAGGAGGTCCTCCGTGTCACTGCCTGACTTCGACTTCTCGGAGGTGCTGCGCCGGATGGTCGAGGCCCGTGCCTCCGACGTCCACCTCACCCCCGGCTTCCCGCCGGCGGTCCGCGACAAGGGCCGGATCCAGCCGATGGACGGCTTCCCGAGGCTGAATGCGCAGCAGACCCGCGAGGTCGTCTACGGGATCCTCAACGACGACCAGCGCAAACGCTTCGAGAACAACAAACAGCTGGACTTCGCCTACGCGATCCCGAGGGTCGCCCGCTTCCGCGTCAACTGCTACCTGCAGCGCGGCTCGGTCAGCGCCGCCTTCCGCCTGGTCCCGCAGGAGATCCCCACGCTGGACTCGCTCGGCGTGCCGCCGGTGCTGGAGGAGCTGACCACCAAACCGCGCGGCTTCGTCCTCGTCACCGGGCCGACCGGCTCGGGCAAGAGCACGACCCTGGCGGCGATGATCGACCTGATCAACCGCAGCCGCGAGGACCACATCCTCACGATCGAGGACCCGATCGAGTTCCTCCACCAGCACAAACAGTCGATCGTCAACCAGCGCGAGATCGGGGCAGACGCGCCGGACTTCGCCCTCGCCCTGCGCGCCGCCCTGCGCCAGGACCCCGACGTCATCCTCGTCGGCGAGATGCGCGACCTGGAGACGATCTCCACCGCCCTCACCGCGGCGGAGACCGGCCACCTCGTCTTCGCCACCCTGCACACCCAGTCGACCTCGCAGACGGTCGACCGGATCATCGACGTCTTCCCACCCGAGCAGCAGGGGCAGGTGCGGACGCAGCTCTCGATCGCCCTGCAGGGGATCGTCACCCAGCAGCTGCTGCCGACCGCCGACGGCGCCGGCCGCACGGTTGCCACCGAGGTATTGGTGCCGACCCCGGCCGTCCGCAACCTGATCCGCGAGGGCAAGACCCACCAGATCTACGCCGCCCTGCAGACCTCCGGCGCGGTCGGGATGCAGACCATGGACGCCGACCTCGTGCGGCTGGTGCGGGCGGGCAAGATCACCCGCAAGCTGGCCGAACAGCGCGCCTCGGTGCCCGAGGAGCTCAAACGCCTCCTCGGCGGTGCCGCCGCCGTGCCCGGCGTCGCCGCGGGCAACGGCTACGCCTCCGAGCCCCAGGCCGCCCCCGTCCCCCCCGACTACACGCAGGGCGGATAGGCGATGGCGACCGCTGCGAACACCTTCTCCTTCCGCGCGATGGACCTCGCCGGCGTCGCCTCCTCGGGGGAGATGGACGGGGACTCGAAGGCGCAGGTCTCCGAGCAGCTGCGCCAGCGCGGCCTGATCGTCCTCGACGTCACCGAGAAATCCCAAGCGATGAGGATCGAGGAGCTGCTGACCCGCTGGCAGGGGGTCGACATGCGCGCCCTGGCTGTCTTTTCGCGCCAGTTCGCGACCCTCGTCGCCTCGGGGATGCCGATGCTGCGGACCCTGCACACGCTCGAGGAACAGACCGAGGAAGAGAAGATCAAGGTGGCGGTCGCCGGCGTGCGCGCCGACGTCGAGGCGGGCAGCTCCCTGGAGCAGGCGATGGAACGCCACCCGAAGGTCTTCGACCGTCTCTTCCGGGCGATGGTGCGCTCGGGCGAGCAGTCGGGCCGCCTCGAGAGCGCCCTCGACCAGATCGCCTTCCAGGTCGAGAAACAGGACGCGCTGCGGCGCCAGGTGAAATCGGCGCTGATGTATCCGGCGCTGATCCTCACCTTTGCCTTCGTGGTGCTGATCGCGATCGTCGCCTTCGTGATTCCCGTCTTCGTCAAAATCTTCGAAGAACTCGCTGCCGAACACCCGGACGAAGCCACCGGGCTGCCGCTGCCCACCCAGATCTGCGTCAACGCCTCCAACGCTCTGACCGGCTACTGGTACGTGATCCTGCCGGTCCTCGTTATCGGTATTGCCGCCTTTCTCAAATGGAAGAAAACTGACGGCGGCAACAAAATATGGGACCGGGTCAAACTGCGGATCCCGTTCAAAATCGGGGATGTGATCCAAAAGGTTGCCCTGGCCCGCTGGTCGCGGACCTTCGCCGGCTCGGTCTCGGCCGGCGTGCCGATGCTGCAGGCGATCAAACTGACCGGAGAGACCGCCGGCAATACCGTTCTCGAAGAGGCGATGGAGGACGTTTACGCCTCGGTCAAGCGGGGCGGGAGCCTCGCAGCCCCGATCGAGGCGCACGCGATCTTCCCGCCGATGGTCGGCCACATGATCTCGGTCGGTGAGGAGACCGGTCAGCTGGAGAACATGATGACCAAAGTCGCCGACTTCTACGAGGCTGAGGTCGACGCCAAGGTGAAAGCGCTGACGGCCCTGATCGAGCCGGTGATGATCATGTTCGTCGGCGGCATCGTCGGGTTCATCGTGATCGCGATGTACCTGCCGATGTTCAGCATCTACGAAAACATCCGCTGACCCATGGCGGACGTTCGTCCGGCTCCGCGCTCGCCATTAATGGGTGCAGATGGGTTCCCGGCTCACAACTTTTGGGTGAGGATGTCCTCACTTTTAGGAGGCATTTCTTTTCCGTCTCGCATTCGGGCATACATCTCTAAAGGTGCTCGGGCAGAGGCCGATGAGGTGGGTGCAAATGAAGCCAGCGCCTCGGTGCCGTAAGGCCTTTGACCCCGGGCTCTGGCGCAAACGATAGGAACCATGGAGGTACCTATGTTGCTCCAGAATATCCGGGCAAAGATTGGAGCCCGGCTCAACGGCGACAGCGAGGCGGGGTTCACCCTGATCGAGCTGCTCGTAGTCATGTTGATCCTCGGCATCCTCGCCGCGATCGCCCTTCCTGCCTTCTTCAATCAGAAGAGCAAGGCGACCGATGCGAAGGCCAAGGAGAACGCTCACTCGGCCCAGGTGGCTATGGAGACCTGTGCGACCGAAAACCCGACCGGGTCCTACGAAGGTTGCACCGCAGTAGGCCTGACCAAAATCGAGTCGACGCTGCCGACTACCACGGCTGCTACGGGGGTCGAAAGCCTGGCCGTCACCGAAGCCACCGCAACCAACTACAAAATCGTCATCACCTCGACCACCGGTAACACTTTCGGTGTGACTCGAGCGGGTGGCACCACCTCGTTCCCCTGCACGGTCCCTGCCACGGCCACGACCCGCGGCGGATGCCCGTCTAGCGAAAAATGGAGTAGCTGACCTGGGATTCAGAACCAGGACGCTTGAAAGGGGCGGGCTTCGGCCCGCCCCTTTCTTTTCTAAGCCTTTCGTCCAGAGTTCAAAGACACCCGTCAGAGATGGTCACCCTCCGCCGATGAAACCCAAGCCGATGAAGCACAGCCCCCGATACTTGGCTAATGCGCTTGCCCTGGGCCTTATTGCCCTCACCGCTTTTCCAGCAGGGGCCGGCGCAGCCACTGCGACCCCGATTCTCACCGCGACGACGCCGGCCTCTCCCGGTACGGCGACCGAACCGCGGATCCGCGGCAACGCCGACGGCATCATCACCTCGGTGGTCGGCCCGAGGAGTAGGGGGCTTACCCGTGCCCTCGAACCAGGGGCAGCGATCAATCTCTACACCGACGCCGCCTGCACGGGGAGCGTGGTCGCGAGCGGGACTGCGGCGGAACTCGAGGGGGCAGGAATCGCCGTCAAAGTCGGCCTCGACTCGGAAACCACCTTCTACGCGAACCAGACCGGCTTCGCGGGAACCTCCGGGTGTTCGAACGGGATCACCTACCGGCAGGTCTCCAGCGCACCAGCCGCACCAGCCTTCAGCGGCGTCACCCCGGCCTCGGGTGCAAACGAGAACTTCCCTCGCCTGCAGGGCAATGTCGACCCAGGGGCGATCGTCTACATCTTCGACACGCCTGGATGCAACGGTTCGCCGCGCGGTTCCGGCACGGCGGCGGAATTCGCCGGGGCGGGGATCGAAGTAAACGTCCCCGACAACTCGACGACCACCTTTTTCGCGATGGCCACCCTCGCCGGCATCCCCTCCGGGTGCTCGGTCACGAGCATCACCTATCAGGAGGTGACGCCGGCGGGAGGCGTCGGCGAATCCGGCGGGGGTAGCCCGGGAGGTGGCAGCGGCGGCACCGCGGCGCCACCGTCGAACGGGGCGGCCAAACCACCCGCGCCGCGCCTGCGAACCGTTCCGGGCAGCATCGCAAACAATGCGTTGCCGACCATCGTAGGCAGCGCTCCCCAGGCGGCCAAGGTCATGATCTTCAACTCGCTCGACTGCTCCGGGGGAGCGCTCTGGTCGGGCCCGGCACCCGAGTTCGCGGCCGGGGTGCAGGTGGCGATGACCCCGAACACCACCGCCGTCTTCACGGTCCGCTCGGTCGATTCCGACGGCGACCGTTCGGCCTGTTCGGACCCGGTCGCCTACACCGACGACTCGATCGCACCCCGAACCCGCATCACCCTCGGGCCGGGGGTAAAGACCGTTCACCGCACCGTCGTCTTCCGCTTCGCCGACATCACCGGCGGCCCCCAGACCCACTTCCTCTGCAAGGTCGACCGCAGGCCCTGGAAGGAATGCAACGCCCCCCTAAAGCTGAAGCACCTGGGCCTGCGCAAGCACGTCCTCAAGGTCAAGGCCTACGACGCCGCCGGCAACCGCGAGAAGCGCCCGGTGAGGCGAAGCTTCCAGGTCATTCGCAGTTCCTGAGCTTCTCCTCTCGTCTATTCGTGGACAGATACCGCTGTTTCTTGACAGGCGGAAATCGACACGATATGAAGCACCTCGCGTTGATTGATGAGCTTTAGTCGATCTATCGAGGGAGATTCGTGGAAAAGACGGGTTGGGATATCCGAATCAGTCGTTTGCAGATCTTGCGGAACCGTTGTCGGTCGATTGGGAAGGTGTCCGCCCTTGCGGGCGCACTCGTCGTCTTGGCTCTTCTGGCGTCTCCGCCGGGGGCGTCGGCGACCGAAGTCCCCTCAACGATCAGCGAAAACACGGTGCTGACCCAGGAAAATAGCCCCTACACGGCAGGCGCGGTCTTGATCGAATCGGGCGTCACCTTGACTGTTGAACCCGGAGTAGAAGTTATTTGCAGCGGCTCCAGTGGGATCACGGCCCAGGGTACCTTCAACGTCGAAGCCACTGCCAAAGAACCAGCCATCTTCCGCTCTGCGGCAGATTCCGGTCCGGGTCAGTGGGGCGCGATCACGTTCCTTTCTGGCAGCGGCGCCTCGGTGGTCGAACACGCGGTTTTCCGGCACGGGGGAGGCTCAGCTTCGGCTAGCGTGATCCTGATCAATGGCGCCTCTCCGACCATCCGCCACTCGAGCATCCACGACAACCTGTATAGCGTCCGAATCAAGAACGGCGGCAGCCCTGAGATCGCCGACAACGAACTCCATGACAACGGATCTCAATCAGGAATTTTCTACTACGAAGCCAATGGCAAACCCGGTGACATCAACATCCACGACAACTTCGTGGAAGGCGGTGAAACGGGCATTTCCGTCCTGGCGGGAGAAGAAACCACCACCAGCTCCCTCTCGGGCAACACCGTGACCGGAACCACCGGGGAAGCGGCAATTGCATACAACGGACCCGATATCCCCAACATCGCCGAAAACACCCTCTTCGGAAACTCCAACGACCGCATCAACGTTGCCGGCACCGTCAACCGCTCGATGACGTGGGATCTGCCATCGGGCTCCATCCATTTGACCGGCCCCGAACCGATCGTCATTGCCAGCGGCAAGACGCTCAGCATCGCGGCCGGCAACGAGGTCGAACTCGGAACCGGCATCTGGTGGCCTGGCGGTATCTACGTCCTGGGTACCCTCAACGTGGAAGGCACCGCCGAAGATCCCGTGATCTTCCGCTCCGTCCCTGACTCTGGACCAGGCCAGTGGGGCACGGTCACCTTCGCCTCCGGCAGCGGTGCCTCCGTAATCGAACACGCCGAGTTCAGGGACGGCGGGGGCTCAGCCTCCTACGGGGTGATCCTGATCAATGGTGCCTCACCGACCATCCGCCACTCAAGCTTTCACGACAATCTCTACGGGATCAGGATCAAAAATGGAGGAAGTCCTGAGATCGCCGACAACGAAATCTACGACAATGGCTCCCAGCCAGCCATTTTCTACCTCGAAGCCGGCGGTAAAACAGGCGACATCAACATCCATGACAACCTTATCGACGGTGGCGAAACCGGTATTTCCATCATGGCTGGAGAAGAAACGACCAGCACCTCGCTCGCTGGCAACACGGTTACTGGCACCACCGGTGCGGCGGCAATGTCCTATAGCGGGCCGGACATCCCCAACATCACCGAAAACACGATGTATGGCAATTCCCACAACCGACTCGACATCTCTGGGACGCTCAAACAGTCGATGACTTGGGTGGTTCCCACCGGCACGATCCACGTAACCGGACCTGAAGGCATCGTCGTAAAAAGTGGGATAACGCTCAACATCGGCGCCGGCACCGAGGTCGAGCTCGGTGCCGGTGGGGGTTGGTGGGCGAGCGGGATCTACGTCCAGGGAACGCTGAACGTAGAAGGGTCCTCCGAAGACCCCGTTCTCTTCCGGTCTCCCAGCGATAGCGGGCCGGGAGAATGGGGCGGGATCACCTTCGTATCCGGCAGTGGCGCCTCGGTGGTCGAATATGCCGAGTTCCGAGACGGTGGGAGCACTACCTCAAACGGCGTGATCTTGATCAACGGGGCTTCTCCGACCATCCGCCATTCGAAATTTCACGACAACTCAACCGGCGGGATCAGAATCAAGAACGGCGGCAGCCCTGAGATTGCCTACAACGCGATCTATGACAATGGCTCTCAGCCCGGAATCTTCTACTACGAATCTTTTGGCAAATCTGGCGACATCGATATCCACGACAACTTTGTGGAAGGCGGAGAAACGGGGATTTCAATCCAGGCGGGCGAAGAAATCACCAGCAGCTCTCTTGCTGGTAATACGGTCACTGGAGTCAGCGGATTCGCGGCAATTTCCTATTCGGGCCCCGACATCCCTAATCTCAGTGAAAACACGATGTTCGGAAACGCCCACGATCGCCTCGACGTCACCGGCACTGTTAACCGCTCAATGACTTGGTCTGTTCCCACCGGGAGCATCCACCTGTCCGGGTTCGAAGGGATTGTTGTCAAAAGCGGCAAGACGCTCAACATCACTGCTGGCACCGAGATTGAGCTTGGCGCGTTCTCAGGCGTGTGGCCCAGTGGCATCTATGTTCAGGGAGCTCTCAACGTAGAAGGCACGGCCGAAGACCCTGTTCTCTTCCGCTCGCTCAGCGACTCCGGTCCGGGAGAATGGGGCACGATCACCTTCGCCTCTGGGAGCGGCCCTTCGGTCATCGAACATGCCGAGTTTCGACATGGTGGAAATCCGGCCGTATACGTCGTAGGCAGCTCCCCCACGATCAAGCACTCGACCTTTCGCCAAAACTCTTCGGGCATCCGAGTCAAATCCGGTTCGCCCACCATCGAATGGAATCTGTTTCGGAATAACGGGACGGGCTTGAACTATGAAGGTTCTGGTGAACTCAAAGCTCCGAACAACGACTGGGGATGCGCGAGCGGACCGGCGCCGGCAGGCTGCGGCGATCTCGCCCAGGGCAAAATCGACTTCAAGCCCTTCCATCAGCTCCCCGAAGACCAGGCGCAATGCCGAGGCGAGGACTCCCAGTGCGGTGAGGGTGCCGACCCGGTGAGCCTCGCCAGCGGCCGTCTTGCCTACTCCCATCGCGACCTGCTGCTGACCAACGAGAGCAAGAACCCACTCGAATTTAGCCGCTCCTACAGCTCCGGCAGCGCCGTCGATACCGGCCTTGGTGTCGGCTGGTCGCAGAGCGGACTTGCCAGCGCGACCGAGTTGGCCTCCGGCGCGGTGTTGATCATGCGCCAAGACGGTCGCCAGGATCTCTTCCAGAAATCTGAATCTGGTTACAGCGCTCCCTCCGGCGTCACCGACGTCCTCGCCAAGGTCGAAGGGAGCTTCCGCCTGACCGGGCTCGACGGCACCGTCCTCGCGTTCGACTCCAGCGGCCGGATCGCCACGATCACCGATGACCATGGCTTGGTGACCACCTACGGCTACAACGAAAACGGCCGCCTGGCGACGATCACCGATCCCTCGAGTCAGGTGCTGACCTTCTCCTACAACGGCTCCAACCACATCACCGCGGTCAAAGATTCCACCGGCCGCGAAATCCAATTTGCCTACACCGAAGCCGGCGACCTGAAATCGGTCACCGACGCGCTCGGCGGGGTGAACAAATACGAATACGACGGCCAGCACCGGATCAAAGCGATTACCGACCCGCGTAAAAACGTGATCCTCAAAAACACCTACGACGGCCAGGGCCGCATCGTGGAACAGCGAGACGGCCTCAACAACCTCTGGAAACTCGAATACAAATCGGGCGAAACCATAGTCACCGAACCCGAAGGCGGGAAAACAGCCTTCGGCTTCGATGGCCAGGATCGAGTGGTCTCTGAAAAAGACCAGCTCGGTAACGTCACCACGACCAGCTACGACGCTGACGGCAACGTCGACGAAGTCCTTGAGCCGGAAGGAGCCAAATGGGAATTCGGCTATGACTCGGCCGGCAACCTGACCTCGGTGCTCGACCCAGAAAGCGGCGAACGCAGCTACGAATACGACGGCCAGAACCACCTCACCAAATTCGCCGACGAGCGCGGCAAGGACTGGGAATACGAATGGTCTGAAGAAAATGACCTCGAAAGAATCATCGATCCCGAAGAAGGGACGACCATCCTCGAATACGACCCCGCTGGACAGCCGATCAAGGTCATTGACGCGAACGAAGGCGAATCGGAATTCAGCTACGACACTCGCGGCAACCTCGAAATTGCCACCGATCCTCTCGAACACGAAACGACCTTCGAATACAACGCCCGCAACCACCTCATCAAACGGACCGAGCCTGGGTTCAAACCCGAAGAATTCGAACGCAACGCTCTAGGCGACATGCTCTCCCGCACCACCCCCGAAGGCAACGAGACCGAATACTTCTACGACGCCAACGGGATGCTTGAAGAAGTCATTGACCCCGAAGAAGAGGTTTGGACGATCAAGCACAACGCAATGGAGCGCCCGACTGAATACGTCGACCCGCTTGAAGGGGCGACCGAGATCGAATACGACGGCAACCTCAACCCGATCAAGGTCACCGATCGGCGGGGCAAAGTCACCACCTACGCCTACGATCTGGCGAACCAGCTCGAAGAAGTCGTTCGTCCGGAAGGCGACGATTGGGAGTTCGCCTACGATGCCCGTGGCAACCGGATCAAAACAATCGAACCCCGCGAGAACGCTACGACCTACGAATACGACCTGCTTGACCGAATGACCGACGTGGATGAGCCCTTGGGAGTCAGCACCGACTACGAATACGACCCAGGCGGCAACCTGATTTCCTTCACCGATCCACGTGGAAACGAAACCGCCTACGAATATGATGACCTCGGCCGCCTGGAAGAGATCCACCAGCCGCTTGGCAAGACGACTAGCTTCGCCTACGACCCCCTCGGCAACCTGCTCGGGCGAGCCACCCCTGGAGCCACGCTGGAATACGGTTATGACGCCGCCAATCGCCTACGCGAGGTCAGCTCTGGAGAAACGCTCTTGCGGGCCTTCGACTACGACGACGCCAACCGACTCACCGAAGCAATTGGGCCGCAGGGCGACGAAATCGAAATCGGCTACGACGACGACGGCCTTCCCACCTCGATAGACGATGGTCGCGGCCAGTCCTTTAGCCGCGAATACGACTCCCGCGGCAACCTGATCCAACAAGTCGACCCCCGCGGCACCTTGGAATACGAATACGACGGGCTCGGGCGCATGAGCGATCTGATTGACCCCAGCGGAGAATTCGGCTTCGAATATGACCCAGAGGGCAACTTGACCGACGTCGAACGCCCCAACGGCGTCGACACCCACAACGCCTACGACAACGCCGGCCGGCTCGAAGCGACCGTTTCCAAGCTCGGAGAATCCACGCTCGAATCGCTGCAATACGAATACGACCCCGCCGGCAACCGCAAAGCCCAGGTCGACCGCCTGTCCCAGAAAACGACCTACGTACATGACGCGCTGAACCGGCTGACTGAATTCAACCCGCCCGGCGAAGGCTCGACCGAATACGACTACGACCCGGCGGGCAACCGTACCGAAGCCGGTGCCCTCACCTATGAATTCAATGCCTTGAACCAGCTCACCGTAGCTTCCGACGGCACCGTTTACAACTACGACGAAGACGGTCGCCTATCCAGTATCGAAATAGGAGAAGAATCCACGACTTACGAATGGGACGCCTTCGACAATCTGGCCAAAGCCGAACGCCCTGGGGGCAGTGCCGAATACTCTTACGACGCCTTGGGAAGGCTGAGCGAACGATCAGAAGGCTCCGGCACCCGCGAGGCCCACTACGGGGACCTCACCGATCTGCCGAGCTACGACGCCGACTCCGAAGGCGAACTGACCGTTGGTTACATCCGCGGAGCCGGCGGCCTGCTCGAGGAAGCCGGCGAACCCTCCAGCTTCCCCCTTGTCGACGCCCACGGCGACGTGGTCGCGATCACCGCCGAAGGCGGGGGCGTCTCCTCGCGACAGGGCTATGACCCTTGGGGTGCCCAGCTCTCCGGCCCATCCTTGGAAATGGGCTGGCTCGGGGCCTACGAGCGCCGTTCAGACCCTAGCCGCTTAGTTGAGATGGGTGCTCGCTCTTACGACCCCACGCTGGGTTCCTTCCTCAGTGAGGATCTAGTCTTGGGACACCTCGGCAATGGCTTGTCGGCTGACCGCTATCTCTACGTCTGGGACAATCCGCTGAATCGGTATGACCTAAATGGACGTGATGTCTGTGCTCCGACCCCCTTTGGCGATGCGTGCGCTGGCGATGCGGCGGAAGATGTGGGTAGCGCCGCAGAAGAAGCGGTTAACAGTGGGCGGCATCTGGTTTCCGAATCGCAGGAATATTGGGTTGAAAACGATAGTTCCCTGTCTTACATCGCAGGGCCTGCGGTGAGCATGGTGGATCTCGCCGTTAACCCTGACCGTCTCGATTATTACTTGAAGAGCAATAACCTGCCTGGCAAAGAGCTGCTCGGGGACTGCTATAGGGGCGGCCACCCTGCGCGCGAGATCGGTGGTATCGCGGGGGGTGCCGGAGGCTTTCTAGCAGGTACGTCGTCGGCGGCAGGGGATCTAGGTGGGCGCGCCGTTGGGGTTGGGGCTATCAGTGGAAGGGCTGGCGCCAGAATTGGTGGAGGAGTAGGAATGCTCGGCGGCTGTGCGTTTGGGGTGATTGATGGATTGGTGCGCTAGGCGGCTGATTGGAGGATGACGACTGCATGTCAGAGATTCAACTGACAAGGCCAACTGGATATCGAATTGATAGTGGTCGGGAGTACCACATATTCGTCGATCGTGAAAAGGTCGGAAGCATAAGGATTGATGAAACGAAAGTTTTCACCCTTTCACCGGGCCGGCATGAGTTGCAGCTGAAGCAGGACTGGGCCTCTAGCGAAAAGCTACAATTTAATCTCAGCGAGGGCGAGGAGTCCCAGTTCGTATGCGGTCCCAGGATCAAGGGAAATGATGTTGGCATGGTCAATGGCCTTCGGGTGATCTACTGGGTGACCTTCGGTTGTAGGCGATACATTGACCTTCGCCCAGGAGATGAAATAGCTGCTTCGGATAGTGAGCCAAAACGTTTGCCGCTTGGTCTGGACGGGCCAAAGCTGTTCGGGATTGCGCTTTTGATCGGCATCGCTTATTGGGTGTTGATGGGAAACAGCATTGTGGCCATGGGGGTCGTGGTTGCAGCAATGGCTCTTGTGGTCGGTGGTCTTGTCGGCAGAGGGGTCGGCACGGTAGTCGTTCATGCCAATCGGAAAGTCCAAAAGCGCCGGGGCGGCGAAGGAAGCTGCTCCTCCGAGTAGAACCTGCGGTTGGTGTCTGCCCCAGCCTTTGTCGTTTACCTTCTCCTTGGCCTGGTCATGGGCAGCTTCGCTACCGCGGTCGCTCACCGGGTGCCGCGGGGGATGTCGATCTGGGGACCGCGATCGGTGTGTCCTGGGTGCGGGACGGAGATCGCGGCTCGGGACAACGTTCCGGTCTTCTCCTGGCTTTTGCTGCGGGGACGGGCTCGTTGCTGCGGGGAGCCGATCTCGCCTCGCTATCCGCTGACCGAGCTGGCCTGTGGGGTGCTCTTTGCCGCCACGGCGGCGGTCTACTGGGACCACCCGGCGGAAATTGCGATCGGGATGGTCTTCGTGACGATGCTGGCGGCGATCACGCTCACCGACCTCGAGCGACAGATCATTCCCAACAAGATCCTCTTGGTCGCCGCGATCATCTGTGTCGCGATCGCCGCGCCCACGGATCCCGGTGGGCTGCCTGAGCGGGCGATTGCCGCGGCGGCCGCCGGCGGGCTGCTCTTCGCCGCCGCGCTTGCCTATCCCGCGGGCATGGGGCTCGGCGACGTCAAGCTGGCCGCGACGATGGGCCTGTTCCTCGGTCGGGCGATGGCGCCGGCACTGCTGGCCGCGCTGCTCTCCGGCAGCGCGGTCGGACTCTGGCTGATGGCCCGGCACGGCTCTAAGGCCCGGAAGATGGCGATTCCCTTCGGGCCGTTCCTAGCCCTGGGCGGCATCGTCGGGCTGCTGGCCGGCGACGAGCTGATGGACATCTACCTCGGCAGCTGAGGGCCGCGCAGGTCTGGCTCAGCCGTTTTGCTTGGGCTGCGAAGCCTTCGGTGGGCTGGTCTCGACGACGTTGACCTTCAGCAGTTCGATCCGGAAGACGCGTTCGTTGCCGCCGTAGACGACCGTCTCCGGCAGCCCTTTCTTCAGGGAGAGCAGCTGGCAGGTTTCCCCGCCCGAGACGCAGACGCCTTCGCCGAACAGGCCTTTGACGTTCGCGTTCACCAGCATCAGCGCCTTTTCTTCGTCGGGGCTGATCTGGATGTAGGTCAGGGCCGGGACTTTCTTCGCGGGTAGGGGCCTCACTTTCGAGACGTTGTTCAGCACATATGGGTCGGCCTTGCTGGGAACCCCGTTGGTGGAAACCGGGACGATCCTGACGTCGATCGTGTAGGTGAAGTAGTGGAGGCCGGTTGTGGTCCCAGTCGTCGTTCCGGCCGAGCCGCCGGATCCACCCGTGGGGGGTGCCGAGATTTCTTCACCCCCGGAGCCTCCCGAGCCTTCTTCGAGTTCGGAGCCTTCGCTTTCGCCGCTGCTGCTCGCGGGCGCTCCCGTGTACTGCTGCTTGAACGGGTTGCTCGCCTGACGGTGGCCGAGGCGCTTGCGGTAATCGCGCAATGCCTCGTTGCTCTCTGCGACGACGACCTTGCTGGCGTTCTTCGCGTTCGAGCCCGAGGCAATGGCGGGGGTCGGGGTTTCGCCCGATTCTTCGCTTTCACCAGCGTCGCCCAGTAGGAAGGGAACGGCGATGATCGCGACCAGGAGGACGCCTACCAGCGGCAGCAGATGCCGTTCGCGCAGATCGCGGTAGAGATCGGAGGCGAAAGCCGGCGCCTTGAGGTTCGACCCGCTGCCAAAGCCTCCGCGGCCAGACGGCATCAGGTCGTTGAGCTTTTCTCTCAGCTTGTTCATCCCAGTTCTTCCGCGGTAGTGGACGCGATGCCGGCTGCGCCTTCGGGTTCGGGTGACGATGCGCCACCGACGATCCCCTCATTCGGCGGGACCAGGTAGGTGGTGACGGCAAAGTTTGCGTCGAGGTGCGGGAAACCTTCGACGGAGTCGCCGGTGAGGGCGAAGCCATCGAGCGTGATCAATCGGCCGTCGACCGCGAGGTTTGACCCGTTGGTGTGGATCAGTGAGTCGATCCCGTTGATGAAGTCAGCGACGTGAAAGAAGCTCCCCTTGAAGCTGAGGTTGTAGGGAAGGACGTTGAGGCCTGCCGGGCCGACGCTCGAACCGAGCGGCGACAGCGCGCTCGCGGCCTCGGCCGGGGGTACCACTGCGGCAGCCGATTCGGTTTCGGGGGCAGCGCCTTCTTCGCCGGCGGCTGGAGCCGTTTCGGGTGCCGGTTCAGCTGGGGCTTCGGTTTCGGCGGCGGCTGATTCGCTCACCGTTCCGACCTCCAGGCTCTCGAATGAGACCTTCGAGCGGTCGGCGATGCCGTTGAGCTGCACGAGTAGGGAGGCGCTTTCGTCGCTGGCAGGGACCGCCTTGCCGAGGACGACGAGCTGCTGGTAGTTGTCCGAGAAGGCGCGCCGGGCGGCTTCGCCGGCAGCCACTTCGCCTTGCGCCGAGGCGAGGGTGGATTGCAGTTCTTCGGTTTCCTTGCCGAGGCTCGCCAGTTCCGATTTCTTCGGACTGAGCAGCAGCATCCAGAACACGATCGCAAGCGCGGCGACGATCAGGATCGCGACCAGGGTTCGGGTCGAGGTTGCGGGGCTCATCGCCTTCATTCCGTTACGCCTTCCGTGGTCGGCACGGCATCGAAGGCGGCGACGATTTCGAACTGGGCAATGAAGTCGCGGGTTTGGCAACTGCCGGAGGTGGATCCCGATTCACCGCTGCCTTCGGTTCCCGAGCCGAGCTTCGATGCCTGCACGGCCACCCGGGTCACCCCGTCGATCTGCTTCAGTTCTGAGATGAAGCCGGCGACCGCGTCCTGATTGCGAGCGCAGCCCACCAATTCGAGGGCGGGACCGGGCGCCGAATCCCGCAGGGAGATGCCCGCCGCCCCGTTCACGGCGACGCCGGGCCGCGCGGTACCAGTGAGGTTGGTCAGCCAAATGTTGTCGGGGAGGATCAGCGACAGTTCGCGGATCACCCGTTCCCAGTCGAAGCGGCTGGTGGCGAGGGAGGTGACGGTCGACACCCGTCGGTCGTGGAGTTCGGCCAGGCTGGCGTAGGCGGCAAGGCGTTGGGCCTTGGCTTTGGTGGCGGTGATCTCCGACTGCAGACGGGTGATTTCTTCCTTTTCGGCGCTGACCTGATTGCCGGTGTCGACCAGCAGGACGACGCCGATCAGCAGGAGCGCCAGGGCTCCGACGACGATGTAGGCGAGCGGGCCCCCGCGCAGCTGGGCGCTGCCGTCGCGTCGCTCCTCCGGTGGGATCAGGTTGACCGGGCGCATCAGGACTCCAAGGCGAGGCCGTAGGAGAGAGTGAGCCGGGTGGCGGTGGGGCCGTCGAAGCCTCGCAGCGCCTCCGGCACGCGGCTCTCGAAGGGAATGTGAAAGCCGACTTGGAGCGCTTCGGCGAAGCCGGGAATCATGATCCCCTGGCCGCTGAGGATCACCTTGTCAACCGGGGCGGCGCCTTCCTGGGCGGCGTAGAAGTCGAGCGAGAGGCGGAGCTCGGCCTGCAGCGAATCGACTCCGCTGCTGAGGACCTCGCGGGCAGCGGCCACCGTGGACGCGTCGCCGGAGATCTCGGCCAGCGGCTGGGAGAGTCCAACGTGGCCCAGCCACATCCGCGCGTGTTCGGGGCTGAGGCCGGTTTGCGCGGCTAGTTGCTCGGCGAAATCGCCGAGGCCGACCGGCGCGACCCTGGTGAAGAGGCAGGAGCGGCGGCGGGAGACCGCCAGGTTCGTCGTGTCGCCGAGGTTGCAGTAGAGGGCTGCGCCCTCGGGCCCAGTCACCGCCGCGCCCTCCTCAGCGGGCTCGCTCGCGATCGGCCCGGCCTCCCCAAGAGCCCTGATCAGGCCGAAGGCCGAGAGGTCGATTCCGACCGGCTGCAGGCCGGCCTTGCGCAGTGGGGCGAGCGTCGCTTCGACCATTTCGCGGCGGGCGGCGACGAGGATCACGTCGATCGTCGGGCTGGAATCCTCGGTTGCCGGCGCGCCGCCGACGACCCGGTAGTCGAGGACCGCTTGGTCGAGCGGCATCGGAATCTGCTCTTGGGCCTGGAAGCGAACGGCGGCCTCCTGCTCGGCAGGGTCGTCGATCGCCGGCAGTCTCAGCGCCCGGACCACGACCCGCTGGTTGGCGATCCCGAGCCGGACCCGGCGCGAGAGCTTGTGGGTCGAGAAAAGGGTGCGAAGCGTGTCCGCCAGGGCCTCGGGATCGGTCACCTCACCGTCGCGGAAGGCGCCGTCCGGCAGCTGAGCCACGGCGACCTTGCCGAGCTCCCCGGACTGGCCTTTCACCTCGGCGGCGGCGATGCTGTCGCCGGCGATCTCGAGGCCCACGACGGGCTTGGACTTCTTGGCAGTCAGTTCCATCCCGCTCAACATCGGCGGGATCGCGCGACCCCTTGAGGCGTGAAGCTCAGCCTTCGGTCTCGCGACCGATCACCCAGGCAGAACCGGTCGGTTCGATGAAGCTGGGCGGCTCCAGGTAACGGAGGCGGTCGTCGTAGACGTAGTTCTTTTTGTAGCCAGAGCTCGCTACGCCGTTGCGCGAGGTGCCGACCGGGCCGCGGAACTTTTGGGCGATCGCACCTTCCACATTCAGCGTCCCAAGCGGGTTTCCGCAGTTGTAGTTGTCGACGATGAAGGAGTGTTTGATCGCCAGGATCGCGGCGTCAACGTTCGGGCTGGTGAGCGAGCCGGCACTATTGGTGTCGTTTGAGCAGGGGTGGTAGATGCGGACGAAGTTGTTCGCGATCAGGCCGAGCAGAGCTTCGCCACTGGGGGTCGTGCAAGACGTCCTGCAAAGGCTGCCGTCGATGATCACGTCGTTCTCCGCCGCGATCGTCAACTGGCCCGTGTAGGTGCCGCGGACGTAGGCGTTGCCGCAGCCCGACGTCGTTTCGTAGGTCGTCCCGAAGGGCGTGTAAGCGCTCGAGCAGGAGCTGTTTTTCACGTAGACGACGCCGTTGGCGGGCACGGGCCCCGAGTAGAGGCCGGTGCAGCCGCCGCCGTTGCCGACGGTCATGTTGTTGCCGCTGAGGCAGATCCGGACCTGTCCCGTGTAGCGGAAGGCCGGTTCGGCGATGCTCGCCAGTTTCGAGTTCGATTCGGGCGGGACCAGGATCGGCGCCGAGGTGATCTTGGTGCCGGTGAAGGTCGGGTTGCTGGTGCAGTCCGTGTACCAGCCGGGGGATTTGCCGCCGATCTCGATCATGTCGGTGACCGAGCGGCCGAAGCGCGGCGTCCCGCAGACCGAGATCGTGTCGTTGGTGTGCATCGGGCCTTCGATCGCGTCGCCGGTGATGAAGGAGATGATCGAGCAGAAGTCCCTGCCCCCGGTCCCCGGGATCGCGCTGTTGTTTCGTCCCTGTTCGTAGGTGAGTTCGCACTGCGAATAGGCGCCGGTCAAAGCCGTGGACGGGTTGGCGTAGCCGTAGGCGATCGGGTCGAGCGTCTCCAGCTGGGTGAAGTAGACGTAGTCGAGGAAGCTCGGGCGCTTGAAGGAGGCGATCAGGCCGACTCGCGCACTGCCTGAGTATCCGTTCGAGCGGATCCGGAAAGAGCCGGAGGCGGGACCGCTGGTCTCGAGCATGCTGCCGCCGGGATTCGCGGTGCTGCACTGGGTGTAGGTGGTCTGGGTGGTCGACGGCAGCAGTTCGATCGCGTAGGTGGCGCTTTCGTCTCCGGGCACCGCCCGTTTCTTGGTCGTCGAGTTCGTGTTGTTGACCGCGTTCGGGGTCGGAACTTCGGCGCACTTGGTCCAGTAGAGGCTGT
>DATINX010000284.1:0-3192 GCA_035473835.1 Candidatus Dormiibacterota bacterium | reverse complement strand
AAGGATTGGCTCGGTTTTCGGCGCGACGTGCGACGTTTGACACGGCTGCTGCCCGCCCTCATCCTCCCGCTCGGTTACGCGGCCGCGCTCAGCCAGCCGGCTCGAGACCTGGGCGGATTCTGGTCGAACGTCGCGCTCGTCACCTTTCTGTCGATGTTCATGTCTTCCGCCCTTGCCTCGCCGTCGATCCCCAGCGAGAGGCGGGGCTTCCAGCTGCTGCGGATGGCGCCCCTCACGATGTGGCAGCTGCTGCGCGCGAAGGTGTTCATCGGACTGCCACCGGTGCTCTTGACCATGCTCATCTTCAGCATCGCCGTGGCGCTGGCCAGCAGGAGCGGGGCGGTGCAGCTGATAGAGCTGGTCGCGTTCGGGGTCTGGCTGGGGGTCGGTTTCGTGGCCATCTCGGTTTCCGGAGGAGCGATCGATCCGCGTT
This sequence comes from Candidatus Dormiibacterota bacterium, assembly GCA_035473835.1. Lineage (GTDB taxonomy): Bacteria > Chloroflexota > Dormibacteria > Dormibacterales > Dormibacteraceae > UBA10449. Next base: position 2,759 of record DATINX010000284.1, on the reverse strand, counting down.
TCGAGGCGACGGACGACCGCCGTTCGGTGGGATTGCTCGGGACGCTCGCCGCCATCGGCGGCTCGCTCGGCTACTCGATCCTGAGCATCGGCGCCCTCGCCCTCTTGTTGTTCGGCGCGCAGGTTGCCGAGGGGACGATCCAGGTCGGTCCATTCCCTTCGACTCCCGAGCTCGGAGTGGCGATGATGCTCGGGGGTGTCGTTCTGATCGCGGCGGGAGGAGCCCTGGTCGCGATCCTCCTCTGGATGGCCAACGCCCGCCTCGGTTCGTTCGAGGCCGCGATCACGGCGACCTGAGCCCTGCCTACTCGAACGGATCCTCGATGATCTCGCTGTCGAAGCCGCCACCGGGCCTCAAGACCAGGCCCACCACCGCGTACCGGATCGGCCCCCTCCAACCCGCCAGCAGGCGGTACTCGGCGGCGGCCGCCGCCAGCGCTCGGCGCTTGCGCGGACCGACCGCCTCGGCCGGCGTTCCGAAGGCATCGGTCGTCCTCGTCTTGACCTCGACGATCACCAGCTCGCGGCCCCGCCGGCAGACGAGATCGATCTCACCACGGCGCGCTGTGAAGCCGGTGCCAATCACCTCATAGCCCCTGCGCTGCAGCAGCTCGGCCGCCACCTTCTCACCGGCGCGGCCAAGCTCCGCGGCGCCGGCCGTCAGTTGGCGGCGAACTCGCGGAACGGCGCCCACGACGTGCGATGAATGGGGCTCGGCCCCAGCCGGCGGATCGCGGCCCTGTGCGCCGGCGTGGCGTAGCCCTTGTGGCCGGCGAAGCCGTAGCCGGGGTACATGCTGTCGTACTCGATCATCGTGCGGTCGCGCGCGACCTTGGCGACGATGCTGGCGGCCATGATCGAGGCGCAGATGCGATCGCCCCTGACGACCGCCATCTGGGGCAGCGGCGCCTCCGGGACGTCCCAGGCGTCGACGAGCAGGTATTCCGCCGGTATGGACAGACCCGCCACCGCCCCCGCGGTGGCGAGGTGACGCGCCCGAATGAGGCCCAGCCTGTCAACCTGCGCGTGGTCGACTGCGCACACCGACACGGCCAGCGCACGGCGCCTGATGATCCGGTCGAGCCGCTCGCGCTCTTCCGCCGTCAGCAGCTTGGAGTCGTCGAGGCCTGGGATCCTGCTGCCGACCTCCAGCACCACCGCGCCGCCCACGACCGGCCCGGCCAGCGGCCCCATGCCGACCTCGTCGACCCCCGCCACCACCGAGTAGCCCATCGAGCCGGCCATGCGCTCGTAGCGCCAGAGCATCGGCCTCACAGGTCTCCAGTCACAAGCGGAGATTACCGACGCGGGTCAACGGACACCAGTGCCCTTAACAGGGAGTGCCTATTCCTCGGATTCTTCCTCGCCGTTCTCTTTCGCCGCGGCTTCCGGCTCGCGCACGAGGCGCCTTCGCTCGCGGATGCGCGCCTCCTTGCCCACCTTGCCGCGAAGGTAGTAGAGCCGGCCCTGGCGCACGTCGCCATGGCGGAGAACGTCGATCTTGTCGATCCGCGGTGAATGGATGAGGAAGGTGCGCTCGACCCCGACGCCATGAGTGACACGACGCACCGTGAAGTTCTGGCGCAGGCCGCCGCCGGTCACGCGGATGACGGTGCCCTCGAACACCTGAATGCGCTCTCGGGTGCCTTCCACGACCTTGGCATGCACCTTGACCGTGTCGCCCGCGCGAAGCGCGGGAACTTTCTCCTTCTGTTGCTCCTTTTCGAGCTGCTGGATCACGTTCATGTCTTTTTCAACTCCTTGGTATGGACGGAAGATCGTTCTGCCGCCTGGCGGCGGCGCCATTGCTTGATGCGGGCGTGGTCACCCGAAAGGAGCACGTCGGGGACCATCAAGCCCCGATAGTCGGCCGGGCGTGTGAACTGCGGCCACCCGACCGGTTCCTCCGAAAAGCTGTCTTGCGTCAGCGATTCGGGATCGCCAACGATACCCGGAACCAGGCGCGCGACGGCATCGATCAGCACCATCGCGGGGATCTCGCCGCCGCTGACGACGTAGTCGCCGATCGATATCTCGCGCGCCGCCAGGGCGACCCGCACTCGGTCGTCGATCCCTTCGTAACGCCCGCACACGATGATCAGCCCCGGCTCTCGAGCCAGCTCGGCGGCCAGCCTCTGGTCGAGCCGTTCCCCCCAGGGCTCCATCAGCACGACCGGGCCGGCATTCTGGGGACGGATCGCCTCGACCGCCTCGAACACGGGCTCGGGCTTGAGGACCATGCCGGGGCCGCCCCCGAAGGGGGCGTCGTCCACCTGGCGGTGTCGATCATGCGTGTGATCGCGCAGGTCATGCGCGTGGAGCGAGATGACCCCGCCCTCGATGCCACGACCGACCACACCGTGTTCGAACACGGGTCCGAACATGGACGGGAAGATGGTGACGACGTCGAATCTCATGTTGACATCACCGTCCTGGCTATGCGTCCTCGACCTGGACCAGCCAGTCGGCGACCACGACGCGGCGCGCCTCGAGATTCACCTCCAGGACCGCGTCCCGCGTGGCCGGAATAAGGTGCTCGACCCGCCCTTCGCGGCTGACCCAGACGTCGTTGGCCGGGCGCTCGAGGACCTCCTCGATGGTGCCCAGGGTCTGGCCCGAGCCGGTCTGCACCGACATGCCCACGAGCTGATGGTGGTAGAAGCGGCCTTCGACCAGGGGGCGCTCCTGGTTCTCCGGGACTTCCAGGTAACGGCCTCGGAACAGATCGGCGATGGTTCGGTTGTCGATGCCCCGAAGCTT
>DATINX010000283.1:0-1688 GCA_035473835.1 Candidatus Dormiibacterota bacterium | reverse complement strand
TTAGTGCATCGCCGCGCCGGACGGAGTAAGGACCCACCACAGGCCGCCGAAGCCGTTGACGCCTTGCCCGGTCGTGTCACCGGGCTGCTTGTCCTGGACGAAGTAGTAGAGGGGATGACCCGCGTACGTCACCTCGACCTTGCCATCCGTGCGCGTCGTCGTTCCCAGCAGCGAGGCGGTTGCGCCGGTGCCGGTCTGTGGAGCCCCGGTGGTCAATACGGGGGGCCAGAGCTGCGCGCAGCTCGAGTAGCACGTGGAAGACGTGCCGGTGTCGGCCACGAACAGGTAGACGGTCATTCCCTTCCCGTCGACAAGGATCTGGCCGAGCTTGGCGTTGGTCGCCACAGCGATCGTGGTTCCCCCCGCGGCTGCGTTCGGCGAGGGCGAGGGGCTCGACGCGGGTGATGGGCTCGCGCTCGCGTTCGACGAAGGCGTGCTGCCGCACGCGGCCGCGATCGAAATGACAGCGATCGCCACGGCGACCAATACCCTGGATTTCATGCATTTCGATACCGATCCGGGTTACGAGGTGAGGCTACTCGGGCGTGACGTAAGCGGCCGTAATGCCCCCGTCGACCGTGAAGGTCGCGCCGCTGACGTAGCTCGATTCGTCGCTCGCCAGGAACAGAGCCGCGTTGGCGATCTCCCTCGCTTTCGCGAGGCGTCCCATGGGCAGGTGGACGCGGCGGCGCTCGAAAGCGCCTGGATCCTGGTTGAAGATCCTCATCAGCAGCGGCGTCTCGACCGGTCCCGGGCACAGGGCGTTCACGCGCACCCCCTGGCGGGCGAACTGCACCGCGAGCTCGCGGCTCATCGACAACACTGCTCCCTTGGAGGCGGTGTAGGCGATCTGCGACGTAGCCGCTCCCATCAAGGCCACGAAAGAAGCCACGTTGATGACCGAGCCACCACCCGCCTTCAAAAGGTGCGGGATCCCGTACTTGCAGCACAGAAACACGCCCTTCGCATTCACCGCTTGCACGCGGTCCCATGCCTCGGGCTCGGTGATGAGGATGGAGTCGTCGTCCGGCGGCATGATTCCCGCGTTGTTGTAGAGGACGTCGATGCGGCCGTAGCGCTTCTCGGTCTCGGCGTACATGGCCTGCACGCTCTTAGGATCGCTGACGTCGGCCTTGAAGAAGAACGCTTCCTTGCATTCGGCCGCCGCCTTCTCACCCGCCTCCACGCCGACGTCGGCAACGCAGACCCTCGCGCCCTCGCCGGAGAAGAGAAGCGCCGCCTCGCGGCCGATGCCGCCCGCCGCGCCCGTGATCACCGCAACCTTGCCGTCAAGCCTTCCCATCAGGAGTGTCCGGGACCGGAGGTCCGCCGCATATTTCGCGGCATCGGCGGCCGGAGCGAAGGAAGGGGTGGCGCAGCGAGGAGCGCATCCTGAGATGCGTGACGAGCGCGCGCCGGGCCCTCTGACGCAGGCTTCAGCGCCCACCTCGAGGTCCCCGCGGAATCCCAAGATTCCGTGGAGTGAGACGGCGCCCGGCCGACTAGGCCGCGAAGATGCAAGGACATTCCGGTCCCGGACACTCTATCCCCTCTCGAAGAGCCTTTCGCGCTCGTAGCCGGTCACGACCTTATCGAACAGCGCCTGCTCGGTGCGCGCGTAGTTGAGGTAGTGGTCCACAACGTCGTCGCCGAATGCCTTGCGCGCGATCGTGCCCTTCTCGAGCTCG
>DATINX010000282.1:0-3281 GCA_035473835.1 Candidatus Dormiibacterota bacterium | reverse complement strand
CCGAGATAGACGGGGTGGCGGCTGAGGCCGTACGGGCCGCCGGTGACCAGGCGGCGTGCCTCGGGGATGATCGAGAACGACCGCCGGAGATAAGCCAGTCCCCATACCGAGTACGCCAGGCCGAGGGTGGCGATGACATCGGCCGGAAGCACCAACCACTCCCGGTGGACCCCTCCCGGCATGAAGCTTGCAGCGATCGCCGAAAACGTGCCCGTGAAAGCGATGAACACGACCCCCAGCCGGTGGTCGGTGCCGCGCTTCGGCAGGCGGGCGGTGTAGAGGACGACCAGCATCGTGAAGTAGGCGAGGGCCAGGCACTGCTGGACCAGGAAGAGGTAGTCGGTGAAGGTATGGAGCTTCTGCAGGCCGCTCCAGACGAAGAGGAGCTGGCGCGCAAGGAAGAGGCTGAAGAAAAGGGCCGGCAGGACCCGGCTGAAGACGAGGTCGCGCCAGTACGGCGTCGAAGTCGTGCTCACCTCATCCTCGGCGGCGGCCGTCAGCATTTCCGCCCGAAAGGTAGCAGCCGGTACCGCGCGCCAACGATTTCTTGCCTAATGAATTGACCTCCCTTGGGACAGCCGAGTAGGATCACCGACCGCCGGCCGGCGCCCGGCTGACAAAGGACCGCAAGAATCCATAAGCGGTCCCGTCATTCGGAGTAACAGTCTGTAGTTTCAGAAAAAGGAGGTGAATCGCAGATGTTGAATCTTTACTGGAAGCTTCGCAGCCTTACGTCGCGTCAGGAAGGCCAGGGCATGGTTGAGTACGCCCTGATCCTCGTGCTCGTTTCGATCGTGGTCATCGTCATCCTTCTTACCATGGGCAACCAGATCAAGAACGTGTTCTCGAACGTCGTAGCCGCACTCGGCTAACGAGAACCAAACGTAGTAGCACCTTCAAAAGAGAGCCCCGCAAGGGGCTCTCTTCATTCCCGAAAAGGAACTCGATATGAAGGGGACGATCGCGGTTCCCCTCGTTACAATGGCGGCGATTTCGTTGAGATCCAGTACCCGGAGGTGACTTAGTCTTGGCCGTCGCACCAGCAGCTCCAGCAAGACCTCGACCAGGCGGTGGACGTTTTCTCATCATCATCGGTTTGCTCCTCGCCATCCTCGCGGGCGCGGGAGTATTTCTGCTCGGCAACTTCGGTGGGGCCGGCGCCATCGGCGGCGGCCCGAGCCAGGTTGTCGTGGTGGCTGCTCAGACGATTCCCATCCGGCACCAGATCACTGATGCGGATCTGACGACCACGAAGATCTCGGGCTCGCTGATCAACACTTATGGAAAGTCGAGCGACGTCAAGGGATTGATCTCTGAGGTTCAGGTCAGTAAGGGCGCGATCATCACGTCCGACATGCTTGCCAACGACCTCGGCCGCATCGCAACCGGAATCGCACCCGCGTATCTCCCTCTGGCCAGTGGCTACGTCGCCATGACCATCCCCACTGGTGAGCAGCAAGGTGTCGCGGGCCACATCACGCTCGACGACTACATCACCGTGATCGCCTCGGCCAGCCAGGCGATCTTCGCGACCACTCCGGCTGTGGGCCCGCCGAAGATCGTGAGCAAGACCGTGTTCACCAACGTCCACGTGATCGGACTCGGCCCGGCCAGCTCGACCGTGCAGCCGGCCAATGGTGGTGTCACGACGGGAGGCAGCCAGGGCACCATCAGCGGCATCACATCGAGCCTCACCATCGAGCTCACTCAGTGCGACGCCGAGTATTTCACCTGGTTTCTCAACAACACGTCGCTGCGCTACACGGTGGAGTCGTTCAACGACTACCTGAAGCAGGCGCCCAGCGCTCCGGACCCAACATGTCCGACGGTGCAGTCGGCGCAGGGCGTGAGCCAGAAAGAGGTCGAAGCCAGGTTCCATTTCACGGCTTTGTGACGGCGCCGAGGTCTCTGATGATCACGGCTTGGGGGCGCACCGGCCGGTGGGCGCGGTTGCGCCTGAGCCGTAGCTGACATGGGTCTTCTCGACAGGGTCAAGCAAAACCAGACGGGGGTGCCGCTGCCGGCTGCGCCGGCATCGAACGGGCCGGCGGCGACTGCCCCCGCTTCGGCATACGCGGCCGCGACGGCGATCCCCGTCGCGCGCCCGACCGCGGTTGCCGAGGCGCCGGCGCCTGCAGCCAGCCTCTCCTCGCGCGCCGCCGCCAGCGCCGGCGGAGAGCTGACGCCGGCATTCACCGCGGCCAAGGTGCAGATTCACGCCAAGCTGATTGAGAAGTTCGCCGACCAGATCGACTCCAGCAACAAGCCGGGTGTCCGCGAGAAGATCGTCGAGCTCGCCGAGGAGTATTTCCGGACCACGGCGATGACCATGACCAAGACCGACAAGGAGAGGCTTGTCGACTCGGTCCTGGACGACGTCCTCGGTTTGGGCCCGCTCGAGGCGCTGCTCGCCGACCCGAGCATCACTGAAATCATGGCCAACCATCCAAAGCAGATCTACGTCGAGAAGAGTGGCGAGCCCACCCTGTCGGCGGTGACCTTTGAAACGGAGCGGCAGATGCGCCAGGTCATCGACCGAATCGTCAGCCTGGTCGGGCGCCGCGTCGACGAGTCCACGCCGATCTGCGACGCGCGCCTCAAAGACGGCTCGCGTGTGAACGTGGTCATCCCGCCGATCGCGCTCAAGGGTCCGTGCCTGACGATTCGTAAGTTCGCCAAGGAGAAGTGGGGCCCGGCCGACGTTGTCAACCGGTTCCGCTCCTCGAGCCCGGAGCTGATGACATTCCTGCGCTCATGCGTGCGGGCGCGGTTGAACATCCTCGTCTCGGGCGGCACCGGCTCCGGCAAGACGACGCTGCTCAACATCCTTTCGTCGTTTATCCCCGAGACAGAACGGCTCATCACGTGTGAAGACGCCGCCGAGCTGCAGCTGCAGCAGCCGCACTGGATCCAGCTCGAGTCACGACCACCCAACGTCGAAGGCAAGGGGGCTGTGCCGATTCGCGAGCTGGTCAAGAGCTGTCTGCGTATGCGGCCCGACCGCATCATCGTCGGTGAGTGTCGTGGTGGCGAGGCCCTCGACATGCTCCAGGCAATGAACACCGGCCACGATGGTTCGATGTCCACGCTCCACGCGAACAACCCGAAAGAGTGCCTCGTCCGTTTGGAGACGCTGGTATTGCAGGCCGGGCAGGATCTTCCTTCACGTGCCATTCGCGAGACCATCGGGTCGGCGATCCACCTGATCGTCCAGCAGTCTCGCCTGCGCGGTGGCGTCCGCCGCATCGTGAGCGTGGCGGAGATCGTCGGTGTGAGAGATG
>DATINX010000281.1:0-16760 GCA_035473835.1 Candidatus Dormiibacterota bacterium | reverse complement strand
GAGGAGGATGCCCCGGCCGACCAGGGGCTCGAGGGTGTCGACGCCGTGCACCCGAAAGCCCGCCGACGTCTGGACGCCCGAGTCGACATGCACGCCGCCGTGAAGCATCAGGTTCTCCGCCTGGTGCGACAGGGCGTCGATATGGGTGCCGGAGTGCTCCGGCATGACCACCACGCCCGAGGCGCTGGTCCTCGTTTCAGCGGCACCTCGCGCATGGTGGCGACGCATGAAGTAGTTGAAGCCCGGCACGTGCGCAGGGTGCGTGGGGGCGCCGGCGTATCGCGGCTGTTCCAGGTCGAAAACCCGGGCCGATGCGAGCGCCTCGATCAGGCCCACTACAGTTATTCGCGGTAGCGGTAGACGATGCGTCCGCGCGTGAGGTCGTACGGCGACAGCTCGACGCGGATCCGGTCTCCTGGCGTGATGCGGATGAAGTAGCGGCGCATGCGTCCGGCCGCGTAGGCGATCAGCTTGTGGCCGCCTTCCAGCTCTACCTCGAACATCTCTTTGGGCAGCGCTTGCGCGACCACCGCGTCCATGACGACCGCCTGCTCTTTCTGGCCGCCGTCGTCCTTCTCTGGCTTGCGCGCCTTCTCAGGCCGCCGCGGACCTCTGCGCTGACTCTTGAACTTTCCCAAGACGGGTGCAGTCTACTTGGAGGCGACAGCCGAGATCAGTCGCGCCTCGATCGCCCTTGCCGTTTCAGGCGCCACGCGATCCACCATCGCCAGCCGGCGCAGCATTTCGATCCAGCGCTCGCCCTTCTCACGGACGACGGCGGCCATGAGCACGCACCCGCCGTCCATGTCGCCATTGGTCGCCATTTCGAGGCCGGTCCAGAACCGGATCTCAGCCATCTCCGGCGCGATCCGGATCGCCTCTTCGGCTTTTGCATTCGCGGCGCGCTTATCGCCGGAGTCGGACAGTCGGTCGGCATCTCCCAGGGTCATGTACGCCCGTTTGATGCGCAGCAGCCGCCGCAGCTCGGCGAGCGGCTCGGCTGCGTCTTCGACCCGCAGGTCGATGATCCGGTCGTCCCAGGGGCGTCCCGTGGGAGAGCCGGTCACAACGAGCATCGCGGCCGACTGCTTGCCGCGGATGTCGCCGCCTTCGGCTTCAGCCGCTTCAAGCGCCGCCATCATCCGCTCCGGAAGTGGCGCGCCACTGGTCGTGTAGGCGTGGGCCATCGCGGCCCAAACGGTGTCCTTCTCCATGAGGTTGGCCTGACATGTGAATCCGTCGCCAAGATGGTGTCCCGCGGCCGGGATGCATTTGCTGCCGGTGTGGGCGGCGACCCCTCCGGCGGCGTCGACGATCCCGCATTGCCGCATCTCGGCCTGCGGATCCCCCGCGACGAGGGCTCGGAGCGCTTGCTCGGCACGATGGCCGGCCTGCATGAGCTCGAGGCCCAGCGGTCCAAAGCTGAGGTTGACCTGCGACTGCGTCGCCACGGCGCCCACGCCCGCCAGCGCCCACGGCACGGCAGGGCTGACCTGGAAGTAATGCGACTGCACAGCGACACCGAGCTCGCCCGTCTTGGGGTCCCGGGCGACGATGGAGTAGGTCATCGGGCCCTATCGTAAGGCGCAAGATGGCGTACTACCGGAAGCCAGGCTGGTTCAGCAACAACGTCTTCAATCCAGCGGTGGCGTTGATGACGCGCGCCGGTCTCAGCGTGTGGGGCTCGCGAATTCTTCGTGTGCGCGGCCGCAAATCGGGCGAGTGGCGCTCCGCGCCGGTCAACCTTCTGACATATGAAGGCAAGCAGAACCTCGTCGCGCCGCGCGGTCTGACGCAATGGGTGCGCAACCTGCGTGAGGCTGGCGAGGGCGAATTGCTGCTCGGCAATCGCGTCCAGCGTTTCCGGGCTCGCGAGATTCCGGATGACCAGAAGATCCCGATCCTGCGCGCCTACCTCAAGCGATGGAAGGCGGAGGTGGGAATCTTCTTCGGAGGGGTCAGCGCCGATTCACCAGAAGAGGATTTGAGGCGAATAGCGCCCGATCACCCGGTCTTCGAGATCCAACCAATCAACTAGTCGTCGGCATACTCGGGTTCTCGCGGCTTCAGGGCGCGCCAGCGCTCGATCCACCCGCCCTGGATCTCGGGCTGTCTCGGCTCCGCCGCAAGTGCGCGCACCGCTTTCTCGACGCGTGCAGTGAACTCGCGCGAACCCTCCTTCGCTTGGGGCGCCATCGGCTTGCCGATCCGCACGCGCGCCGGACCTGGCAGCGGCAGCTTCTGACCCCGCGGCATGATCTGGTAGGCGCCGCGGATGTGCATCGGGACGACCGGCGTTCCAGTCTCGTTGGCGAGGTGGCCGACCCCCGGCTTGAACTCCTGCATGCGACCGTCGGGCGAACGGCTGCCCTCTGGAAAGAGGACGAGGTTCCAGCCCGACTTCAGCAAGCGGCTCGACGCGTTCAGCTGCGCTTGAGCGCCGCCGGTGCGGGAGAAGGGGAACGTATTCAGAAAAAGGCTGACCAGGTTGCCGAGCATCGGCCGCTTGAACCAGTAGTCGGCCGCCGCCGCCACGACCGTGCGATCCCTGGCGCGGTCGGAAAGCGCGTGCAGGATCAGCGAAGTGTCGGCGTGGCTCGAATGATTCGCCGCGAATATCACGGGGCGATCGAGCTCACGTACCCACTCGCGCCCTTCGACTTTTGGATGGGCCATCACCTCTGTAAACGGCAGCAGAAGACCGTGCTGGATCAGCCAGCGCAGAGTCCGCACCGGCTCCTGACGCGCCCATCCGAGGTCGCTCGCCGGCGCCGGGACGACGGCGCCAGGCTCAGGCCAGCTGCGCGGCCGCGGCGAATCCCAGTGCCATCCGCGGCGGACTCGCTGCACGTCCTCGACCACCCCGCCCAGGTTTCGGGCAAGGCGCACCGCACCTCGATTCCCGGAATACCAGGGCATGTCAGTGGATCCTGGCGTTCATGCTCGTCACCGCCACGCTCGCTTCGGCCGCGGAGATGTTGTCGGCGTAGACCACGGCGTTGAAGCTCTTGTTCTGCCAGAAGGCGACGTAAGTCTGAACGCCGCGCGACGAGATCGTGGCCACCGCCGAGTTCTCGCCAAACCCCGTGCGAGCGCCCTTGGTCACCGTGCCGCCGGCGGCGGCGAAGCGATCGGCGAAGTAGGCGGCCACCGGGAAGCTCTGCGAGTCGGAGGCAAAGCTCGCGCCGGCGCTCCTGGAGTCCTTGAACCTGATGACCGCCGTGTACACGAGCCGGCCCTTCGGGGGGACAGAACCCAGGAGGAGCGGGCACTCGGACAGATTGTCGGCGTAGAGCGAGAGCCACCCATCCGTGGCGCCTGCCGCCTTCAAGTCGGACCACGTCGCGAAGCCCGTCGGCAGCATCTCAGGCTCCCCCTTGAGCATCAGGCCGGCCCACGGGTCGCTCTGGGGGCACTTCTGGATGTTCGCGAGGTCATGCGCCTGAAGCACCACACCCTTTGGTGTGGCCGAGGCGACCCTGTTCTGCCAGCCGGCGTTTGGACCGGATCCGCAGGCGAACAGCAAGAGCGAAAGCCCTACGAGGAAGGCCCTCACGGCTCACTCCACGTCACACAACATGATCGGCGGCATTCGCAGATGGGTGACGCTCGGGTGGCGGCCGACAGTCTGCTCGGCCATCTCGAACGCATCCTCGAGGGTGGTCGCACACTTGAAGCCGAGGCGGTGGACGACGTCGCGCTCGCCACCGACGATGATGATGTCGCCCGCGTGGTCCATGGCGTGCGCCGCCCAGTACCACGCGTAGAACGGGTGCGCTCCGTGGTACGCGTGTGACTTGCGATAGAGCTGGCGGAACCAGGGGTCCTCCGCAAACCGGAGCTCGTATTTGGCCTCGATCTCGAGGGGCGCCGTCGTGTCGGCGAGCACCTCGTCATAGAAGTCGATGTAGCTCGGGTGCTGGACTGCGTCGAACTCGTAGCGGCAGGGGTGCGTGAGGATGACCACGCCGCCCTTCCTCAGCACCGGCTTGTGACGGTAGAAGTTGAAGAGGTAGCCCAGCCCCATGCACACGACCAGCACCGGGTTCATCGGGGCATTCACGTTGTACGGACCCAGGTAGGGCACGCCGATCGTGACGACATCGGTCTGGCCTTCGACGCGCACGCTGATCTGGTTGCGCACGCTCTCGAGGGTCTTCTCATGAACCGCGTCCACCTGGCCCGCGTTGACGCCGGTCAGGCCGTACGGCGCGCGCATCGCATGGAAGACGTTGCGCTTGAAAGCCGGAGGCGCGAGATCGGTGAGCTGCTTCATGCCGAGGAACATCGCCTGGTCCTGCGCGGTCCAATCGGTTTCGCGTTTCTGCATGAAGTTGGCGATGGAGGGAAACGCATGGTTGTTCACCGTGGTCTCGATGTGAAACACCCGCACGGTGTCCTCGATGAGCTGGCCCTGCCGGATGCACGAGTGATGCAATGCGGAGTCGGGCGGGTTCATGTACGAACGCGAACCCAGCAGCGTCTTGACGTTGTGATGGGCGCGGATGCCGCGATAGCTGGCGAGACCTGTCGACATCGACTTGTGGCCGCCGTCCATCGGCACGAGCGTGAGGTTGACGTAGACGACGAGGTCTGAGTCGGCCGCCCGCTTGTGCAGCGTGACCTCCTCCCCCTCCGCGGTCTTGCCGATGTAAACGTTGGCCTCGGGGTCCTCGCCATCGTGCTGATAGAGACGGTCGGGCCAGAAGGTGGTGAAGATGCGATCGCCGACGATGTGGCGGATCTCGTCGGCAGTCATGCGGCGATGCAGACCAAGCGCCGCGATCAGATGGATGTCCTCCACGCCCGCTTCGGCGGCCATGTCGATGACCTCCTCCATGACGAGCTGGCGCACGTCCGGCGCCGCCATCGGGGGCAGCGGCAGCGACAGGTCGTCGAACGCGATGGTGAGCTTCATGCCCCGACGTAGCAAGGTCTTCAGCGGGTCGTCGTCGAGAGGCTTGCCCAACGCTCGTTTGATGGCCCGTTCGGGATGGGCGATCGGTTCGAGCGGGTCGGGCGGGTAGACGATGCGAGCGCCGAACGGCAGCTTCTCGAGCCGCACGCCTTCGCCGAAATGGAATAGCACCGGCGGGGTGTTGCGATCGACCTCGATCACGGCTCCAGGTCTAGGCATCTAGATTCTTAATCCTCGCAGGTCGAAAGCGACCTTCACGGCGCCCAGGCGGCCCGCGCTCATCGCGTAGGCGATCGCGTCGCGGTACTCACCCAGGCCGAAGAGCGGTCCGGTCAGCTTTTCCAGGTGGAGGTCCGCCGCCGCCTCGAGCGCCATCGAGAAAGTGCGCTTGCCCTTGCGCTTGGGCTCGGTGCCATAGGCGTACGCGCCCATCACGGTCAGCTCCCGCTGCCAGATCGCGGCCCAGTCAACCTTCTCCTCGCCCGGCATCCCGACCGCGACCACCGTGCCGCCTTCGCGTGTGAACCGGACAGCGTCGTTGAGGCTGCCGGCCCGACCCACGCATTCGAACGTCACGTCGGCGCCGCCCAGGAGCAGCGAACGGTCGATGCCGTCAAGCCTCCTCGCGCCCGTCGCGAAGCGGATGCGTTGAAAGACGTCGCCGGGGTCGATCACGTGGTCGGCGCCCAGCTTCGTCGCCAGCTCGCGCTGGGACGGGTGCTTGGCCACCGCGATCAAGCGCTTCGGCGGCGTGAACAGCCTGATCGCCGCCACCGTGAGCAGGCCGATGGTCCCTGCCCCGACCACGACCGCGATGTCGTCTTTGGTCGCTCCTCCGCGCAGCGCAGCATGCACGCAGCACGCGAACGGCTCGATCAGCACTGCCGCTTCGTCGGACAGTGACTCAGGCACTTTGTGGAGCTGGCTGGGATGCGCGACCAGGACCTCGCCCCATCCGCCGCCTGTGTCGGCGCAGTAGCCCGTCTGCAGCCCGACCTCGATCGGGCCTTCGGTGACGTTGTAACAGAGGCCGGGGCGCCCCTCCGCGCAGCGAGGGCAAGGAGGATCGATCCCGCGCACCTTGCAGCCGAGGGCGGGTTCGATGACGACCCGGGTGCCGTCGTCCAGCGTGCCCACCACCTCGTGGCCGGGAACGAAGGGGTAGCTGGTCAGCGGGTCGAGGTACAGGGATGCGTGCCCACCTATGGCGGACAGGTCGGAGCCGCAGATGCCGGAGAGCGTGGGTGACACTCGCACCCAATCGCGCGCCGGCAGCTCCGGCTCGGGGACGTCGCCGAGGTGCAGCATCGACAGCGCGCTCGTGGCGACCTCGGGCCTCCCTCCAGCGGCCTTGACGATGGCGTAGGACGGGATGCTTCGGCTGTAGGTCAGCGCTAACACGTCACCCCCCACCCGGCGCTTTGCGCCACCGTCACCTTCTCACTGCCTCCCTGTATTCCGCGGAGCGCGGGTCGGGCATCGGCAGCCGCCAGTTGCCCGGCGCCATCCGCCAGCGCTCCACCCGCCAGCCGCGCTGCCCAGCCACCTGAGAGAGGCGTGCGTCCGGGTTCACCGCCACCGGCGTTCCCACGAGCTCGAGCATCGGCAGGTCGGACAGCGAGTCCGCATAGGCGAAGCTGTCGGCGAGAACGACGCCGGTGCGTGACGCGTACTCCTCGAGCAGGACGCCTCGCGCCTCTCCCGCCGGCGGGGGGGACTCGAGATCGCCCGTCAGGCGACCATCCTTGACCAGCAGCCGGGCGCAGTCGACCTCCACCTCGAGGAGCTCCGCCAGTGGCTCGACCACGACGTCGAGGGCGCCTGTCAAGAGAAGCACCCGGTGGCCTGCCCGCTTGTGCTCACGAATCCGGCGCATGCCCTCCGGATAGATGCGCCGCAGCGTCACCGAGTTGAGAGCCTCGCGGCCGAGCCGCTTCATGACCTCGTAGTCGAGGCCGTCGTACTCGCGGTAAAAGCTCCGCTGGAACTCGGCGCGCGATCGCCGCTCCAGGTACAGCCAGCGCGGCGCTTCACGCGCCATCTGCGCCATGAACGCGGGCCATTCGTCGACCGGCTGCGAACGCAGGCGCATCCACAAGAAGTACTCCACGACATTGGTCTCGACCAGCGTGCCGTCGACGTCGAACACCGCCAGCACGTCCTTACGGCCCGCGCGCTTGTCGATGGCGGCGCGGACCGAGCTCGTCTCGGGTTTCGGCACGGTGCTCCCGCTCGGTTGGCGACCCTTGCGTGCGACCGTCTCCGCGCGAGACATGCGCACGACGGTCGGGAAATGCACGTCCTGAAAGTAGTGCTCCCATCTAAAGAGGGCGGCGTCGAATGGGAAGGTCTTCCGCTCGGCCTCCGGCACGCGCTCCCAAACAGACATCAGGTTGCGTGTGTCGAAGATGCAGTCGACCTCCGTGTAGACGCCGTAGAGCTGAATCAGGTTCAGTCCACGCTCGAGACGCTCGCGCTCTCCGTTGAGCTCATCCGACAGGTCGGCGACGCTGGCGCCGAGGGGCAGGCGCTCCACCGCCCACTGCGCCGCGCTCACGAGCCTGAGCGCGGCCTCGCCCTTGGCAGCCAGCTCGCCCCGCGTGGGATAGGTCCAGGTCGGCGTGCCGATCGCCTGTCCGTAGCGGTCGCGCAGCGGGTGCTCGGTGAAGTAGCCCGTCGCTTCCTCGGTCATCTGGCGGAAGCGCAGCGGGTTGCGGCTGCCCGAAGCAGCGTGATAGACGCGCGGCCTGGAATCAGGAGGCGGGCTGGCGGCCACCGCGAGCACCGTGTTGACGACGAAGTCCGCGGGGATGATGTCGAGCAGCGAATCGGGGAGGCCGGAGAAGTCGCGGAGGATGCCGCGACCAAAGGCGAGGATGAGTGGCTCCGCCATGCGGAAGCCTTCGAGCCATCCCGGGAACGGTTCTTCGAGCGCGCTCTCGATGATGGATGGACGCACGATCGACAGCGGGATGTCTCCGTGCAGCTCGACCACCGCATGCTCGGCCATCGCCTTCGTGAAGGAGTAGATGTCAGCAAAGCCCATGGAGTTCGCGTGCACCCGACCGCGTTCGATGAGGCGGTCCTTGACCCATCGCTGGCGCAATCGTTCGGTGGCCCGCGCCACGGCGGGAGTGCCCGCGGGGCCCATTCGCGACTGCGCCTCGCGGCGCAGACGCTTCAAGACCTCCGGACGCCTCGACTCCTCCTCGACCGGCGTGCGCAGCGTCGTCAGCACAGCAGCCTCGTGCCGCCAGTTGAGGCCGGGGTCGAGTGGCGGCTCCTCGCGGACGAGCCCGCGCAGCATGCCGCCGACGTATGCCGTCGAGATGTGGACGAGATGCGGGTGGCCGCCCGACTTCTGAACGGCTTCCACGAGGCGGGCGGCGCCGAGCAGGTTGGTCTGCGCTGAAAGATCGGCGGGATTGTCGAACTCGACCGCCGCGGCAGAGTGGATGACGATGTCGCAGGAGCGCAACTGTTCGCGGCCCGCATCGGTGAGGCCGAGGCCGTCCCGCCCGAGGTCGAGCTCGAGCACGGCCAGCTTTTCACGCGCGAGCCTGGCGAACTCTCCCTCGCCCAACTCTTCCTTGAGCCGCTTGAAGGCCGGGCTCGACAGCACCTCGCGCTCGAGCCGCTCCGCAGCCGGGCGGCGCGCACTCGAACGGATCGCGAGATTGATGCGACCTACGTCAGAGATCGATCGCAGGCACTTCTCGACGATCGACTTACCCAGGAACCCAGTGCTGCCGGTGACCAGTACGGTCTTGCCTTTGAAGGCCTCGGCTATCAAGACCGACTGATTCTAGATGCGGCGGTGGTGCGCCCTGCTATACAGCCTGTCCATGGTTGACGCGAGGTGTTTGCACGGGGCTTGAGCCCCCGGCATCACTCCATCCGAGGTTGGTCGTGACCGAAGCCCAGAACCAGTACGACTGGTTGGGGCGGCCGTGAAAGACCGCCGAGCCCGCGCCGACGTTGGACAGCCATGACTTCATCTGGCCGTCCTGCATCACGACGTTGACCTGAAACGTGTTGCCGCCGCCGGGACTCGACCACGCGACGTCGATCATGCTCGGGTCGTTAGCGTCCGCAGCCGCAGTGACGTTGACGGCCGGCATCGGCACGTCGGCGAATCGCGGCGAACCCGAGAGCCAGAGGTCACCGAGGTCCTGCGGCCACGGATCCGGATACGAACCCGACCACCCATACGGGTCGACTGGGCCGTTTCCGTTCGTGTAGTAGACCCCGAAGTGGAGGTGTGGCCCGGTCGCGGTGCCGGTACTGCCGGACAGGCCGATCACCTGGCCGCGGCGCACATACTCGCCTTTGACGACGTCGATTCGCGAAAGGTGGCCATAGAACGAGAGCAAGCCGTTGCCGTGGTTGATCTCGATCGTCATCCCGCTCAAGCACGTGTGGCAGTTCGGGTCGAGCCAGTTCGCCAGCTTGACGACGCCCGGTGCGGCCGCGGCCACCGGCTCATACGTGAGGGCATAGTCGTAGCCGTCGTGGCCGTCGTAGTAGAGGTAGTCGTGGCCGCCCGGCGTCTGCGCATAGCCCGCCGTGAAGCCCGGATCCGGGCCGCCAACATGGCTGGAGGCCTTGACTCCGTCATAGCGGCATACGTTCCCGCTGGTGCCGTAGTCCGGATAACAGTGATCGAAGATAGACGTCACGATGTGCGGACCCATGAACGGCAGCGTCAAGAAGGCGCCGGGGCCCGGTCCGGCGCCGGCGTCGCCCGTGCCGGTCTCGACTGTGCCGTACGAGAGCTGGCTCGGATAGAACCAGCGGACGTACTTGCCCTGCGGGTGGCCCGGCGCCAGTGCCTGCGAGGCATGCGCGGGCATGCTCTGCAGCATCAAGGGGGCCACAGCGGCGAGCGAGATCAGATGGCGGAGGCGCATTGACTTCAAAGCGTGGGGTTCCCAAGCCGCACAACGGACTGCGGTTTGGTTAAGTTTCGCAAATCATGGCGAGCCTTGCTGTTAACCGCCCCGTTCTCAGCCAGGGCCGCGTCGCCGCCTACGAGGAGCCCATGGGTCCGGCGGGAGTCCGGATCCGCGAACGCGTCCGCACGGAACCCGAGCCGGGGTCGGTTGCGGTCTCCATCCGCGCCGCGTCGCTCAATCACCTCGATCTATGGCTGACGCACGGTGACCAGCGAGTCACGCCGCCGCGCGTGATCGCAGCGGACGGCGCCGGGGTGGTCCATTCGTCGGGAGACCCGGCCTGGAAGCCCGGCGACGAGGTGGTCCTGTTCCCCACCTTGTGCGACTGGGAATGCGAGTGGTGCCGCGCCGGCGAGAACGTCCGCTGTCCGCATTTCGGCATCCTCGGCGAGCATGCGGACGGGACCGCGTGCGAGCTGATCCACATCGACGCGCGCAACCTGTTTCGCAAGCCGGCGGCGCTGAGCTGGGAGGAGAGTGCGGCCTTTCCGCTCACATTCGTCACAGCCTGGCGGATGCTCATGACGCGCGCTCAGCTTCGTGCTGACGAGACCGTTCTGGTCGTCGGCGCGGGAGCGGGCGTGTCGGTGGCGGCGATCCAGATCGCCAGGCACATCGGTGCGCGGGTGCTCGCCACCAGTCGCTCCGAGGCCAAACGAAAACGCGCGCTCGACCTCGGCGCGGAAGCGGCATACGACTCCAGCAATTTCAGCAAGGCAGTCCGCGCGGCGACCAAAGACGGCGTCGACGTTGTGTTCGAGCACGTCGGCCCGGCCACGCTCGATGAGTCGATGCGCTCGATAGCCATGGGCGGCCGCATCGTCACGTGCGGATCGACGTCGGGCCTGAAGGCCGAGATCTCGATGCCACGCCTGTTCTTCCGGCAGGCCAGCCTGCTGGGGTCGACGATGGGAAATGCCTCAGAGTTCGAAGCGCTGCTGAAGGCGATGGATCGTGGCCTTCGCCCCGTGGTCGACTCCGTGCATCCACTCGACAAGGTGCAGGAGGCGCTGGCAAGGTTGGACGCCTCGGAGCAGTTCGGAAAGGTCGTCCTTTCAATTTCTAGTGATTAGGAGGGTCGCGATGTTCAAAGGCTTCCGCGCTTTCTTGCTGCGAGGAAACGTGGTCGATCTCGCGGTCGCCGTCGTCATCGGCGTCGCGTTCACTGCTCTGATCACCGCCTTCACTGGCGCTCTGATCACGCCATTGATCGCCGTGTTATTTGGCAAAGGCGGATTAAGTGCGCTCTCGTTCAACATCCGCGGCGTGGAGTTTCCGCTCTACGTCTTCATCAATGCGCTGTTCGCGTTCGTCATCACCGCCGCGATCGTTTACTACCTGGTGGTCACCCCGGTGAACGCTCTCCTCGAGCGCAACCGGCGGATGCAGAAGCCCGCGGACCCGACGACGAAGAAGTGCCCGGAGTGTCTGAGCGACATACCGATCGAGGCGAGGCGCTGCGCCTTCTGCACCCAGCCGCAACCCGTGTAAACGTCACCGATTCGTCAGGCGGGAACCACCCAGACTTTGGCCGCGGTGTCGTGGCTGAGCGTGACCTCGCGCTTGCCGGCCCGAATGCGAATCGTGCGTCCGATCTCGTCGACCTCGACCACGCCAACTTCGCGGCCTGGAATCAGGCCGCGTTCGTCGAGGTAGGCGAGCAGGAGCGGCGCTTCGCGCTCCGCCACCTCTGACACGCGCGAGATCGACGCGCGTGCGCCGGTGTCGAGAGTCGCCAGGCGCCGCTCCCTCGGTGAAGCTTTGGTGTGGCCCGGAATCGGGTTGCCGTGCGGGCACGTCCGCGGACGGCCCAGGGCCTCGTACAGACGCCGCTCGACGACCTCGGACACGGCATGCTCGAGACGGGCGGCCTCGGCGTCCGCTGTCACCCAATCGAGGCCGAGCGCATCGGTCAGCCAGCGCTCCATGATGCGATGCCGCCTCACGATCGACTCCGCCGCCCGGCGCCCGGCGGCGGTCAGGTCGATCTCCTTGCGGCCGTTCATGCGCACCATCCCGTCACGGGTCATCCTGCGCAGCGCCACTGTCACCGTCGGCCTGCTCACGCCAAGCCAGTCCGCGAGCCGGGCGCTTCGCGTTGGTTCCCCCTCCGACCACATGTAATAGATCGCCTCGAGGTAGCGGGAGATGACCTCCGTCGGCTCGTTAGACTTATCTAATTGCGACTTTTGCACGTACTAATACTATGGGCCTCAAAATGAGCGACCGATGAGCCAGGCCACAGCCGTCGCCCTCGGCGCTTTTGCGGGGATCACCATTTTCCTCGGCCTGCCCGTGGCGCGTATCCGCGGCCTTCCGAAAGTGGTTCAGGGGTTCTTGAACGCATTCGCCACGGGAATCCTGGTTTTCATCCTCTGGGACATCCTGAGCCACGCCAGCGGGCCGGTGGAGACGGCCCTCAGAAGCGCCCGCACGGGTTCGGTCGCCCCATTCGGCGGAATGGCGTTGATCTTTGCCGTCGGCATCGGCGCCGGCCTTCTGGGCCTCGTTTACTTCAATCGCGCGCTGTTCGGGCGTCTCAAGCACGGCAGCCAGACGCCGAGCCCGCGCAGCCTGGCGCTGGCGATCGCCACCGGTCTGGGCCTCCACAACTTCTCGGAGGGGCTCGCGATCGGCCAATCCGCGCGAGCGGGTGCGATCGCGTTCGTCGGCGTGCTCGTCGTCGGCTTCGCGCTGCACAACATCACCGAGGGCTTCGGGATCGCGGCGCCGATGACGATGGACCCCAAGCCGGCTTCCTGGAGATTTCTGGCGCTGGCCGGCCTGATCGGCGGCGGCCCGACTTTCCTGGGCACCTGGATCGGCTACCTCGCGTCATCGGACTACTTCTACGTCGCGTTCCTGGCCGTCGCGGCCGGCGCGCTGCTCTACGTCGTCAATGAGCTGTTCCACGTCGGCCGGCGGCTCAGCACGCCCACCTGGTTCGCGTGGGGGCTCCTGGCCGGCTTCCTCACGGCCTATGCGACCGACCTCGTGCTCACCCTGGCCAGCTAGCTGCTAGCTCGCGTAGTCGAAGTCGTCCGGTTCGGTGTCGTCCCACTCCGGGAAGCGCCAGCGGAAAAGCCGCTCCTGGACCTCGAAGAGGCTGTCGAGCGTGTCCTGGACGTGGCCGGTGTCACGCAGGGGCTCGCGAACGTGCCGCGGCATGATCTCGACCGCCTCGCGAAGCTCGACGCGCAGCGGCGCGGGCACGGTCTTCACCCCGTCCCGGTTCATCTCCTCCAGCTGCCACAGGACGCGGTCGGTCGCGTCTAGCATGCGCTGGAAGGCATACCGGCGCCGGTTCCGGCGCCGAAGGGCCGACTCCTGCTGTTCGATGCGTGTACTCGTGTGATCGATCATTTCCTTACCTTGATTCAGCTACCTTTCCTAGCTTACCGGCTCCGGCCGGGTTCACCAAGAGGTGCTTTTGGCTGATTTCCTCGGCCGCCTCGAACACCTGTTCGATCCAATCGACGGCTGGGGCGAGTTCAGGCGAGGCGCCCGCGAGGCAGCCGTCGTCTTCGTCCTCTATCGGGCAGGCGATCGCTGGATGGTGCCCTTCGTGCGCCGGCGGGCGGACCTGCGCGATCACCCGGGCCAGGTCGCGCTGCCGGGCGGAGGCGTCAAGAAAGGTGAGTCGGCGTGGGCGGCGGCCCAACGAGAGGTGGCCGAAGAGATCGGCGTCCCAGTCGGCAGGCTGGTTCCTCTGGGCGCGGGTGAGCCGATCTACGCCGCAGTGTCGAACTTCTCGGTGGTGCCTTTCGTGGCCCACCTTCCCGACCCTGTGCCCGCGTTCGTACACGACCAGCGCGAGCTGGAGGGTGTCCTCGAGATTCCGCTGGACGTCCTCCTCGACGACACCGCCTGGCTCCAATCCGACGACCCGTGGCGCTTCCGCTACCTGGCTCACGAGGAAAGCGTCGTTTGGGGTCTGACCGAGCGGATCGTGTCCGGCCTGGCGCCCAAGCTCAGCGAAGCGCTCTCCGCAGATCGAAAGCCGGATCCGCCAGCTGCTGAGGGCTGATCGCCACGCGCGCTTCCATCGCATGCCGGGCGCGGGAGACGGTGTGCCTGTCGTTGATCCCGGCCACCGCGATCAACCGTCCCTGGCGCAAATAGAAGACGCTGAAGGGCGGTGACCCCAAGGCGCCGCGAGTGACTGTCTCATCCCATGACAGGCCCGCGCCCGCGTACTGCAGATTGATGTCGTACTGGTCCGACCAGAACCATGGCGCCTCGATGTAAGGCGACGCGGCGCCCGCCATCGTCCGCCCGACCGCGAAGCCCTGGCGCTGCGCGGTCTGAAAGTGCTCAACCCTGATCCGCTCCTCGAAGAGAGGGCTCCAGAATCGGGTCACGTCGCCGGCGGCGAACACGTCCTGTACCGAGGTCCGGCCGAGCTCGTCGACCAGGATGCCGGCGTCCACTTCGATCCCGGCCGCGGCCGCGAGCTCGGTCCGCGGCACCGAGCCGGCGCCGACCACGAGCGGCCACCCCAGGTTGGGTGGGGCGGTGACGCCGAGCCGGAGGTCGACCCGATGGCGCCGGTGAACGTCGGCGATGAAGCCGCCGAGGTCGTCGCCGACCACCCTCGTGAGAGGCTCGTCGAGCGCCTCGAAGACCGTCACGTCGCAGCCCTTCTCCCGCGCGGCGGCGGCCACCTCGCAACCGATGAAGCCGGCGCCCACCACGTTGAGGTGTGAGTGCTGCTCGAGGATCTCGCGAAGTTGGACGGCGTCGGGGAGCTCCCTGACATAGATCGCATCATCGAAGCCGGCGAGCGTCCGCGCCGATGACCCGGTCGTGATACACAGAAGGTCCCAGCCTTCGTGCCGGCCGGCCTCGGTGCCCACGCGCCTGCGATCGAGATCCAGCTCGACAACGCGGTCGCGCAGGACGAGCTCGACCGCCAGCTCGCCGTACTGCTCGCGCGGGCGCAGGCCGAGGCGATCAGGCGGCACCGTCCCCAGTAGGAAACCCTTGGAAAGATGGGGCCGCTCGTATGGAAGCTCAGGCTCGGAGCCGATGAGCATCAGCTCGCCCTGAAAGCCGCCATCGCGCAGGCCGGCCGCCACGGCATCCCCGGCGGGCCCGCCGCCGACGATTACTGCTTTCGCGAGAGCTCGCGCGCCTGGCGCAGCGACCACACCAGGTATCCGCCCAGGACCGCGATCGCGAATGCGTACGCCAGGATGAGGTAGGTCACCTGGC
This sequence comes from Candidatus Dormiibacterota bacterium, assembly GCA_035473835.1. Taxonomy (GTDB): domain Bacteria; phylum Chloroflexota; class Dormibacteria; order Dormibacterales; family Dormibacteraceae; genus UBA10449. The sequence continues at coordinate 1,673 of DATINX010000281.1, read as the reverse complement.
GCCTCCGGCCTCGCTCGGCGCAACTATTGGCGCCAGCGCCGTGCGCTCGGCCGCCTGGTCCATGAGCACCTCGATGCGGTAGCGAACCGCGATCATCGCCGCCGCGAGAACCAGCGTGCAGGCCATGGTGATGAGGAACGCGATGAGCATCTGCGCCGGCAGCGCGTCGTTGATGACCACTGGGCCGGGGTGTTGGGTTCGCCACCAGGTGACGCTGAAGTGCACCACCGGCACGTCGATGAAGCCGAAGATCCCGACGACGGCGGCGAACCTCGCCGCCTGGCGGCCAGGTTCTGCGAGCCTGCGCACCATCAGGTAGCCGGCGTAGATGATCCAGAGCACGAGGGTCGAGGTGAGGCGAGCGTCCCACGTCCAGAAAGTCCCCCAGATCGGCTTCGCCCAGAGCATGCCCATGACAAGGGTCACGGTCGTGAAGACGACCCCCACGAGAGCCGCCGCACGCGCCAGCCGGTCGGCCGTGATGCTGTCCTTCCAGAGATAAACGATCCCGCCGAGCAGCACGACGGCGAAGCAGCCGAAGGCTGCGATGGCCGAGCTCACGTGCAGGTAGAAGATTCGCTGGACTGGACCCTGCAGGGCGTCCTCGGGTGCGTACAGGAAGACGAACCCGGCCGCGACGAGCATCAGCGCGACAGCCGCGGCCGCACCCTGCTCGTAGCGGGTGATGCCGCGCCTAGTCATCGAGCACGAACCGAGCAGCGAGTGAGGTGAGCACCACGAACAGTATGTCCAGATCGATCAGAAGACCTGTTGCCTGATCGCCGCCTGCGCCGGCGGCGCCGCCCATCGCGACCTGCACGGCCTGCCCTCCGAAAACGATGAACGGGATCCACAGAGGAAGGGTCAGCAGCGGAAGAAGCAGCTCTCGCGCGCGGACCCGCGCGACCATGGCCGCGAACATGCACCCGAGCGCGGCCATGCCCACCGTCGCGAGGAGGACCGCGGCGACCACGTCGATCGAGAGCGGCACGCCGAAGAAGAGTGCCAGCGCGGGCAGCAGCACCGCCTCGCAGATGACCAGCAGCAGCGCGGCCGCGATGGCTTTGCCGGCAAAGATCGCCGCGGGCGACGCGGACGTCAGCAGCATCGCTTCGAGCGAGCTCTGCTCACGCTCGGCCGCGAAGGCGCGACCGAACGCCACCAGACCCGCGAAGACCAGCGCCATCCACAGCACCCCCGGCGCGATCGCGGGCGCATTGCGCGAGTCGATCTGAAATCCGAAGTTTGCGATCACCAGCGCGAGCACGACGAACTGGGCGAGAGCCGGAACAAGCTCGCGTGTGCGCCATTCCGAGGTCAGGTCTTTGCGCGCGACGGCAAGGGCGACCGCGACGACGTTCATTTAGTGGACCACTCGCAGTCGCGTGGGGACGCCCACGACGCGCCCTCGCCGGAGGGTCACGGTTCGCTGACAGAGCCGGTTGGCGAGCGCGTGATCGTGCGTCGCGATGATCGCCGTGCGTCCGCGTATGACTCGCGCCAGCAGATCCGCGGCGTCTGAGTCGAGGCTGGCGTCCGGCTCGTCGAGGACGAGGATCTTGGGGTCGTGCAGCACCGCCCTCCCGATCGCGAGCCGCTGCTGCGAGCCGCGCGACAGCTTGCCGGCAAGCCGCTTGGCGACGTCCGTCAGGCCGACGAGGTCGAGAACGTCC
>DATINX010000280.1:0-5621 GCA_035473835.1 Candidatus Dormiibacterota bacterium | reverse complement strand
CGTCCGCGCCTCTGAAGTCAACGCGCGGCTTGGGCGGGCAGGTAGATGTCGGCGCCGTCCGGCCGGCTCGCGTCCAGCCAGCCGTCCAGGTGCGTGTCGACGATCAGCCGGATCAGGGGCTCGCCCATCTCCGGCACTGGGAGCGGACGGCGTTCGCCCTGGGCGGCCACGCTCACCTTCCACCACGAGCCGAGCGATTCGGCGGCAATCGTCATCCCAGGTCCGCCCATCCACTCCTGGACCCGCGTGAACGCCTCCACCAGCGCGGTCTCGGAGCCGAGGACCACCGCGCCTGCCGGCAGCTCGCTTGCCGCGGTCGGCAGAGCGAGGTTGAGCACGGCGCCAAGCACGACTCCCCGCGCCACGTCTTTGGGCTGGATGGCGGCCGCCTCGACGGCCGCCGCCCGGCGCCCCACCTCCTGCGCCTGCTCGAAAACACCCTCCAGCAGCTCCGGGCGGCCGAAGGCGGCCTGGCGGGCGGATTCCTGTAGAGCGAGAACCGCGGACCGCAGCTTGTGCCCGAGGCGCCCCAGCAGATGGGAGCGTTCGTCGTCAGCCAGCTGCTGTCCGAGCTCCGCGCTGCGGCGTGCCTGCGCCAGCCCGGCGTGCTCGCCCCACCCGACCAGGCGGCCGTTCAACATGAGCGGCTCCCACGGACCGCCAGGCGGCGGGAAATCCTTGTCAGCGGGCCCATGGCGAGCGTGGCTCGGGATGGATTCCATCCCCCCGCCAACCCTCACCCAAAGGGGTTCAGCCGAGTGCGGGCGCCGGCCCCCGGCACCGTTGCGTCCAGGCACTACCTGGTAGTACTGACGGATTCGCCCAGGCGGGTCTTGCCCTGCGACACCGCGATGGCCGGCACCGTGAACTTGAAAGTCGTGCCGCCGCGATCGCTGGACGCCACCCAGATCCGGCCGCCAAAGCTCCGCTCGACAACGAGCCGGCAGAGATAGAGCCCCAGCCCCAGGCCGCCCTGAGACCGGTTCCGCCCAGCGGGGCCGGTCTTCTCGAAGAGGCCCTCGAGGCTCCCGGACGGCAACCCGGGCCCGTGGTCCGCCACGGTCACCTCCAGCCATCCGCGGGACGCGGCGCGCGCCTCGACTGACACCGCACCTTGTGTGTACTCCAGTGCGTTGCCGATGAGATTCGTCAGCACCTGGGCAAGGTGGGCCGGCTCGCACATGGCCGGGGGCAGGCCGTCACGCAGGTTGATCTCGACCGCCAACGACCGCTCCGCGTACCTGTGGTGGATCACACCCATCACACCTTCCAGCGTCGACGCGACGTCGACCGGCTCGGGAGCGGGCTCGAAATGGCGCGTCTCGAGCTTGGCGATGATCAGCTGGCTCTCGACCAGGCTCAGCAGCCGGTCGGAGGACTCGTAGGCCTCCTGCAGCAGCTCGCGGCGTCCCGAGGGATCGATGGTGCTGTCCCACTGCATGATGCCTGCAAGGGTGTTCTTCATCGCGGCGGCGGGGCTGCGCACCTCGTGGCCGATGGCTCGAAGCATGAGGTCCTTCGCCTCGAGGGCGAGCCGCTGGGCGGTCACGTCCTCGTGCAAAGTAAGGATGCCCGCGGGCTCGCCTTCCAGGCCGGGGATCACCACGCGCCGCACGTGGACGATGCGGACCGGGTCGCCCATCTGCAGCTCCAGCGTGCCGTCGGCCTGGTCGTCGTCTCCGCGCAACGCGCCGGCCGCCGCGTAGATGTCCGAGAGCTTCTTGCCCGGCATGTCGGCGGCCTGCAGCCGGTAGATCGCCTCGACCTCGGGGTTGGCGTACACGATGCGGCCGTCGGCGTCCTCCAGCATCACGCCCACCGGCGAGTGCCTGAGGATGGCGTTCATCATCTGGCGCTCGCGCTCCAGGGCATCGACGAGCTCGAGCTGGCCGATGAGCACGGCGGCCTGCCCGGCGAGCACCCCGGCGAGGCGCCTGGTTTCGGACGCGCCCGCGGTCATCCGCGCGACGAGTAAGCCGACCAGCCGGCCCTCCACCTGGATGGGGAGGCCGAACGCGTCGTTCGAGGCTCCAAGCAGGTCGAGGAGCGCCCTCATTCGGCGTGCGCCGGTGGGTGCCATCAGCGCGCGCAGCAGCTGGGCGGGTTCGTCGACCGGCACCCTTGGCGAAACGTCCCCTTCATTCGAGCGGCGGACGAGGTGCCCATCCTCGAGCAGCCAGAGCTCGCCCTGAGATCCGGCCAGCGTGGTGCTCACCAGGCGTCCCATCTCGGAGCGCGCCCGGTCGGGCTCGGTCGGGGTGAGCTCGGTGAACTTGGCAACGGCTTCGAGGGTGATGATTCGGCCGCGCGTCTCAGCCACCAGGCGGGAGTTCTCGATGGCCACCGCCGCGTGACGGGCGAACTCCAGGGCGGGCGGGGGCTCGGCCATGTGGGTGGCGGCGTGCACCGAGCCGATCGCCCCCACGAGGCGGTCTCCATACCAGAGGGGTATCAGGCTCCATGCGCGTCCCTCGACCTCGCCCGAGAGGACACCGGTTGGCGCATCTCGCCAGGTGTCTTCCGTGTTGAGCCCGGCCCACGCGAGGACGGACTCGGCGGCAGCGTCACCGCTGCCGCGGGTGGCGCTGATGTGACCTTCGATATCGAACGCCCAGCAGGCGACCCCGGCCGATTCGAGCATCGTCCGCGCCTGATCGGCGATGTTGGAGACCACGCTCATCAGCTCGTGGCCGGCGAGCGCCGCCAGCTCCTGGATGCGTACGGACTGGGCCAGCGCGAGCTCGTTGGCGTGGTGGAGGCGCATGGTCCGAAGCGCGATTCCGACCACGGACGCGGCGGCCTCGAGCAGCTTCAGGTGAGCAGGTAGGAAGCGGCCGCCATCGTCGCGCAGCGCCGAGATGCCGGCGACGACTCGCTCGTTTTGCATGATCGGCACCCACACGACCTCGCTGGGCTTGCGCGAGAAGATGTAGTGACCGACTGGGCCCGTCATGTCGTCGTCGACCGGTTCGATCGAGTCCATCACCTCGCCGCCGGCTTCCATCAAGCGCTTGAAGAAAGGGGCTTCTGAGATCGGCACGGGGCCGAGCACGCCCGTCTCCCCTCCCCGCTCGCCGGTGAAGCCCACCACGTTGCCGCCTACGTCGAGGTAGGCCAGCACGACATGGGTGGCGTCGGTGAAGTCGCTCACCGCGCTGAAGACCGCATCCGCGATCTGGCTCTCGTCGGAGGCGCCGGCAACGCGCATATCGAGGCCGTGAAGCGCTTCGAGACGAGCACGCTCGGCCTGGGCCTCCGCGAAGTGGTCGGCGTTGGCCAGCGCCAGGCTCACGTGCGCGGCCACGTCCTGGAGCAGCTTCACGTGCCATTCGTCGAACGCCCCTTCGCGATAGGACTGCAGGGACAGCATCGCGGTGATCCGCTCGCCGCTCAGGACGGGCACCCACACGAACGAGCGGGAGATCAGCCGCGGGTCACCTGGAGGGCCTGATGGGAAGACGGCCGCGCCGCCCCCGACGTTCCAGCGCTCCCTCTCCACCCCCTTGCGCGCAAACGAACGGGCCCAGGGCGAACTGCGCACCAGGACCGGCTGCCGCGTCTCAAAGGCCTCTCGGGATGGACCCGTCACCGCGAGGGCAACAGGCGGCACCACCTCTTCGACCCCGGCCACGTACTGGTAGCCCTCGGCCACCGGGCCTTCCTCCGAGTGAGTGATGGTGGCGAGGATGAACCCGTCGAAGTCGAGGAACGTCGACAGCTCCTCGCGCAAGGTGCGCATGATCGACCAGCGGTCGAGGCTGGAGGCCAGCCGGCGGCCGATCGAGTTGACCACCTCGAGGCGGCGGCGCTGGCCCTCGATCGCCTCATAGCTGCGGGCGTTACGCAGCGCCAGGGTGACTTCGTCGGAAACCAGCTCGAGGAAGACCGCGGTCGACGCCTCGTAGGCGTATGACCTCTTTGTCTTGATCCCGAGCGCGCCTCGAACCAAGCCTCCTTCCTTGATCGGCACCCACAGGGCCGAGCCCGGCTCGTGAGTGAGCAGCGGCTTGGGGTCGCGCACGATCGTGCGGACCGGTGCGGCGTGCGCTGACTTCATCGCCACCTCGCGAGACGTCGGCACGGAGTCCGCCTCGACGTTCATCAGCCGAACCCTGTCGGGCTGCTCCGGGTCGAGCGCGACCATGTGCAGGACATCGACCGGAAGGAGCTGGCTGAGGGTGCCGTGCAGCGCGGTGAGCACGCTGGCCTCGTCGAGCGTCGAGGCCATGGCTCGCGCGATGCCGTTGAGGGCGTCGAGGCGGCGGGCCTGGTTACGCGTCAGCTCGTTGAGGTACGCGTTGGCCAGCAGCACACCCAGCCGGCGGTGGACCTCGTCGAGGAACGCGGTCTCGGTCGCCGGCACTCGGCGCCTGCGGAACCACTGGTAGATGACGCTCCCGATCACCTCGCCCTGGTGCTCGATGGGCACCCAGATCGCGAACTTCGGAGAGCGTCCGACTCCAGGGCCCTTGCTGATCTCCTGCTTCTGAGGGTCGAGCGGGATGACCGCCGTACGTGGGTTCGCATACTGCCTGGCGAATACCGACCCGCTGAGCGGCCGGCGCCGGACGTCCTGGAGGACGCCGGAGTCCATCGGCAGGGAGTGGTACCAGCCTTCGCGCTCGAGCACGTGCAGGTTCACCACGTCGTAGCCGAACAGCGGGTGGAGGCCGCGGTAGAGGACCTGGACGATGTCCGCCTCGGTGACGCAGCTGCCGAGCTCGTGCACCAGGGCGGCGGGGGTCGGCGCGGGGGTCTCGACCCGGGTTCGCCGCAGGACGACCGTCTTGCCGCGGCCGTTTCCGTTGAGCTCCGGAGCCTTCTCCAGGCGAGACGGCCGGCGGCTCTTCACCTTGCTACGAGCGGGACTCGCCATTGCCACCGATATACTGCGCCAGATTCCCAGTGCCGTTCACTCCGCCCAAGCCGATCGCGCCGACTCCTGAAGACCTTCGCGGCTCCACAGTCCTGGTGGTCGATGACGAGCGCGCCTGGCGGGTCATCCTCGAGACCGACCTGCGCATGCTCGGCTACAAAGTTTCGATGGCGGAAGACGCCGACCAGGCTCTGGAAAAAGCGCAGACGGACCAGCCCGAGGTGGCGATCATCGACCTGATGCTGCCAGAGCCGATGGACGGCTGGGGGCTGCTGAACGAGCTGCGGTCGCGAGGGCAGAAGCTCCCCGTCATCTTCTATACGGCGTACCCGGTGTTCCCGTCGGGAACGGACGATCCCGACGTTGTGGGGTACATGAGCAAAGCGGTCGACCGCGCCGACCTCTACGCTCTCCTCCCGCCCGCAATCCGGCGCTCGCGAGAGCGCCGGGTGCCTGAGGAAGGCTAGTTGACTAGAACGAGAAGAACCAGCTGGCGAAGTCGTCGCTGTAGTTGGCGGCCATAGCCATGGCCAGCGCGCCCACAACGGCGACCACGAACGCTACGCGCAGAAACTTGAGTCTCCAGGTCATCCCCATTTCACCCCTTGGTTTTACCAACTACTACCAGGCCCGGGCCATAGTGTGCGGCAAGGCGTGCGAGTTTGAATGTTCAGAGGCCACCAATAATCGTTAAGACTGATATAGGACAAGGCTTGGAAAATCACAGCTTTAGGCGCGAGCGCAA
>DATINX010000279.1:0-2010 GCA_035473835.1 Candidatus Dormiibacterota bacterium | reverse complement strand
GGCTGAGGAACTCCAGCGCAGCGTCCTTGAACTGACGCGCGGGGACGGCGCTCATGTGGTCTCGGCCGGGGATCACAACAAGGCGGGCGGTGGGAATTTGCTCCGCGAGCTCAGCTGCGTCGCGTGCGATCTCGTCGCGTTCTCCGGCCGCCAACAGAATCGGGGTACTCACTGTCGAGAGACGCTTGTCGTCGAACGCCGCGGTGCGCCCGAGGCCGCGCATGCACGCCGCCAGCGCCTCGAGGTCGTTGATCGCGCGTGCCGATGCGAATTTCTGGAATGATTGAGCCGACGCGCTCTGTGGCAATTCGCCCGCAAGAGCCCGGGCGATTAGCTCTGCTTCTTCGGTGGCCCCGCTCAGTCCGAGGCCGCCCAGCACCACCTTTCGCAGTCGATTCGGAGAGTCCAGCACGCACTGCAACCCGATCCGGGCTCCCATCGAGTATCCGATGTAGTGGGCCGATGCGACGTGCACGTCGTCGAGCAGGCGCCGGACGTCGGACGCCATCACATCGATCCTGTATGCGTCGGGATCGTGGGGCTTGGCGCTCTGCCCGTGGCCGCGACAGTCGAGGCCGATGACCCGGTATCCCGCGCCCACCAGCGTCTCTTGCCATCGGGTGCCCACCCAGTTGAGCTGATAGTCCGAGGCAAAACCATGCACCAGAACAACGGGCTTCCCGGTCTCAGGACCATGAAGCTCATAAAAAAGACGCACTCCGTCGCTGTCGAACTCCATCCGCGGCGCTACGCTACCCGATTCAGATGAGAGGTCCGCGAGCTGTGCATCAACGCACCGGCAAGGTGCTGGCCGACGACCTGGACGTGCCGCGCACAATGTTCGGCCGCGGCCTGGGGCTCATGTTCCGCCGCAGCCTGGACCCAGGGCGCGGTATGTGGCTCAACCCGTGCGAAGGCGGCAGCATCACGATGATCTTCATGAGATTTGCGATCGACGCTGTCTTCCTGGACCGGAAGGAACGTGTGAAGAAGGTCTACTCGAGGCTGCCCCCGTGGTGGGGCGTGGTTTGGTTCACGTGGGGCGCGCAGAGCGTCCTCGAGCTGCCGTCGGGGTCGACAGCGGATATCGGCCTGGAGGTTGGCGACCAGATCCTGATCGGCTGATTCCGGGGCCGCTGTAAAGCCGGCCTTGACTGCCGTCGGTAGCTTTCCTTGTGTGCTCGCCGGCCTGGTCGACGCCCTGCTGCCGCCCCGGTGCGGCGGATGCCGGCGCATCGGTTCTTGGCTGTGCGACGGTTGCCGCCAGCGCATCAGACGGCTGCAGGAGCCTCTGTGTCGACGCTGCGGGGCTGAGGTCGAGTTTGCTCGGGCCGACTGCGGGTGCCGCATGCGCCTTCGCTCTCTGGCGCGTCTGCGGGCGGCGGTCGCTTACGAGGGCCCGATCGAGGCCGCGATCCACAGGTTCAAGTACCAGGGCTGGCGGCGCCTGGCCGCGCCTCTGGCGCTGCTGCTGGCCGAGCGGCTGGTGATCGAAGGCGTGGCTGCTTCATGGGTGGTGGCGGTGCCCTTGCATCGGGAGCGCTTGCGAGCCCGAGGCTTCAACCAATCCGAGCTCCTCGGCCGCCAGTTGAGGGGCCGTCTGGGGATGGATGCGCCGCCCGGCCGCCTGGTCCGTGCGCGCGCCACGCCGCCCCAGGTCGGCCACGACCGTTTGTGGCGGCAGGACAACGTGCGGGGCGCTTTTGCATGGCATGGGCCGGATCTCGCCGGCAGATCGATCCTGGTCGTGGATGACGTGGCCACCACCGGCGCTACCCTCGACGCGTGCGCCGCGGCGCTCAGAACGGCCGGATCGGGCCCTGTGATCGGGGTTGCGGTCGCGCGCGTAAGCGTATGAAGGTGCGGGGTCAGAGTCTTATAGTTGGTCGGCGTCCGGTATCACAGCGGGAGGCTGACGAATGGCAGTTCGGATCCCCGGAATCAATATCGATGAGTATTACCAGCAGCTCGGGCCGATCGAGCCGCTGATTCGTGACGACCGTGTCACTG
>DATINX010000278.1:0-12853 GCA_035473835.1 Candidatus Dormiibacterota bacterium | reverse complement strand
GGTGCCAGAGCCGGCGTTCCGCGTCGGACACGGTGCCGGCCAAAGCAGCGTACATCTCGACCACGTCATGAGAGCTGGCCGCTTGACGGACTGCCGACCGCATGAGCGGATGTCGGAAGCCAAGCTCGCCAGCCACGAGATGGACAAATCCTGTGTCGATTGCGGGATCGATGGCGGCCGTTCCCACCGGAGTGGCGTGAGTGAGCGATGCCGCGGCGATCAGCTCCTGCACCGAAGCCCGACTGTCGAGGGCAGCGGCAAGCAAAACTGCCCGAGTCGGTCCCGGCAGCTCGTGCAGGCGGGTGGCAAATGCGCGTTCGAGACGCGCCGTGAGAGTCGTGGGCATGGGCGCAAGACGTTCCCCGGCGCTCGGCCCTGAAGGGAGTGTTCGCGCGAGTTCGACAAGCGCGAGCGGATTGCCGGCCGCTTCGGTCAGCACGCGGGCTCGTACGATCGGATGCAGGTTGGGCGCGCGCTGATCCAGCAGCTGTCCCGCAGCGAGTGGACTCAACCGTTCAAGCTCGAGCACCGGCAGGTTGGCGTCGTCAAATGGTGTCCGATACCCCGCCCTCACCGCGACGAGGAGGGCGATGGGCTCGTCGTCCAGGCGACGCGCAATGAAAGCGAGCGCCCGAACGCTTGAGTGATCGAGCCAGTGCGTATCATCCACTGCAAGGATCAGCGGAGCGGACTCCGCTGCCACGGTGAGGAGCCGGAACGAGGCCATCGCGACTCGGAACAGGTCGGGGACGGCATCATCGGCCACACCAAAGACGGCATCGATTGCTCGACGCTGCGGTCGAGCCAACTGTGTCGCAAGCTCGAAGATCGGAAGCAGAAGCTGATGTAGCCCCGCGTAGGCGAGCTCAGCCTCCGACTCGACACCGACCGTAGCGAGCGTCACCGCGCCCATCGCAGCGCCACGGGCACGAGCACGATCAAGAAGGGCCGACTTGCCGATGCCTGGCTCGCCGCGGAGGAGCAGGGACCCGCCACGATCATGAACCTGGTCGACCAGCGGGTCGATGATCGCTGTCTCCGCCTCGCGTCCGACCAGCTCGCCCGAATTCATCTGGCGTCGCGCGCCCGCAGTCCCCAACTCAGCCGGCCCGTCCTTCGCCTGCCCACGCACCTGCGCGCACGAAACCCCGAACTGCGACTGCCCAGACCACTCCCAGCACCGACACCAGCAGCAGCGCGAGCGGGCGGTCTCCAAAACCAGGTCTTGAAGAGCCGCAAGGCCCGACCAGCGGCTGGAGCAGACGCGGGTGAGCTTCCACGCGAAGGGTTGCCGGGCACGGAATATGTTTACAGCGTTGCGGGCGCTCGATGCGGGGCGCCTGGTAATTGGGACTAGGAGACTGCTGGCTTCGGCCTCGCCCGCGGCTAAGTCGACTCCGACCATGGAATTCCTAGGCGGGCGCTGCCTCAACCGGTGGGCCGAGAAGACAGCACTCCATCAGAGTCCCGGCGATCCTCCTTTGGCGATCTCCTCGTCGGCTACACCCATGAGTAGCACCCAGGCGTCCCACAGGTTCCACAGCAGGATCGCAATCATGATGAAGGCGACGATGAAGAGCCCCGGGCCGACTTCAAAACTCACGCTCAATCCGCCGGCCACCCCGATCAGCGCGAGCAGATAGCCGACTCCAACCCGTACGAGGGTCGATCGCTGACTTGCATTGCGGCTGCTGCGCATCGAAGTCCGTTGCAATGCGCCGCCCAGCGGGAGGTACGCGACCCCGAGGACGGCGAGCTCTACCCCGAGCCACGGCGACGGCTGGTGGATCAGCGCCACCAGGCTGAGCACGAGCACCATTACGAGCCCGACCAGACTGCCGCGCGCCATGCTGCGGTATATCGGGTCCGTCGCGACAAATCGGATGTGCAGCGAGATGGCGACGAACAGCAGGCCGGTAAGTGCTGCCGCGGCGCCTGCCGTGGCGAGGAAGAAGTCGTGCCACTGGTCAGCCTGATACGGATTCATAGCCGGGGTCAAATTGTCAGGCTTTTACGCGGTCGTCTTGGTTCACCAAGTCCCTCCGGCTTTCCCGTGCGGAACGACACGCGTGGCGTCTGAGACGCCACGTGGCGCGAAAGTCGGCGGGCTAACCGGTCTCTTCGGGCAACCGCAAAGCCTGGGGCGTGCGCTCTGAAGAACGCGACAGCGACGACGGCCACCAGTTCCAACGTCCAAGCAGCACTGCAATCGAGGGCACGAGCAACGTTCGGACGAAGAAGGTGTCCAGCAACACCGCGAACGCGATCGTAAAGCCGAGCTGGCGAGACTGATCGGAGTTGCCGGCCAATGCAAGCACGGTGAATGTCCCGGCCAGGACGAGACCGGCCGCGGTGATCGTTCCTCCGGTATGGCCAACGGCGCGAACCAGCGACTCTCGCAACTCATGTTCGTGGGCCTCCTCACGCACGCGCGTCATCAGGAGGATGTTGTAGTCCTCGCCCAGCGCCATCGCAAAGATGAAAAGAAGGATTGGAATCACGAAGTTGATACCGGCGTTGCCTGCCAGCTGGACAAAGACAAACGAGCTTAGTCCCAGCGTTGCGAGGTATGACAGTGCGACAGTGGCGACCAGGTATAACGGTGCGATCAGGCTCCTCAAGAGCACTGCCAGCAGAACCGCGAGCGCGGCCATCACCACGGGCGCGATCGATAGAAGGTCGGTTGCCGAGTAGTGGTTGATGTCGTAGGCGATTGCGTCCAGCCCGACGATGCCACTCTGCTGCGCTCCAGCGCGATCCGCAGCGGACATCAACGTCGTGCGCACCGACGGGATGGAGTTGATTGAACCTTGACTTCCGGCCTGACCGGCAGAAAGCTGGGCGTAGAACTGGACCGTCAAGCCGTCAGCGCTGATGAACTGCGCGGTGCTCCTGTATGCCTGGTACAGCGTGGGAGGAACCGAGCTGTCGGGTGGCGCCGGCGGCAGAGTGGCGGCTTCACCCAACTGCGAGTGCAGGCTGACAAGCTGATCGACCGTAAGGATCGTGCCGTTGGGGTCGAGCGGACCCGAAAGCGAACGCAGGTCCGGCGCATTGCTCAGCACGGCCTGAGCCTGCGAGATGCTCTGCGGATGATCCCAGATGGGCGTGGCGAATCGCATCATCATCGCTTCGGGACTGCGCCCCGCAGGCGGGAAGTGTGCCGCAATCGCGGCATCTCCAGCGGATGAGTCGCTGCCGGCGGGCGCAGTGCTCGCGAATCCGCCGGACGCGAATCCAGTGATGCCCGAGGCAAGAGCGACGAACAGGATCGCGCCTGCGGTCAGAACGATCCAGGGACGTCGAATGACTCGCCTGGCGACGCGCCCCCATGCGCCGGTTGTCTGCTGCCCAACCTTCGGGTGCGAGGGCCAGAACAGGACTCTGCCGAAGATGGCGAGCAGGGCTGGGAGCAAGGTCAGCGCCGCGACCAGGATGACCCCCACTCCGACTGCGAGTGAGGGGCCGAGTCCCTGGTACAGAGTGAAGGAGGCGAGCACGAGGCAGCACAGAGCAGCGATGACTGTCACCGCCGAATAAGAGATCGACAAGCCGACGCGTCTCATGGCGATCACCACGGCGTCGGCGGGAGCCGCGCCTCGACGTATCTCCTCCCGGACCCGAAAGACGAGAAACAGACCGTAATCGGTGCCGGCTCCGATCAAAAGCACCGGCAGCAAGGTTTGCGTGGCGACCGAGACAGGCAACCCGACGCGACTCGCCTGCGTGATCAATGGCCCTGCCAACAGCAGCGACAGGACCGCCGGCAGCAAGGTGATCAGGGGCGCCAACAGAGCCCGGTAAACGACAAAGAGCAGCACGACCACGAACAGAACGCTGAAGACTCGGATGTTGGTGCCCGTTTGCGAGGTCGAGGCCGCGGCATCAGTCGCCTGGGCGAGCGGTCCAGTGAGGTGCACGCTGAGACCGGGCTGACTCCCAGACGTGCCGAATGCATTCCGGATCTCGCCGACGAGGGTGGGATTCCCGGTGTTGCCCCCGTTGGAGTTGGTCACGACGAGCGCCGAGCGCGCCTGGGCGTCGGCGGACTGACCTTGGTCGCGCACCGACACCACTCCTGGGAGCCCCGAGACTACCTGCTCGATATGATCAATCGCGGTCTCATCGGCCGCCGTCAGCACGCCATCTGAGCGCGACGCTACGATGAGCGCGGTCGCGCCGACGTTCGTCTTCTGGAACGGAGCGGCCAGCGCCGCCGCCTGCTGACTCGGGGCGCTCGTCGGCAGGAACTGAGCATTACCGGACTGAGTGACGCTCGAGAGGCCGGGCAAAAGGCGCGATGCAGCCACTGCCCCGATGATCCAAATAGCGACGATCGGCCACCGGAACCTGACGTCGAATCGCGCAATTGCTTCGAGCACTCCTGCGGCTATGCCCTCAAGAGCCGCCGAGGCTTGAGCGACCGGCTGCCCCCCGGCCTACCTTGCATTGCTGCATACTTGCATGAGTGCAAGATAGTAACACGACCAGAGTGAGCGACGGCGACTCCGGGCTCCGAGCCCGCAAGAAGCTGCGCACTCGCAAAGCCCTCATCGAAGCTGCAGTGCGTCTCTATCGCGAACAGGGCTACGACGGGGTCACTGTTGCAGCCATTGCTCGTGAAGCCGATGTCGCACCGCGCACCTTCTTCGGCTACTTCGAGAGCAAAGAAGACGTTTTCCTCGACCCGGGCGACGAGAGAATCGAGATGCTGGTGCAGGCGATCCGCCAGCGCGACCGCAACCAGCCGATCCTGGCCGCTGTGCGGCCTGCCCTGCTCCAGGAACGCGATCCCGCCCGCCGCGGCCACTCATCAGACCCGCCGGACCTGACGCAGTTGCTGCAGCTTCCCGCCGTCAGGGCTCGGCTGCGTCAGCGCTGGAATCGTTGGGAGGACAAGCTGGCTGACGCGATCGCGCAGGATGTCGGTGCGGAGGCGGGAGATCCAGGGCCAAGAGTGGTGGCAGCTGCGTTAACTGGCGCAATCCGCGTCGCAGCCGCCGCGTCGCAAGAGCACCCGCGCAGACGCCGACAGATCGCGGAACGCGTTTTTGAACTTCTCGCCTCAGGACTTTCAAGCTACGGAGCTGCGGAGCCGGCCGACGTGGAAGTTCCGCGAGTCAAGCGCATGCGGGCGGTAACTCGATTGGCCTAACCGAATTCGAAGGAATTGGACCTTGCGCTTCACTTCGAAGAAGGGCGCTAAGAAAGGAGACCGTGTGCGGCCCAGTGCGTGGCGAGTGGGATCGGCAGTGGAACGGCTGGTGGGGCGACGATCCGCCACGACCCGGTCTTCGTGCTCACCCAACCATGCGCGCGAGCCGCAGCCGATGGACGGCGGCACCACGTACCACTTCGTCACTGACGGAATCGAATCCGCACTGAAACGCGCACGCGAAGCGGCCGGGGACGGCGACGTCCTCGTCCCCTGATGCCGCGCGTTGGCGTCGTTGATCCCCGCTTAACCTCCGATTGGCCTGTACCCCGCCGGAGTAAAGCCTCAAGGTCTCAAGCATGAACAACACGCCGTCGTTGGCAGCTGCCGTACGAGTTCTGCTGCTGTCGGTCCTGCTGTTCATTGCAGCCCTAGGCACTCACGAGGTGATGCACCTCCTGGTCCTCTATGCCGTGGGAGGGCACGGCTCGATCATCGTTCGGCCGTGGCGTCTGGGGCTGGTCGACGCGACCATCTACGCGCTGCACGTGCAGCCGGACCAGCCCGTCGGACTCGGACGCCAGATGCTGGTGAACTTCCTCGGCCCGATCCTGGCCGCGGTGCCGCTTGCGGCCCTTCTTTTCTTCGTCCGCGAGCCGCTGGTGCGGCTGGCGCTCTGGGCCAATGTGGCGATCCTCGTCTTCTACGCGATCATCGAGGCGGCGGATCTATACCTCGAATCGGCCTACGAGATCGACCTGCCGATCCTGACCACACCTGAGTTCAACTACGGAGTACCGGCGGCCATCATCCTCATGGCGACCTTCATTGCATTTCGTCAGAGGACTGAGGTGCACGTCGTCACCGGATGAAGTCCCGGCGCGGAGCCGCCGCCGCACGCCCAGGCCCGCCCTTGAAATGCCGCCAGCTCGAATCCATGTCGTGGCACGAGCATGGTCCCGGCGGAATTCCACTGGTCGAAGGTGGCCAAGCGCGCGAACTGGCTGTTGATCCGGGTCTCCTGTGCGTCCTGCCCGCCGATGATGACCACGCTCCCATCGTCGAGAGTCGTCGCTCCCGCACCGCTGGTCGCGCTGGGCAAGTTGGGCAATCGCACCCAGGCGGAGCTCTCGAAGTTGAAGCAGTCGACGCGGGTGGTTGCCGGCGAGCGGCCGCCGGCCACGCAAACGTTGGCTCCGAAGACGAACCCCGACACATGGTTTCGCGGCGATGGCAAGGCGGGTAGGTCAGACCAGGCGCCGGACGCCGGCTCGTACACCTCGGCGGGAGCGACGTTCGTGAAGGCTGTGTTGCCGCCAATGGCATAAAGCCGGCTCCCCGCCGCGATCAGCGCATGGCCGCCCCGCGCGTGCCGCATCGACGAGAGCTCGGTCCACGACGAGCCGTCGAGCCTGAACATCCGAGCGGAGTCGCGCCCGAAGCTGTGGCCGCCGGCGACGTAGACGTGGTCGTCAAGGGTGGCGGCCGATGCATGGTCGAGACCCAGGGGGAGTCGAGGCCCGGCGCTCCAGGTGCTGCCGTCGAATACCCAAACGGTTCGCAGGCTGTTGCCTGCGGCATCGAAACCTCCGATCACGTACAGCTTGCCGCCGGCTGATGCGGCGGCGGCCTCCTCGAGCGCGACCGGCAGGGACGTCTCCGCACGCTGCGCCGGGGGCGGGGCCGGGGTGGGGGACGGCGTGACGGGCGCTGGACTTGGTGAGGCGGACGGGGAAGGGGGCTGCGGCGAAGCCGTCGCAGCCGAGCGCTGCGGTCCGGCACAAGCCACCAGCGTGGCAATGACCAGGATGACCAGGGTGGTGGGCCGCTTCATTGCGGTCACACAGTCTGCTTGATCGGCCGATTTCACCTCCCCACAACGTGGGGCGGCGCCTCGGCCACGGCGGTTCACTGATGATTGAGGTAAATGGCCCAGTTCGAACCAAGCGCGCTCGAGGCAGCGGCGCGCGAGCGCGAGGTGCACCTGACGACATACGGTCGCAAGACCGGTACGCCGCATCGAGTCACGATCTGGATCGGGACCGACGACAACCGCCTATACATCCGCTCTGGCGAAGGTCTGCGCCGGCACTGGCCGCAGAACCTGCTTGCGCGCGGGGAAGGCGTGCTCCAGCTTGGCAAAGCATCGGTCAAGGTCAAACCTCGGTTCGTCACGGATCCAGCCGAAGCGCGGGCGGTCTCCAGCCTCTACAAACGCAAGTACGGCACTTTCGTCAGGGCTTCCAAACCTGACCAACCGCTCACGCTCGGAGAGCAGGCCACGTTCGAGCTGCTCCCCGCCGAGTAGGCCGGCCTTCACAAAAGGAGAGAGGCCCCGTTGCGGGGGGCCTCCCTCGGTCAGGGGAAGATGTCGAGCTCGAGGGCGCGCGCGACGCCCTGCAGAACTGATACACCGCCGAGTTACAAGCGCTGTTTATTCGCCTAGGTTGCAAATGAATTTGATCACAGCCTCGATCCCGTGGAAATAGTTGTCCACCAGGAGGCGCTCATTCGGAGAGTGCGGGGCGGCGTCGGCCTGGGCGATCCCGCTGATCAAGAGCGGAGCACCCAGCGCCTCCTGGAAGTCGACGGACACGGGAATTGAGCCACCCATGCGCATGAGGGCGGTGTCTCTGCCGAAGGCCTCCGAAAAGGCCGCCCGAAGCGCCGTGGCGGCCGGGCTGTCGACCCGACAGGTGACCGGCGGGGCCATTCCGAGCACCTCGACCTTCACCTCCACGCCGGGCGTCGTCAGAGCCTGGATCTGTCTTTCGATTGCCTGCAGGATCGTCGCCGGGTCCTGGTCCGGCACCAGCCTCAGGCTCACCTTGGCCCCGGCGCGAGCAGGGATGACCGTCTTCTTGCCCTCGCCGGAGAAGCCACCCCAGAAGCCGTTCGCATCGAGGGTCGGTCGGCTGCCGGCGCGCTCGAGCGCCAGGAACCCAGGCTCACCTTCGAGGGCCCGCGCTCCAGTCAGCTGCAGCACGGCGTCCGCGAACCGCTGATCCTTCTTCTTCCAGGCGGCCAGCTCATCAGCACTCGGCGGCTGCACCTTCGTGTAGAAGCCAGGGGTCGTGATGTGGCCGTTGCGATCCTTGAGCTCACCGATGATGCGGGCGAGAGTGCTGATGGGATTCGGGGCGACGCCACCAAACGTGCCGGAGTGCAGATCGACAGCCGCCCCGGTCGCATGCAGCTCGAGATAAAGGAGGCCGCGGAGGGCAGTCGCGAGGGTCGGGTTGCCATCCTCGTCGAAGCCACCGTCCCAAAGCAGCACCGCATCGGTCTTCAGTTTCGACCCGTTCTCCCGCAGGTAGCGAGGGAGGGCTTCGCCCGTGATCTCTTCCTCGCCTTCGAACAGGAAGCGAAGGTTGATCGGAGGACCGCCCAGGGCGAAAAGGTGCTCGGCCGCCTTCAGGGCGGCCATGTGGTTGCCCTTGTTGTCGGCGGAGCCACGCGCGTAGAGGCGGCCGTCGCGGATCTCCGGTTCGAAAGGTGGCGATTGCCACTCGTCGAGAGGGTCAACGGGCTGGACGTCGTAGTGACCGTAAATCGTGAGATGGGGCTTGCCCGGCTGGCCATCCCATTCGCCGACCACGATAGGCAGGCCACCTTCGATCACATCGATGACCTCGGTCTTCACTCCGAGCCGGTCGAGGCGCGTCTTCAACCACTGGGCGTTGCGGATGCAGTCGGCGCGGCGCTCGGGCAGCGTGCTGACCGAAGGGATACGGAGCTCCTCCACCAGGTCAGCGAGGTCGGCCTCACGCGACGTGACAGCTCTGGCGAGCGCGGCGTCCATCAGGGCATGGGTTGTCGCCATGGCTACTTGATGCCGCGCGAGCGCGTGATCTGCGCGGCGTGGTCGTGTCCGTGGGCCGCGTATATGGCCAACCACGTCTCCACCGAGTAAGGGCCGCTTTCGCTATGCCTGCCGGCGCGATGCCAATCGGCTTCCGAGAGGCGTTCCAGGATCTGAGCGCTGGACTCTCGCGCGTATCGCATGGCCTCAAGAGAAGGTGCGATCGGCCGGTCGGACGTGAGCCTCTTCGCGAACATGACCTCGTCGTAACCCTGAATGACAGGGTCGTCTTCGGCGACCAGGCGGCGCAGCCGGATCGCCGACATCATCTCGCTGTCTGCAAGGTGGTGCGCAATCATCCGGGGCGTCCACTCGTCGCTTGCCGAGCGGTCGAGCTCCTCATCCGAGATGCCGCGAAGCGCGTCCATCACGGCCCGGTGCCCTTCCTTGTACTGCCGGATCTTGGCAGCGCGTTCGTCCTTGTCCATTAGCGGCTCCTCTCCTGGGCTAAGCGCGGACCAACGTTTTCACCTCCCACACCGTGGGGAGGCGCCCCGGCTGTATTGCGGCCGCGGCGGTGGGGCAGTTCGGCCCCCGGCTGGAAAGCGTATCTCGAACCGTTGGAGGAGCTAGGAGCGCAGGGCGAGCACCATCGACTTCGGGACCCGACCGCCGTCGTAGCGGACACCGTTGACGAAGAAGGTCGGCGTGCCGTTGACCCCGCTCAAGATCCCGCTGCGGAAGTCCTCGTGCACCCGCCTGGCGTCGAGGTCGTTTGCGAGCTCCTCCGCGAAACGGTGACCGTCGAGGCCGAGCTCGTGGGCGTAGGCCACCAAGCTCCGGACGTCGAGGGCCTCCTGGTTTTCGAACAAGGCGTCGTGGTACTCCCAAAATGCGCCCTGGGATCCCGCCGCCTCGGCCGCTTCGGCCGCCTTCCAGGCAAACGGGTGGATGTTCGAGAGCGGGAAGTGGCGAAACACAAGCGCCAGCTCGTCACCCATCGCCGCCTTGACGGCCTTGACCACTGGCTGAGCGGCCCTACAGAAGGGGCATTCGTAGTTGCCGTACTCGATGAGCACAGACGGTGCGTCGGTCGGACCCAGGATGTGGTCCCGCGCCGACACCGGCATCACGAGTCGCGGCGCGGACGTGAGCATCGAGATCGTGTCGGGCGTCACCATGGCGGCTACCTGCCCACGCGCGCTTGCATGCTCTCGAGCGCGCTGAGGATGCCATCGGCGCCAGGGTTGACGTTGATCGGCGACACGTAGCTCCAGGTGATGATGCCTTCGGGATCGATGACGAAAAGAGCGCGCTCGCTCATTCCGTCCTGCGCGCGGTACACGCCATAGGTCTGCGCGACCTGGGCCTTGGGATGGAAGTCTGCCAGGAGCGGGAACTGGTAACCGCGGTCCTTGGCGAACGCCATATGGCACCAGACGCCGTCCACCGATACGCCGAGCAGCTGAGCGTTGTACTGATCGAACTCGGTTAACGCCAGCTGGTACAGGCTCAGCTGATCGGTGCAAACGGGACTCCAGTCGGCCGGGTAGAAAACCAGCACGACGGGCCGCCCGCGATAGTCTTTCAGCGACACCTTGGTGTCAGGGGTTGTGGGCAGCGTGATGTCGGGTGCCGGCTTTCCAGCCGGAGCGTGATTTCCGGATGCGGGCGTATCGATCATGGCTTCGTGCCTCATCGCGCTTCGCGTGTGATTCGGTGCCGGCTATACCCTCACCTTACGTAGGCATTCGCAACAAAGTCGGCCACAAAGTCAGCTCGCTCAGGAAGCCCGTGCGGCTCCAGAATCCCTACCCTGCGTGAGATCAATCGCGGACTGGAGCCGGCGAACGGAATCGAACCGATAACCTGCTGTTTACAAAACAGCTGCTCTGCCAATTGAGCTACGCCGGCGCTGTCACCGAAGGTTAGCGCAAGCCCTTTCTGCCCGAAGGTCTGAGATGAATTGTGGCCCACTCGCTGGGCGCGATGAACATAGGACAGCCTGGGTCCTCATCGCTGGATCGCTCACGAGGGGCCCGGGGGGAAGCAAATGCTCGGCCCCGTCTGCGTTGGACTCCAATTGAGCGGAGTCAGCGGGACTGGGGCGGGCTCAGAATCGTTCTTCGTGAATCGGATCTCGCGATTGCGCTGGTGGTGGCAATCGGTGTGGGGCGCGACGCTTGCAGCGTTTGGTCTGCGCTCAGCTCGATCCCAGAAAGTTTCCTTCCGCTGGAATCGGCCGGGGCCACCTCCCGACCTGTCGAAGATCCCGCGCCCGACGTGGCTTATTCCGGACGACGAGATCGGCGTCGCGACGGGTATGCGCGCCTCGCTCGTGTCGAACGAACGGCATGCCCTCGCTCTTGTTGACTGCATTGGGTACTCGAACGGATTCGAGTTTACGATCGCCTACCGCTCACGCGACGAGATCCCTCATCAGCTCTTGGGCATGGGTGCGGCGCCATCATCCGACGGCGAGCTCATCGTCAGGATCGATTACCCAGACGGCGAACGCGGCACATCCGGCGACCGCGGCATGAACGCGATGACGGCGCACTACGAAGCGGCGTACGAAGGCAAAGAGCCTCCGCTGCCGACAGGCCCTGTCGTGCTGCCCCAGGGGGGAGGTGGTGGCGGTAAGCGCTATCAATTCAGCTACTGGTGCTGGCCACTTCCGCCCGACGGGCCAATGAAGGTCATAGTGGAGTGGGTTGGCGCTGGGATCCCCTCAACAACCGTGGAGATTGACGCCTCGTCTATCCGTCAGGCTGGCTTGACCAGCACCCTGCTCTGGGACTGCTAACCCTCCGGCCAACTTTGCGCTGAAGGGGGTGCCGGCTCCATGCCTTCGCCGATGGTGCCGCCGGGACTTAACAGTCTCCGGTTTCTGGGCACACGCTCCCGACGTTACCCTGCGCATCGACCACGACCCTCCCGTCGAGAGGTTTGCCCAGACGCACTGGGCGAGAAGGAGACTGCGACCATGAAACTGACGATCAACGAGAACGTCTCGCTCGACGGTGTGATGCAGGGGCTCGGCGGGCCGGATGAGGATCGCCGGGGCGGATTCGAGCGCGGCGGATGGGCCCCGCCGCTCTTTCACGACGAGGCCACGACGTTCCTCCGTGAGGTCTACCAGCACGCCGACGCCTTCCTGTTCGGCCGCCGGACCTACGAGATCTTTGCCGGCTCCTGGGGAATATGGACAGATCCGGGCGACGACCCTATCTGGACGGCGTTGAACACGCGGCCGAAGTACGTGGCATCGACCACGCTCACAGACCCGCAATGGGCGGACACGACCGTCCTCTCCGGAGACGTCGCGGCCGCCGTCGGCGAGCTGAAAGCCAAGCGGGGAGGGGAGCTGCAGGTGCACGGCAGCGGCAACCTGGCCCGCTGGCTGTTCGCCAACCAGCTCGTCGACGAGATCACCCTGTTGGTCTACCCCGTGGTCATCGGTCAGGGCACGCGGCTGTTCCCCGACACCGGTCCGGACGCAGCGCTCGACCTGGTGGAATCGCGGGCCACCTCGACGGGGATAACGATCCAGGTCTACCGGCCCACGGGGCGCCCGCAGTACGTACCGGCTACGGCCGATTGACGCACCTGACATAGGTGCCGCAGTCACTGACAGTCGATCATGGGTGGGTGCGGGTGGCAGCGTGGACAGCGGGCGCCTGGTAGCCGAGCGCGGAGTGTCGCCGGCGGTGGTTGTAGTCCGCCTTCCAGTCGCTGATCACCAGCGGTCAGCACTCCGGCCACTCCGGCAACAGAGAAGTCCAAGGGAGTAGCCATGATCCTCCCCAAAGAGCGCGACCCTCGCTTCGTCACCATCCGGCGCGGCGGGACGCTCACGGATTCAAATCACCAGCTACTCGCTTTGTGGGCCGCGA
>DATINX010000277.1:0-8389 GCA_035473835.1 Candidatus Dormiibacterota bacterium | reverse complement strand
CTTCGCGTGGAATCACGGTGACGTCCAGCCGGAGATCGTCACGACCTGGCTGGGGATGGTCGGGCCTGGCATCGCACACAAAGGCGTCGACCGGACCACATGGTCCGACCACACCGACATCCGGCCCACCCTGATGGTGCTTCTGGGACTCAAGGACGACTACAGCCACGATGGCCGCGCCCTGATCGAAGACTTCAGCCGCTCGGCAAAGCCGTCAGCGACCCGAAACGAAAACTTCACCGATGTGGCCCGCACCTACAAGCAAATTGACGCGTCGGTAGGCCAGTTCGGCCTCGAAACACTCATGATTTCGACCCGCGCGATCAAGAGCGGCAGCTCGTCGAACGACTCCACCTACACGCATCTAGAGAACAAGCTCATCGCGCTCACCAACGAACGCAACGCTCTTGCCGGCCAGATGATCAGCGCACTCGAAGGCGCGGAGTTCACGGGACAGTCGATCGGCGACCACAGGGCAGAACAGCTCGTCGAGAGCGGCCAGAACCTTTTGGAGAAGGTGAGCGAGCTGGCGGACTGACAAAACCTCGTCATACACTGCGGCGCGTGGGGGAAGCCCGCTGGCTGACCGTGCGCGCCGCAGGCGGTCGGGACCTCGAGGTCCTGGTCGACGGCCCCGATCGCGGGACCGTGCTTCTGTTTCACTACGGCACGCCAAGCGCCGCGGTGCGCAACGCAATGATCACCGCGCCCGCGGCAAAGCGCGGGCTGCGCACGGTCGTCTACTCGCGGCCTGGCTACGCCTCGTCGACGCCGAACCCAGGGCGCGCGGTTGCCGACGCGGCCCAGGACTCCGAAACGATCCTCGACGCATTGGCCGCGGATCGTTTCGTAACCGTTGGCTGGTCAGGCGGCGGCCCACACGCCCTCGCGTGCGCGGCCCTGCTATCGGAAAGATGCCTTGCCGCGGCCACCATCGGGAGCGTGGCTCCGAACGAAGCGGAGGGTCTCGATTGGTCGGCGGGCATGGGCCCCGAGAACATCGCAGAGTTCGCCGCGGCGGTATCCGGCGAGCAGTCGCTGGGCGCATTTCTGGAAAAGGCGGCCGAGGGTTTGAGGGAGGTGACCGGGCCGGAGGTCGCGGCGGCGCTAGGCGGCCTGGTCAGCCAGGTTGACAAGGACGCCCTGAGCGGTGAGTTCGGCGACATACTCGCCGACAGCTTCAGGCGTTCGGTGTCGACGGGTATCGCTGGATGGCGGGACGACGACCTTGCGTTCGTGCGCCCGTGGGGCTTCGAGCTGACGAGCATGCGAGTTCCTGTCGCGATCTGGCAAGGGGCCCAGGACCTGATGGTCCCGTACGATCACGGCCGGTGGCTGTCGGCCCACGTCACCGGGGCGCAGCAGCGCCTGCTCGAGGACGAAGGCCACCTCTCACTTCTCAAGCACATCGATCGGATCCTCGAGGACCTGGTGGAGCTGGGCACCGCGTAGGACCATCCGCGGCAGGGATCAGGCGCGCTTGAGGCTCATGATCCCGCCGGCGCTCCAACTGCCCCGAGGCTGCGAGTCTGACTCCACGTGCACTGAGAGCACGCGTTCATTCGGCCTGAACGCCCCCAGCACAAGGAGCAGCCCACGCCAGCTGCCTTTGCCCGGGACCTCCCACGAGCTCCAGGCGACCGTGTCATCCGCGCTTCCGGCAAGGCGTTTCCAGCCAGCGCGTTCGAGCTGCTTGGCGAAATGGGATTCCACCTCGGCCACCGGCATGTCGGTGTCTACAGCCGCCTCCGAATACCATCTCCCGTCACCGCCTCCTCCGCCGCCACCACGCAGCGGGATGCCCGATGGCGCCTGCAGCGGCGGTAGGCGATCGGCTCCCTCGGGTCGGTTGCGTTGCATCTGAGGCAGGTGGCGCACGATCTCGGAGTCGAGCCGCAGCCGAAGGTCCGTCAAAGCGGCTTCGCGAGCCATCGCGGCGACCATCAACACTGGTCCTCGCCTGCCATGCCGATACACCCGACCCGTGCCCACGATGCCGGCTGGGACGAAGCCGCCATGCATGCCGCCGAAACCCTCAAAGGTCGTCCAGCCGTTTCGCACGAGCGACTCCTCGTATGCGGCGAGCGCGTCATCCGGTGGAAGGTCGACATCCAGGACCACTTCGAGCAGCGTCGGCCGGCCGGCATTCGATCGCAGCATGCTTCCGAGCAGCCGTGCTCTCTCGGGAAGTGGGATCTCGTTCGCCAGCGGTTCTGGTAGCCGGTGCAAGAAAAGCTCGACGGAGCTGAGTCCGTCCGGAGCCTGATAGTCCAGGAGCCGCTGCGCAAGCTCGTGCCAGCCGGCAGCGTCCAGCCCCGAGCCGCTACTCACTGCTCGAGCCCTATTCGGCGCAGCTCCGCGACCGCGTCTCCGTCCATCGCTGTCGCAAGGGCCGCCGCCTTCACGTTTTCGGTCAGCTGCTGGGGGCTCGTGGCGCCGAACAGCACGCTGGCGACGCGGGGATCGAGAAGCGCGAACGCGATCGCCATCGTCGCCGGCATTGTTTCGTGCGCGGAGGCGAAGTCTTGGAGTTCGCTCGCCGCCTTCAGTGCGGGCTGGTACGACTCGTTGTTCACGTCGCCGCTCAGGCGCCCACTTGCGCCGGGCACCGCATACTTGCCGGTGAGCGCGCCGCCCATCAGAGAGAAAGAGGCCACCACGCGCGCTCCTGCGGCGTCGAGCGCGGCGGTCATCCTCGGGTCTTCGACCATCGAGCGATGGACGAGGCTGTATGGAAGCTGCGCGGCGCACGGCGGCTCGACACCCTGCGCAGCCGCGACCACGCCCGCCTCCGCGACGAGGTCCGGCTTCCAGTTGAGGACTCCCCACGCGCGTGCCTTGCCGGCATCGATGAGTGCTGTGACATCGTGCACGATCTCTTCCATAGTCAGACCTTTTGGGGGCCTCTCGGCATAGACCAGATCGAGGTGGTCGAGACCCATCCTTTGCAGCGATTCGTCGAGCTCGGCCGCGGCCCTTTGCTGAGGCCAGAACTCCCACCAGAGCTTGTTGGCGACGACCACCTCGTCGCGCTTCCAGCCCGAGGCTCGGAACAGATCGCCAAACACCACCTCCGAGTAGCCCGACTTCAAAGGGGCGGTCCCGGTCTCGTCGTTGTAGCGCGCGTCGTCGAGAAAGTTGATCCCGAGCTCGCGCGCGGTCTTCATGACGGCGATGCCCGTCTCGCGCGGGATGCGTTCATAAGTACGCCACGAACCGAGCGAGAGTTCGGAGACTTGTAATCCGGAGGCGCCGAGCGGCCTGCGAGCGATCGTGGGCATGGCGCTCAGCTTAAGTCCGAAGGGCACTAACCTCATGTGGATGGCGAGCCGGCGGTGAGCGTATTCAACCTGCGCCTGGAATCAGTCCAGCGAAAGACGGGCGGGCGCATTCACCTGACGCCCAAAGTCCCTCGCAGCGGTGCTGTCACCACCCTGTGCGGGCAGAATCTCGCGGCGGGGTCGTTCGCTGCGGTCGATCGCGAGGCCGACTGCACAAACTGCTTGCGGCGGTCGCGAGACCCCAGCCGCATCTCGGGAGCGTTCTTCGCGCAGGAGGAGGGCTCGCAGTTGCTGCAGCTGTCCCTCGAGCAGGCGCGGGCCCGCCGCCCAGAATCGAAAACACCGCCGTCCTCGAGCCGGCCCATCGTGCGCGTTCTGCCATCGCCTACGCCGGCGGTCCCCGACCGGATCGGAGAGCTGGTGACGGCCGGCTTCAAGGCGGCGGGGGAAGGTCTGTGGCGCAGCCCCGGCGGCGTGCTGGTGCGGATGCTGAGGCAGGGCCGCGACTGGCGCTTCGCGGAGCTCGTGTTCGAAGGCTCGATCGTCGCCACGCGGCAGGGAGGCGCCATCAAGCTGCGCGCCGGCGACGTCGAGGTGCGCCCGGCGACCAATGGCTACGAGGTCCGGATCAAGCGGCCCTGAGCCGTCCGGCCCCCGGACCTATATCGGCCGCGTCGTGAGCACGATGCTGCGAACCGGATCCGAGTAGACGATCACGCACCAACCGCGACCGAAGTCCGCAGCCGGGACCTGGATCGACCCCGTATGGGCGGAGCCCACCACGAGCTGCGGCAGGTAGGCAAGGTGGTAGCCCTGCTGCCCGCTGCAGATCGCGTGCAGGTGGACCTCATAAGCGGCGGGGGTAAGGTGTGCGAAAGTGACGAGACCTCTTGAGGACGCCACGACAGCGGCCGGCGGCGCCACGCTGGCGACCACTGGGCCCAATGCGGTGGCGAAGGGTGGCAGCGCCGACGCCAAGGCCGGCACAGCCACTGCCACCCGCTGGCGCGTCGCGGCCTTGGCGACATCCGAGGTTCCGCTTCCGCACGAAACGACGACTGCGGCCAGCACCAAGAGAATCGCGATTCTCGTGTAAGCCATCCGACTGGAGATACGGTCGTGAGTTACCGGGTTTAGAGCCTAACTGTGCGTGGCCAGGCGCTTGCGCGTAGTCAATGTCAACGCGACCAGGGCCGGCGTCTGACGTGCCCCCGGCACCCTGGGCGCGCCGATGTTCCGTGCCGCCGCCGGGAGCCGGCCAAGGTCCGTCTTAAACAGCGCCCTCGAATCCGCGATGCTCGGGCGAGCTGAGCGCCGGACGCCACCGACCATCACCGCCTCCAGCAAAGGCTCTCGCCCGGCCGGCACTTTCTCGTCGTGCAAACCGATCAGATCGCCAAACGGTTTCGCACGTCGGAAGACCTGCTTGCGCCCAGGCGCGGTCACCTTGCCGCGCGAAAGCTTCATCACGGGACGGCCGTCGTAGGAGACCAGCTTGTACGCGGTGTCGAGGTAGGGATGATCGGCGGAGACACCCATTCTGGTGCCGACGCCGAAGGCATCGATCTTCGCCCCATCGCGGACGAGCTTGTCGATCGAGACCTCGTCGAGAGCGCCGCTGGCGATGATCCGCACCTGCGGCAGGCCGGCCGCATCCAGCAGCTTGCGTCCCTGCTTGGACAGCGCGACCAGGTCGCCGCTGTCGATCCGGACCCCCAGGCGGCCGCTCGGGCCGAGCTCCTTGATCGTCGCGATCGCGTGCTTGATGCCGGTGATCGTGTCGTACGTGTCGACGAGAAACGTCACACGTCCGGGAAAGTCCTGCGCGTAGGCGCGGAACGCTTCCAGCTCGGTGGGAAATGCCTCGATGTACGAATGGGCCATCGTGCCCGCGGCGATCAGGCCGTGGCGGCGGGCCGCCTCGACATTGCTTGTCGAGATGAACCCGACCATGTTCGACAGGCGTGCGACGTCGATCCCGGCCTCGATGCCTTGCGTGCGGCGAAACGAGAAGTCGATCACGTCGCGACCTCGGGCCGCGATCACGCATCGCGCGGCCTTGCTCGCGATGGTCGTCTCAAACGTAACGAGATTGAGGAACAGCGTCTCGATGAGCTGCGCCTCGGGCAGGGGCGCGGTCACCTCGAGGATGGGCTCGCCGGCAAGCGCGATGCGTCCCTCAGGGATCGCCCAGATGTCGCCGGTGAACCGCAAGCGCCGGAAGGCCTCCAGGTCGCGCGGCTCATATCGCAGCGTGTCGCGGAGGTAGCGGATGTCGTCATCTTCGAATCGAAAGTCCTGAATCCGGTCGAGGCAGGATTCGATTCCGGCGGCAACGAGGAATCCACGCGCGGGAGGCAGCGAGCGTACGAAAAGGCTGAATGTGGCCGTGCCGGTCATGCCGCGGCGCATGTAGCTCGTGGCCATGTTGAGCTCGTAGAGGTCGGTCAGCAGAGCGTTCACGCTTAGGCACGCATCCTATTCGACAGCCCGCGCCTAAGGTTTGACCGTGCAGCAGGTCGCGGCGTCCTTCGGGTGGCCGTTTCGCGGCGCATGGCTCTCGCGTTTTCTGGTCGGGTCGCTGACGGTCTTTCTGCTGCCGGTTGCGTTCATCCCCTTGCTTGGCTACGCGATTGCCGCGACCCGCGCCGTCGAACAGGATGCCGCGCTGCCTCCGCCGCCGTGGAAGCTCTCGCGCGGGCTGCTTGCGGACGGATTTTGGACCGCGGTCGCGATCGCGCTCCTGTCGGCACCGTTCGTCCTGGCGCTGAGCCCCCTCGCCGATGCGATCGATCGCACACAGCTGTGGCGCGTGGCCGACCGGCAGCAGGCCCAGGCGTACGCGCACCTGGCCGCGGCGGCGGTGCTAGCGCTCCCCTGGGGATTCGTGATGCTGCTCCTGATGCCGCACGCGGCCGGCCGCTTTGCGGGGACAGGCCGCCCGCATGACCTCTTCGACTTTCCAGCTGCGCTCCGCGGAGTCCAACGGGATTTTCCGACCTGGAACGCCGCCGCCGCCGCGATGGTGACGGCCTGGGTGATCGGCATCGCGTGCGTTGGCCTGCTGTGTGTCGGCCTCTTGCCGGGGGTGTTCTACGCCATTCTTGTGAGCGCACATGCCTCCGCCTCGCTCCGCACGCAAGCCGGCGCCTCGGGTGCGCATCCACCCCCTGGGTGACACCGCGCTGCTGGCCGAGCTCGGCATGCGACTCGATACGGCGCTGAACACACGTGCCATCGCGTTGGCGACCGCGCTGAAGAAGCGTCGAGACGTCCGTCAGGCAGTCGCCGGCTATGCGGGGGTGACCGTGCATTTCGACCCCGACCAGACAACATTCGACGCCCTCGGCGCCGCGATCAAGAGATTGGCCGCCAAGCGGCCGCCGATGGCCGAGCCCGGCAGGCTGCATCGCATACCGGTCGTCTACGAGGGACCCGACCTCGAGGGGGTCGCCGCTCGACTGACGCTTTCACCTCAACAGGTCGCGGACCTTCACTCGAAACCGATCTATCGCGTGTTCCTGGTCGGTTTCGTCCCGGGCTGGGCATACCTCGGACCTCTGCCGGAAGAGCTGGAGCTGCCGAGGCGGCATGTGCCGCGCACGCAGGTGCCCGCCGGCTCAGTCGCCATCGCGGGCCGGCAGACCGGCATCTATCCGCTGCCAACCCCTGGAGGCTGGCATTTGATCGGGCATACGTCGGTGAAGCTGTTCCTCCCCGATCGCGATCCGCCGTGCCTGTTTCGCGCGGGTGATCGAGTGAAGTTTTTCGCCTCCACAACGTGAGCGCAGCGCTTCGCGTCGTCGAACCGGGACTGTTCACGACCGTCCAGGACCTTGGACGGCCGAATGCCATCGCCTCCGGCGTGCCGTCGGGCGGCGCGATGGATCGCTTCGCGCACAGGGCGGCCAACCTCGTCGTCGGCAACGCCGAGAGCGAGGCCACGCTCGAGTGCACGCTCACGGGCCCCCATCTGGTGGCCGAGCGCCCGTGCCTCATCGCCGTCACAGGCGCGGACCTCGACTTGCGCGTCAACGAACAGGCCGCGCCCATGTGGACGGGCATCTTCCTGGGCCGGGCCGATCGATTGACATTCGGGGCGCGGCGCTCCGGGTCGCGCGCTTACATCGCCATCGCCGGGGGCATCGAGGCGGATCGCTGGCTTGGCTCGGCGTCCACGAACCTCATGGCGGGCCGCGGAGGAATGCACGGCCGCAACCTGAAAGCCGGCGACCAGATCAGCGGCGCTCACATTTCGAATGGGCGGCCCGCGGTGTCAGGTGTTCACCTGCCCGCCCACCTCCGCCCCGACTACTCCGATCACACCCTCTTCGCCATCGCGGGTCCACATGTCAACGTGCTGGACGCCGACGGGCGCGCGCTGCTGTTCGGCGGACCGTTCAAGGTCAGCCGGGAGGCCGACCGCATGGGCTACCGTCTCGAGGGCCCGAAGCTCATCACGAGCGGAGAGGAGCTGCTCTCGTTCGGGCTGACCACCGGCGCCGTACAGGTGCCTCATGGCGGCCAGCCGATCCTCCTCATGGCCGATCACCAGACTGCAGGCGGCTATCCCGTGGTGGCCGGGGTCGTCAGCGCCTCGATCCCGATCGCCGCGCAGCTGGTGCCCGGCGACGAGCTGCGCTTCGCGGAGATTACCCTCGAGCGGGCGCGCCAGCTGCGCGTGCTTATGGCCGCGGCGCTGGACACGCTGCGCTAAGCGGGCGGCGCTGCAGCCTTACGCGCCTCGTCGATCACGGCGTCGTAGTCGGGCTGAGGCATCTCGCGAGAGCCCACCCAGGTCCATCGCACCGTTCCCGAGCCGTCGATGACGAAGATGGTGCGGCGCGCCATGCCGGAGTATCCGGGCACGTCATCCCTTCGCACACCGTAGTCGGTGACCATCTTCCGCTCGAAATCGCCGATGAGGTCATAGGGCAGGCCGCCGAGCTCCTTCGCAAACGCCTGGTGCGAGAAGACCGAATCGACGCTGATGCCGTAGATGCCGATGCCATCCACGACCGCCGCCTCGTGCCGTGACCGGAACTCGGTCAGCTCGGTCCTTCAACCACCCGTGAAATCAAGCACATAGAAAAGGAAGACGAGCGCCT
>DATINX010000276.1:0-3315 GCA_035473835.1 Candidatus Dormiibacterota bacterium | reverse complement strand
TAGATGCGCTCGCGAAGCTGCGCGCCGAAGAGGCCCTGGGGACGGAGGACGAGCATCAGGAACAAGGCCGCGAACGCGACCCCGGCGCGTACGTTGCTGCCCAGCAGCACGACCGCGAGCACCTCGATCAAGCCGAGCAGGTAGCCGCCCAGGACGGCGCCTGGGATGCTGCCCATCCCTCCCAGCACGATGACGGCGAGACCGCGCACCTCGACGCTGTCGCGGCCGATATACGGGCTGATGTCTCCGAGCGCGACGCCGAACATGATGCCGGCAAGGCCGCCCAGCGCGGAGGAGATGACCAGGGTCAGGGAGATCATGCGATCGACGTCGATGCCCATCAACCGCGCGGCGCGCGGATTCTCGGCGACCGCCCGCAGGCCGCGGCCGACCTGCGTGAATCGCATGACGTAGCCGAGCACGAGCATCAGGAAAACGGAGATTGGAATGACGGCGAGCTTGCTGCCCTCCAGCGTCAGGCCGGCCACGTGCCACGTCGGATTGGGAAACGTTCCCGGCGGCATGGTCACCGGGTTGGCGCCGTCCACCCACAGCCATGCGAACAGGGTTCCCGGCCGGCCCTGCTCGATGGCGGCGACGATGATGAGCGCGAGGCCGATCGTGGAGATGAGCGCCGCGATGGGCGGCGCCCGGCGCCTTCTTAGCGGCCTGAGGCAGACGTATTCGATGACCAGGCCCATCAGCGCGGCCACGACGATCGCAAGCGCGCCGGCGAGCCAGAACGACTGCCCATGGTTGACGACCAGCGTGTAGGTGACTGCGGCGGCGAGCGTGAACACTGCGCTGTGCGCCAGGTTGAGGATGTCGAGCACGCCGAACACCAGCGTGTAACCGACAGCGAACAAAGCGTAGATCGACCCGATGAAGATCGCGTTGAGGATCTGCTGCCCCAAGGCGAATCAACAATAAAAGGAGAGGGGACCGCGAGGTCCCCTCTCCATTCTTAGCTGGCCTTGATCTCGTGGACCAGGGTGAAGCCGCCCTGGCCGTCCATCTTGATGATCCAGACGGTCTGCTTCACGTCGTGCGTTGAGGTGAACTGGAACGGGCCGAGTGGAGTCTGGATGTTCACCGTCTCCATCGCGGTCCGCACCTTCTCGCGGTCGCCGGGGAGATCCGAGAACGTGAGGTTGGCGCGCTTGGCGGCGTCCGCGAGGATCTTGATGCCGGTGTAGCCCTGCGCGGCGAACTGATCGGGGTCGTGGCCGTACGCGGCTTTGAAACTGTTGACGAAGTCGGCGTTGGACGGGAAGGAGTTGCCGAGGTACCACGCGCTTCCGCTGCGCGCCCCCTGGCCGGCCGTCCCGGCGTTCTTGGAAACGGTGGCGGTGTTGAAGCCGTTCCCTCCCAGGAACTGGCCCTGCCAACCCTGCTTGCGGGCCTCGATCATGATCTTGGCGGGGATGCCGCCGAGCGATGTGATGAAGATCACGTCCGGCTTCTGCTGCACGGCCGTGGTGACGTAAGGCGAGAGGTCGGCCTCGGCTTTGTTGAACTTGATCACCTTCAGCAGGTTGATCCCGTACTGCGCGACCGTGGCCTGGACGATCTTGCCGCCGTCGCTCGAGAACTTGTCGTCCTGCGCGACGAGGAGCACGCCCGTCGCCGGGTGGGCGTCGGCCGAGTACGACTGGATGTTGTCGGGGATGGCGGTCTCCTCGCCGAGGCTGTCGCGGAAGACGAAGCGGCAAGCCGTCGTGCTGGGGAAGTTGCAGTTCGGAACGATGTTGATGCCGGTCGTGCTCACGGCGAGGATCGGCGTCTTCAGGCTCTCGGCCAGCGGGTGGACGGCCACCGCGGAGTTGGAGAGGGTGGGGCCCAGGAGAGCCAGGTCCAGGTCCGACTGGATCATGGTTTGCGCGACCTGGGCCGATTGCGCCTGGAGCGAGGCATCGTCTTTCACCGTGAGGTTGATGGTGGCCCCGTTGACCCCGCCCGCCTTGTTGATTTCGTTGACGGCGAGCATCATGCCGTCCCGGCTCTGCGGGCCGTAGAGGCCGCCCGCCCCGGTGATCGACAGAACCGCCCCGAGCTTGATGGTTTTGCCCGAATAGGAGTTGGCCGGCGTGCCACCGCTCCCGCCCGTCGATCCGCAGGCCATCGCGATGACTGCCGCCGCCAGCATGGACACCAGCCGTACGCGTCTCATATCAACGACCCCCCGATCATGTTGCCTTTACAGCCGCTTAACCTACCTCAGGCCTGCAGCCGTTTCAACAGCCGCGGCACATCGAGCTTGGGATGGGGATACTGTGGATTCATCTCCTCCAGGGTCTCGATGAGTATCCTGGCCACCGCCCAGTTGCGGTAGTCCTTGTTGTTGGCCGGGACCACGTACCACGGCGCGTAATCGGTCGAGCAGCGCGTGATCGCGATGCTGTACGCGCTCTGGTAGTCGTCCCAGTAGGCTCGTTCGTCGATGTCGTGCTCGCTGAACTTCCACTGCTTGTCGGGGTCCTTGAGCCGCTCGATCAGCCGGTTGCGCTGCTCGTCGTACGAGATGTGAAGGCAGATCTTGACGACCTTGGTTCGCTGCCTGACCACCTGCTTCTCGAATCGATTGATCAGGTCGTAACGGCGCTCGATCACCGAGAGTGGTGCCAGGTCGTGGACGCGCACCACGAGCACGTCCTCGTAGTGCGAGCGGTTGAAGATGCCGACGTCGCGGCGGTCGGGCAGGCGCCGGCGGATTCGCCAGAGAAAGCCGTGCCGCTTCTCCTGGGGGGTGGGCTGCTTGAAGGGGGTGATCTCGACCGCCTGCGGGTTCATGTTCCCGATGACGTGGGTGATGGTGCCGTCTTTGCCGCTCGTGTCCATCCCCTGCAGGACGATCAGCAGGGCACGCTTGTTCTCCGCGTAGAGCCTGTCCTGCAGCTTGAAGAGCTTGGCCTTGTGCTTGTTGAGATCCTGGAGCGCCCGCTTGGGCTTCTTCAGACCTGGCGTCGAGTCCGGGTCGACTTCGGCCAGCCGGAAACGTCCGTCGTGAACCTGCGCGCGCAGAAGATTGCGAATCTGCTTCGGCACCCACGGAGTTTAGGGGGTCGCCCCTCACCGCGCCGGGGAGCTCCCACGGGGTGGGCAGCCCAGGGGTGGGGAGCCCAGGGGTGTGGAGCTTAAGCCAGCTCCACGGGGACGACCTCGATGGTCATCTGTTTGTCCCCGCGCAGGATCGTCAGCGCCAGACGGGTTCCGATCTGAGCCTCGACCATGAGCCGCTGGAGGTCGCCGGCCTTGGCCACGGCCACGTCCCCGACCGAGACGATGATGTCGCCGCCGCGAAGAGAGGCCGCCGCG
>DATINX010000275.1:0-4893 GCA_035473835.1 Candidatus Dormiibacterota bacterium | reverse complement strand
CTGGGGTGCCGACATCGGCCCCGAGGTCAATCCCTACGAAGCGGGACTTGGCTTTTGCGTGAAGCTCAACAAGGGCGACTTCATCGGCCGGGATGCCTTGCTCAAGGCGCGCGAGACCCAGCCGGCAGTCCGACTCGCATGTCTGGCGCTGGACGACCCGCGCTCGGTGGCGCTGGGATCAGAACCGGTCCGCATCGGGGGTGAGATCACCGGTCGCGTCACCAGCGGTGGCTACGGCTACGCCGTGGCTCGCTCGATCGCGTATGCATATGTGCCCGCCAACGCGCGTGCCGGTACGGCGGTCGAGGTCGAGATATTCGGGACCTGGGTGAGCGGACACGTGGCCGATGAGCCGCTATTCGATCCGCAGGGTGCCCGAGTGCGCAGCTAGCCGATCGAAATGCTTGGCCGCGTAACCGTGGAAATCGAAGTCGAGCTCGGAGATGCCGCTCTGGAGCACGCCCCACATCGCCTCTCGAAAATCGGACATGAACTTCATCATCCCCAGCGACGAGAGGGCGCCCGCGCTCGCCTCGCCGAAGTAGGCGTCGAGCAGCAACTCGTCCTCGGCGGCGCCGAACTCATGGTTGACCGAGAAGTTGGCGAGGTCGAAGAAGCGATCGCCCATGCCCGCGTACTCCCAGTCGACGATCCGCACCGCGCCGTCGTCGAGGAAGTTGGCATTCAGGAGGTCGTTGTGGCAGGGCGCCAGAGGCTGCGGACCTCGCACGCGCCGGATTCGCTCCGACGTCTCGTGGGCGCCGGCGTAGGCATCGGGGATGTCGACGCCCCGCTCCGCCGCCTCCCGCTGGTACACCTCGACGACCGCGTGCGCGTCGAAGCGCCCCGGGATCGGGGCGGCGTCGTGAAACCTGCGCAGGGCCGCCGCGACGCGCCGGATCTCGCCGTCTTTCCGCATATCTTCCAGGGCGATGGGATGGCCGTCGATGAAGCGCGTGACCAGCCAACCCTCCTCCGGAAAAAAACCGGCCACCTCCGGTCCCAGCCCCACCTCGGCCGCACGCAGGCTGGCCTGGTACTCGACGGTGCGGTCGATCCCGAGCACGCCCGTCTCCGCGCCTCCCATCCGGAGGACGTAAGCCTGGCCGAGCACGTCTACCTTGAAGTTGTGGTTGGTGATTCCACCCGACAGCGGGACCACGGTCGCGCCCCGGTCGGGCCACAGCCGTTCGACGGCAGCCGCGGCATCCGCACCTTCCACTGTTCGCACTCGATGGGGAGGGTAGGGTGAGGCGGTTCAGCAGTCAATGTTCGACCGTGATTGAATGACAGAAAAGTTGGGCAACGCTGCTGACGAGCTGAGGGCTCTACGCGAGCGGTACGTGCCGCGCGGCGTGACCACCGCGCACCCGCTGGTCGCCGACCGCGCCCAGGGCTCGGAGGTTTGGGACACAACCGGCCGCCGCTACATCGACTTCGTCGGCGGGATCGGTGTCATGAATGTCGGCCACAACCACCCCCGCGTCATGGCCGCCGTCCGCGACCAGCTGGAACGCGTGACGCACACGGCTTTCCAGGTCGTCATGTACGAGTCGTACCTGCGCCTCGCCGAGCGGTTGTGCGAGGTCGCCCCAGGCGAGGGGCCGAAGAAGGCGATCTTCTTCAGCACCGGGGCGGAGGCGGTCGAGAACGCGGTCAAGATCGCGCGCGCGGCCACGGGACGCCCCGCCGTGATCAGCTTCACCGGCGGCTTCCACGGCCGGACCCTCCTCGCCCTCAGCCTGACCGGCACCGTCAACCCTTACAAGCAGAACTTCGGGCCCTATGCCGCAGAGGTCTACCAGGCCCCCTACCCGTACGAGTACCGTGGCTGGAGCTCCGAGCAGGCACTCGCCGCGCTCGACGACATGTTCGAGTCGGCCGTCTCGCCGGAGCGCGTCGCCGCGATCATCATCGAGCCCGTGCTCGGCGAGGGCGGCTTCGTGCCGGCACCGGCGAGCTTCCTACGCGCGCTGCGCGACCTGACCGAGCGCCACGGGATCCTTCTCATCGTCGACGAGATCCAGACGGGCTTCGGACGGACTGGGCGGTTCTTCGCGATCGAGCACGCGGGCGTGACGCCAGACCTGGTCACGGTCGCCAAGAGCCTGGCCGCGGGGTTCCCGTTGTCAGGCGTGGTCGGCCGCGCGGAAGTGATGGATGCGCCGGCGCCGGGCGGGCTGGGCGGCACGTATGCCGGCAACCCGGTGGCGTGCGCCGCCGGCGTTGCGGTGATGGACGTCATGCGCGACGAGCGGCTGCCGGAACGAGCCGGGAGGATCGGCTCCATCATCGAGGAGCGGATGCGCAGCTGGGCCGACGAGATCGACCTGGTCGGCGACGTCCGCGTCATGGGCGCGATGGCCGGAATGGAGCTGGTGCGCGATCGCAAGACGAAGGTCCCGGCCGACGCCGAGACCGCGCGCATCCTCGGCATCGCGCGCGAGCATGGGCTGCTGCTTCTGCGATCGGGCATGCATCACAACGTCATTCGGACGCTGATGCCGCTGACCATCCCGGACGATCAATTGCTGGAGGGGCTGGACGTCCTCGGTTCCGCACTGGCCGAGGTGGCGGGTGTTCCCGCAAGGAGCAAGTCATGAGCACGACCTTGAAGCGCCGGGAGATGTACATCGGGGGCAAGTGGGTGCCCGGGTCGGGGAATGAGTACCAGGAGATCGTCAACCCCGCCACCGGCAAGGTGATCGCTGAGGTGCCGAAGGGGACAGAGGAAGACCTCAACAACGCGGTCAGGGCCGCCCGTGACGCCTACGAGGACGTCTGGTTCGACACCACGCCGCGAGAACGCAGCGAGCGCCTGCTCAAACTCGCCGAGGTCATCGCGCTTCACGGCGAAGAGCTTGCCCGCATCGAGTCGGAGAACGTGGGCAAGCCGCTGGCGCCCACGCTGTCGGAAGAGATCCCGCCGATCGCGGACTGCTTCCGCTTCTTCGCGGGCGCGGCACGCCTGCTCGAAGGCCGCGCCGCGGGCGAGTACATGAAGGGCTTCACCAGCTTCCTCCGCCGCGAGCCGCTCGGCGTCGTTGGCTCGATCGCGCCATGGAACTATCCGCTGATGATGGCGGCCTGGAAGCTCGGCCCAGCCCTGGCCGCGGGCAACACCGTCATCCTGAAGCCGTCCGAGTGGACGCCGATGACCGCGTTGCGCCTGGCGGAGCTCGCGGAGGACGCGGAAATCTTCCCGCCTGGAGTGCTCAACGTCGTCACCGGCGACGGTGAGAAGGTGGGCGCCGCGCTCGTGCGTCACCCGGGTGTGGCGATGGTGTCTCTCACGGGTGACGTGGGCACGGGCAAGATCGTCGCGCGCGACGCCGCTTCGACCCTCAAGCGCGTGCACCTCGAGCTCGGCGGCAAAGCCCCCGTGATCGTGTTCGACGACGCGGACCTCAACGCCGTGGTCGAGGGCATCAAGATCGGCGGTTTCTTCAATGCCGGTCAGGACTGCACGTCAGCCACCCGAATCCTCGCCGGCCCGCGCATCCACGACAAGCTGGTCAAGGACCTGGTGCCGGCCGTCGAGTCGTTGAAGGTTGGCGACCCAGCCGCGTCCGATACGGACATGGGCCCTCTCGTCTCGGAGGAGCAGCTGCAGCGCGTCTCGGGATTCGTCGACCGGGCCCGCAAGGCCGGCGCCGAGGTGGCGACGGGCGGCGCGCGCATCAAGCGTGCGGGCTCGTGGTACGAGCCCACCATCGTGCTGCCCCCCGGACCGGACGCCGAGATCGTGCGGCGAGAGGTCTTCGGCCCCGTGGTCACCATCCAGCAGTTCACCGATGAGGACGAGGCGCTGGAGTGGGCGAACTCGGTCGACTACGGGCTTGCCGCATCGGTGTGGACGCGCGACGTCGGCCGGGCCCTCCGCATGGCGCGGCGGCTCCAGTTCGGCACAGTCTGGATCAACACCCACATCCCGCTCGTCAACGAGATGCCTCACGGCGGCTACAAGCAGAGCGGCTATGGCAAGGACATGTCGATTTACTCGCTGGAGGAGTACACACAGATCAAGCACGTCATGGCGTCTCTCGACTGAGCGACTCACAAAAGCCGGGGTCAAAGCCGGCGGCCCTTCGCCTCCAGGGGATCCGTAAGAACTACGGGCAGGTGGTCGCGGTCGCGGGCATCGACCTGACCGTCGACGAGGGCGAGTTCTTCACGCTGCTCGGCCCGTCGGGCTCGGGCAAGACGACGCTCCTTCGGTTGATCGCCGGCTTCGAACGCCCGGATGGAGGACGGATCGAGCTCGGCGGACGCGACGTGACGTCGCTGCCGCCCCATCTGCGCGAGACGAACACCGTCTTCCAGGACTACGCCCTCTTCCCTCACATGACCGTCGGCGACAACATCGGCTACGGCCTGCGCATCAAGGGCGTTCCAGCTGCCGAACGCCGGCGGCGCGTGGAACGGGCGCTGCAGATGGTCCGCCTCACCGGGCTGGACAAGCGCCGTCCCAACCAGCTGTCCGGCGGCCAACGGCAGCGGGTCGCGCTGGCTCGCGCGGTGATCAACGAGCCTGAGGTGCTCCTCCTGGACGAGCCGCTCGGAGCGCTGGACCTGAAGTTGCGCCAGGAGATGCAGCTCGAGCTCAAGCGCATCCAGAAGGAGGTGGGGATCACGTTCGTGTATGTCACGCACGACCAGGAGGAGGCGCTCACCATGAGCGACCGGGTCGCCGTGATGGCCAACGGTCGCATCGAGCAGCTCGGCCCGCCGGTCGAGCTCTATGAGCGCCCTGCCACCGAGTTCGTGGCCGGGTT
Organism: Candidatus Dormiibacterota bacterium; assembly: GCA_035473835.1. GTDB lineage: Bacteria > Chloroflexota > Dormibacteria > Dormibacterales > Dormibacteraceae > UBA10449. The sequence continues at coordinate 118 of DATINX010000275.1, read as the reverse complement.
CATCGGGATCTCGAACCTGCTCACTCGCGATGGCGTTCGCTTCGTGGTCCGTCCCGAAAAGCTTCATATGCTGCTCGAAGGTGACAGCCCGGGGCCGGGCATGACCGTCGAGCCGGGT
>DATINX010000274.1:0-6342 GCA_035473835.1 Candidatus Dormiibacterota bacterium | reverse complement strand
CTGGGGCTGATCGTGGTCGTCCGGATCGTTCTCAGCTTCGCGCTCGAAATCGAGATCGATGGGATCTTGCCCTGGGGTCGTTGGCGCCTCGAGCGGCCTGAGAATCCCATCGATCCGCCCAGCGCCACATGAGCTGATCCTTTAGACACGCATCGGTGGACCGCCGATCCCAAAGGTGGTGGCTGCCACTAACGGGACGAGACCGCGAGTTCCAATCTCGCCGGCCTCCCCCGACCATTGCGCCAACCGCATGACTAAGAATCTGCCTAAGCCCCTTGTGCTCGCACCTCACTGGGCGCGCAGCCGATGTGTAGCGTCGGGCATCATCGAGTAGGACCTTTCGATCAGTTTTACTCGTCTGGAGGTGACCATGGCGACGGACACCAGTGACAGCGTAAACGTGATTCAAGAGGCCGGCATCGCGTGGTGGGTCATCCTGCTGCAGGGGATCGCCGCTGTGATTCTCGGATTACTTCTGCTCACCAACACCGGCACCACACTCGCCACACTCGTCGTGCTGCTAGGCGTCTACTGGTTCGTGCTTGGGATTTTCGACCTGTTCCGGATCTTCACAGACCCGGCCGGCTGGGGCTGGAAGCTCCTGTCTGGCGTTGTGGGCATCGTCGCGGGGCTCGTTCTGATCCGCAATCCCCTCTGGACGGCTGCGATCACGACTTCGGTGCTGGTGTGGCTGATCGGAGTACTCGGCGTTGTTCTCGGCGGCCTGGCTCTCTTGCGGGCGGTGACTGGGGCCGGCTGGGGTATCGCGCTGTCAGGCTTGTTGAGCATCGCGCTGGGCCTGCTCCTTCTTTTCCATACCGCAACCACACTCGTAGTCCTCATTTATGCAGCGGGCATCATTGCTGTAGTCGGCGGAGGGCTGGAGATCATAGGCGCGATCGTGTTTCGAGCCCAGCTCGGCGCCGGGGCGAGGCGGGTGGCTTTCTAACCACGCAAGTAGGGCGGGGCGCTTCGCTAATCTTGGCCCCAGCCCTCTTGATTTGAGTTCCTACTAGCGTCGGCGAGCCGGGGATTGCGTCCTAGCGCGAACCGATCACGGGGAATTCCTCAACGACCCTAGCGAGCTCATCGAGCGTGGTCGTCATGAAGCTCTGTTCCAGCTCGAGGACGAAGTACATGATGTTGTGGCTGTCGAAGAAGGGCTCGGTCTGCGCGTGGCCGCTGACGCGCAGGTGTCCGTGCCGGTCCGATCGATGGACGTTGAATCGCAGCCACGGCTCCATGGACTCGAATTCGGCGGGCGGCGCCTCGCCATCGTCATCCAGACGCTGGAGCTGATCGCGAAAGTGCGCAAACTCCTCAGCCCGTAACGCCGCGCGGTACTTGCCATGCCATGGACCGCAGGCGACGTCGACGTTCGCGGTCAGCCAATTCCCATCCCAGTAGTCGGACTTGTCCGGATGCTCCCGGGCGAGAACCTCGACCGCGACGTGGTCAGCGGCGTCCTCGCCGATGTGAAAGGAACGGCTCATGGCTGGGAAAGGCTAGCGGTTTAGGCCGGAGCCTTGTCCCGTGAGGCCAAAAATAGCGCAAAACGGAGTTCGAGCCGTCGTCCTAAACTGCACGCGCAGGTGGTAGAGGCTTGAACGCCGCCGATCTGGTATTCGGGATCTGCCTCCTCGTCGGAGGTGGCCTCCTGCTGCTCACCCTGATCGTCGACGACATCTTCGGCGGCCTGCTCGGGGCTCTCCACCTGGGATTCGACATCGGCGGGGTGTCACCGACGCCCATCTTGCTCGGCTTCGTCGCCATGTTCGGCGTGGGCGGGTTGTTCGGCCTGCACGGTCTCAACGCCGGCTCTGGCGTGGCCACCTTGACGGGAACGGTAGCCGGCCTCTTCGGGTCAGCTGTCGTATTTGGCGCCTTCAAGGTGCTGCGCCAGGCCGAATCGACGGACAGCTTCAGCCTCGAAGAGATGGTGGGATCGACGGGCCGCGTCTCGGTGGGCATTCCAGCCAACCGGTTCGGAACCGTCCTCATCAGCTTCGCGGGCTCGTCTCACAACATGACCGCGACCGCCGACATCGAGATTCCGGCCGGGCGTGTGGTCAAGGTCGTGTCCATCGCCGGCGGCAACCTCGTCGTCGCGCCAACCACCCCGTCAGTCAGCAATGAAGGAGCACGGTCCGATGCCTAGTTTCGTCACGACAACGCCATTCCTCGCGGTGGCCGGCGTCATCATCATCATCCTGATCCTGGCGTTCGTCGCCAGCCGGTACAAGGTGGCGGGCGCGAACGAGGCCATCATCGTCGCCGGCTCGCGGGGATCAAAGGTGCGCGACGAGCGCGGTCAGGCGGTTTCCACACCAGGCGACAAAGGCGTCAAGGTCGTCGTCGGCGGCGGGACGATCGTCATGCCGCTGCTCAACCGGGTGGGCAGGCTGAAGCTGACCGCGCGCCAGATCAACGTGCAGCTCAGTGATGCCGTGACGAGCCAGGGCATCAAAGTTCAGGTGCAGGGCGTGGCCACGTTCAAGATCGGACGCGACGTCGAGTCGCTGCGCAACGCTGCGGAACGATTCCTCGACGCCAAGCCAGAGCAGGTCGACTCAATTGTCAAGAACGTGCTCGAAGGATCGCTCCGCTCGATCGTCGGCACCCTGACGATCGAAGAGCTGATACGCGACCGCCAGAAGCTCCTGCAGCAGGTGCAAGACGCGGCGAAGGGCGACCTCGCGACCAGTGGCCTGCAGATCGACGCCTTCACCATCCAGAGCTTTTCCGACGAATCGAACTACATCGAGCTCCTGGGCCAGCAGAGCGTATCCACCGTCACGCGGGATGCCCGCATCATGAAGGCCTCAACCGACCAGGAGGCCGCGGTTCGCGAGGCTGAGGCACAGCAGATCAAAATCAACGCCGGACGCGACGTCTCACTCCGAGAAGCCGAAACCAAGATGCAGGTGGCCGCAGCTCAGGCTCGCGCCGACCAGGCCGGTCCGTTGGCCCAGGCTGAGGCGCAGCAGGAGGTCGTTCGCAAGCAAACCGAGCTCGCGCAGCTCGAGGCCGATCGCAAAGAGAAGGAGCTGCTGTCGACCACTGTGAAGCCGGCCGCCGCCGAAGCGCAGGCCGTGATCGCGCGAGCGGAAGGCGACAAACGTGCACGGATCGCCTCTGCTGAGGCGGATGCCGAAACCACCAGGCTCGAAGGTGGGGCGGAAGCGCAGATCGTGCTCACCAAAGGCGAGGCAGAGGCCAAGGCTCTGGCCATGCGCGCTGACGCCTACAAGCAGTTCAACGAGGCGGCCATCATCCAGACGGTGCTTGCGGCCCTGCCGGACATTGTCCGCGCCGCCGCCGAGCCGATGGGTCACATCGATTCGCTGACGGTGATGAGCGCAGATGGCGCATCGGACATCGTTCGCAACGCGACTCGGGCGATGGTCGAGTCGACGACCGCGATCAAGGGCCTGACGGGTCTGGACGTGCCCAACCTCATTGGAGGCGCCCTTGGGCGAGGGTTCGGCGAACGCCTGCGCACCGGCGATGGCGCTTCCGGGAGCGACGTCGGAAGTGGGGCCAACCGGATCAGCGAGATCGCGGGCGAAGGTCTGTCAACACTCAAGGCTGCCAAGGCCGAGGCTGCTGCCAAGGCGGAGGCGGCTGCTCATGAGGCTCAGGCGAAGGCGGCGGTGGATGCTGAGAAGGTGGCTGAGGAAGCGGCCAAGGCCAGGTCAGCGGCTGGGCCTCTGAAGGCGGCGGGGGCCGAGAAAGCAGCAGCTGTGGTGGAGAAGGGGGCCGCCGCCGCCAAGCAGTGGGCAGAAGTGCCTCAAACCAAGCCCGCGACCGCGACGGCGATGACCGGGCCGGGCGATGGCAACATCGCTCAGTGGGCGAAGTGGTTGGCAACCCAGCTGAAGCAGATCCCCCAGATCCAGCTTTTCGACTCGATCACGCTCGACCAGCTGGCCGACCGCGGCCCGGCGCAGGCGCATGCGGTGTGGCATACCGCCGAAAACGTCCTCGCCAGAGAGTACGGCAAGATGACAGTCGCCGACCTGCTGTCGCGGTTCGGGTCCTGACCAGACTTGGCCCATAAAGCGGGAAGCCCGCTTGCGCGAGCTTCCCAAGGCTGGGGTGGGGGCGTGGAGTCGAAATTAAGGAGTCGGGTTTACCGACCGGCGATATGGTAGCACAGGGTACCGCCATCCACAAGATATAGACACCTGGGGAAAAGTGGCAAATCTCAAGCTTCCGATTTCTCTGGACATGGAGCCGATGCTGTCCGCGCCGGGCGAGGGCATCCCCAAAGGCGACAGCTGGGAGTACGAGCCGAAGTGGGACGGATTTCGGACCCTCGTGTTCAGGGATGGCGACAACGTCGAGCTGATCAGCCGTGGCGCGCGCCCGATGACCCGCTACTTCCCCGAGGTGGTGCCGGCCTTCCGAACGTTGCGCCAGGACAAGGTGGTGCTCGACGGCGAGCTGATCGTGGTCGGGGAGCATGGTCTCGATTTCGGCGCCCTCCAGCAGCGCATCCACCCGGCCGAATCGCGAGTGCGGATGCTCAGCGAGGCGACGCCTGTCTGGTACGTCGCATTCGACATCCTCGCCGAAGGCGACAAGGACCTGCGGTCCGAGCCGCTCGGGGCCCGGCGCAAACGCCTCGAGAGCCTGCTCAAAGGCGTCAAGCAGCCGATCTTTCTCACGCCGTATACGCGAGATGCCGCCACTGCTCAGCAGTGGTTCGAGAAGTTCGAGGGCGCGGGGCTCGACGGCGTGATGGCGAAATCGTGGAGCGGCCCATATGTCCCGGGCAAGCGGTTGTGGGTGAAGGTCAAGCACCAGCGCACGGCCGATTGCGTGGTCATCGGATGGCGCAAATCATCTGACGGCAAGTCGCTGGGTTCGCTCCTACTCGGCCTATATGACCGCAAAGGCACGCTTCACTACGTCGGCCACACGTCGTCTTTCAGCGCTGCGGAGCGAAAGGAGCTGATAGCCAAGCTGAAGCCACTACAGGTGGACGTGCCTCCAAGCGAGTGGGATTCGTACAGCTCCGGCCGCATGCCGGGCGGACTCAGCCGGTGGTCGCGCGGCAAAGACACCGAATGGGTGACGGTCCGGCCCGAGCTGGTCGCCGAGGTGGCGTATGACAAGCTCGAGGCGGGCGAGCGTTTTCGACATGCCACGCGGTTTCTGCGCTGGCGCACCGACAAGCCCCCCAAGAAGTGCGGCTTCGATCAGATCGCTCTAGCGGCGCAGTTCGACGTCCGAGGTATCTTCGCCGGCAAGTAGCAGGGGGCGAGCTCCAGGACCGCCCGGTCCGTAGTACTTCATAGCCCCGCGACCAAGTCCGGTGACGGTGAGCCAATCGAATCCCGCACCGGCGGCGATGCCGACACCGACAGGGACGAATCGCGCGGCAGCCTTGGCGGCGCCGCTGGTGGCGACACCGGTGAGGATCCGGCTCATGATCCGGCTGCCGGTGTGCGCCAGGAGCATCGCTGGAAAACGGCGGAAGGCGGCCACGGCAATGCGCTCGCCGCCGGCGACCAGCACGTCTTCGCGGAGCTTGACGGCGCCGCCCGTGATGCCGACGACCACCAGGGCTTCCAGCACCCGCTCATCCGAGGTGGCGAGCTCGTGGCCGTAGATCATCGCGACCGCGAGGACGAGCTCGACCTCCTGTTCCAGCGCGTATAGAGCCTGGCTCGTAACCGTCCCGATCGCCAGGGCCGTGCCCAATCCCGGGACGATTGCCGTCGCCGCGGATATGGCGCCAGTGGCCGCCACCCGCCTTCGCGTGGAACGGATGAGGTCCAGGGCCAGTTGGTCATTGGTGAAGTGCGGATGGTTGGCCCGCAGCTGCTGGATGGTGCTCTCGATGGCCGGTTCGCGGTTACGCACCGCCTTGGCTAGCGCGCGCAGCCCGGCCTGCAGCTGGGGCGGGAGGCGGTCGAGGTCCACCACCGCAAGGGTAACGCCGGGTGCTCCGGGAGTCAGACATGGGAACGATTCGCAAATGCCGAAGGGCCATTTGAATACACAGTTGCGACTAAGTCGCGATAGGCCTTAGGCTTCCAAGGTGGCCTCGCCCTGGACTGTGATCGGGCGCTCCTTCGATTCCGGCGAGCGCACACGGCTGGCCGGCTTCTACGGTGCGGTCGCTTTTCTCCACCTGGCCGGGTGGGGCCTCCTCCTCGCGTATGCCGCGCAACACCCAGGTTTCCTGGCGCTCGGCGGCCTGGCTTACACGTTCGGCCTCCGCCACGCTTTCGATGCAGACCACATCTCGGCCATCGACAACACGACGAGAAAGCTGCTCCAGCAGGGCAGCAAGCCCGTCGGTGTGGGCTTCTTCTTCTCGCTTGGTCACTC
>DATINX010000273.1:0-3919 GCA_035473835.1 Candidatus Dormiibacterota bacterium | reverse complement strand
TGGCCGGATCAACCTGGCCCAGGACGCACCCGACGCCACAGCCTCGACGTGGCTGCTGGGCCATGGCTTCGCGATCGCCGGCTCGTCGTACAGCTCGACCGGCTGGGCGGTCGCGGACGCCCTCAAGGACCAGATCGCGGTGCTCGACCTCTTCAATCAGCGCTTCGCCAAGCCGAAGCGCGTGATCGCCTGGGGCGTATCCCTCGGGGGGATCGTCACCGCGGGCCTGGTCCAGGCTTATCCGGACCGCTTCGCCGCAGCGATTCCGCTCTGCGGCGTGCTCGCCGGTGGCGTTGCGACGTGGAATGCCGGCCTGGACGCCGCCTATGCCTTCAAGACATTGCTGGCCCCGGCTTCGCAGGTGCAGCTGGTCGGGATCACCGATCCACAGACGAACATCCAGCTCGCGGGACAGATCTTCGATGCGGCCTCCGCCACGCCGGCGGGCCAGGCGCGCATCGCCCTGATCGCCGCGCTCGGTGACCTGCCAGGGTGGTTCGACATCGTCGGTCCCCAACCGGCGCCCACCGACTACGCCGGGCAGGAGGCCGCGCAGGCGCGTTGGGAATCGCAGGTCGACTTCCCGTTCGAGTTCCAGTACCGCGCCGACCTCGAGCAGAAGGCAGGCGGCAACCCGTCGTGGAACACAGGCGTCGACTACGCCCACCAGCTGGCCATCTCCGCCAACAGCGCCGAGGTCACCGCCCTGTACCGCGCGGCTGGGCTCGACCTGGCGGCCGATCTTCGTGCCCTCAACGCCGGCAAGCGGATCAAGGCCAACCCTTCCGCCGTCGCCTACCTCGACCAGGCCACCAGCTTCGATGGCAATCTAACGGTCCCGGTGCTGACGATGCACACGATCGGTGACGGGCTGGTCGTCCCCCAGAACGAGACGGCTTATGCGGATGTCGTGCTTGCGGCCGGCAAGCAGGACATGCTGCGGCAGCTGTTCGTCCATCGCGCCGGCCACTGTGCCTTCTCGGACTCCGAGACGATCGTCGCCTTCCAGGCCATGTTGGCCAGGCTGGATACAGGTAGGTGGGACGATGCGGCGCTGAGCGTCGCGTCTCTGAACTCGGCGGCGCAGGCGCTGGGCGACACGTACAACAAGGTGGGCGGGTTCCTCATCTCGCCGCCGTCATTCGCGAGCTTCGCCGCCGGCCCTTACCCGCGTCCCTTCCCCAAAGGGTCACACGTCCCGACCTAAAATTCCGGTCGGTGGTCAAGTTCGAAGGCGTGCTCACGCCCACGCCGGGCGGTGGTGGCGGAACCCTGGTCCCGATTCCCAAGCACGTCGCGGCCCAGCTCGGCCTCAAAGGCATGCCGAAGATCCGCGCCGTGATCGCGGGCACGCCCTACCGCGGCTCGTTGATGCCGATGGGCGACGGCACCTACTGCCTGGGCGTGCTGAAATCCATCCAGGCGGCCGCTGGAGTCGGAACCGGTGACAAGATTGATGTCTCGATCGAGCTGGACACTGCTCCCAGGACCGTCGAGACTCCGCCTGACCTCGCCGCTGTGCTGGCCAGGGACGAGACGGCCGCGGCGGCATGGGACAGGCTCTCCTTCACCAATAAGAAGGAGATGGCGGCCCTGCTGGTAGGAGCCAAGAAAGCCGAGACGCGGGAGCGCCGGCTGAAAGCGGCGGTCGAGAAGCTGCGCGGGACCTAGGGGCCGAAGGGGTTGGCCCCGATCTGCGAGGCGAGCAGGAGGGAGGTCGGGTACAGGCCGAGCGCGACCGAGAGCACCCCGCTCAATGCGATCGCCGAGGTGCTGCTCACCGAAGCCCGCAGCGGCTCGGTCCGCGCTGTCGTCGTCCAGACCGGGATGAGCACGCGCACGTAGTAGTAGACCGACACGACGCTCATCAGCACGGCCACCACCACGAGCCACGTGTAGCCCGCGCTCACGCCGGCGGTGAAGAGGAACAGCTTGCCGAAGAAGCCGACCGTCGGCGGAAATCCTGCGAGCGAGAGCATGAATATCGTCATCAGAACCGCCATCGGCCAGTTGCGGCGATACAACCCGCTGAGGTCCGAGAGGCGGTCGCGGTCGCCCTCCGGTCCTGCGAGTAGCGTGACGACGGCAAACGCGCCGAAGTTCATGAACATGTAGGCGAACAGGTAATAGAGGACGGCGGCCAATCCCGCCTTGCCGCCCGCGATGACGCCGATGAGGACATAGCCGGCCTGCGCGACGCCCGAATAGGCGAGCAGCCGCTTCAGGCTCGTCTGCGTGATGGCCATGAGGTTGCCGACCACCATGCTCGTGAACGAAACGAAGGCCAGGAGCGCCTGCCATTCGGGCGCGAGGTGGGGGAGACCGCCGGCGAAGACGCGCACGATCATGGCGAATGCGGCGGCCTTGGTGCCGACGGACATGAAGGCCGTGACCGGGATGGGCGCGCCCTGGTACACGTCGGGGGTCCACATGTGGAATGGCGCCGCCGAGACCTTGAAGGCGAACCCGACCCCCATGAGGACGACGCCGAGGATCAGCAGAGGGCTGTTGGTGGCCGAGGTGCTGATGGCCTTGGCGATGTCCGGGAGCAGCGTCGTGCCCGAGGCGCCGTAAATGAGCGCCATCCCGTAGAGGACGAACGCACTGGCGAAGCCGCCGACCAGCAGGTACTTCGCCGCCGCCTCCTGCGACCGGCTCTCGTCGCGCGCGAAGCCGCAGGAGATGTAGAGCGCGATCGACAGCAGCTCGAGACCCAGAAACACGGTGACCAGGGACGTGGCCGAGGCGAGCACCATCATGCCGATGACCGAGGCGAGCATGAGGATGTGGAACTCGCCCTCGCGCATCCCGCGCTTCTGCAGGTAGGAGTGGGAGATCGCGACCGTCAGGATCCCAAGGCTGGCGAAGAGGACGTCGAAGAACAGCGCGAAGTTGTCCCCGGTCGCCATTGCGGAGTAGGCGGGTCCGCCCTGGGCGTAGATCCAGCGGTACAGCGCGGTGCCGAGCGAGTACGAGAGGCCGACCACCGCGATCATCGCGACTACTCCGCCCCGGCGCTTGAGCGGGATGGCGAGGTCGGCGACGATCGCGAAGAGCATGAACCCGACCAGGGTCGCGATGGGGGAGATCTGGCCCAGGTCCGCCAGCGCCTGGGTCCACCCGTAGGTCGGGAGAGCTGCGGTCAAGATCACTTGTACAGACCCACCTGCGCAACCGAGGTCATGAGCTGCGTGAGCGCGTAAGGGTACAGGCCGATGGCGAACATGAGAAGCACGAGCGGCGCCACCAGCGCCAGCTGGTCTGGATAGATGTCGCTTGTGGGGCGGGGTCCGGCAGGCTCTCCGTACATCGCGCCCTGGAACATGCGGAGCATGTAGACGGGCGCAAGGATCAGGCCGACGGCGCCGATCGCGGCCAGCACCGGCGCCCGCTCCCACGCTCCGAGCAGGGTCATAAACTCACCAACGAAGCTGTTCAGGCCCGGCAGGCCCAATGCGGCCAGGACCACGATCGTGAAAACGCCCGCGAGCACGGGCATGCGCGGGGCGAGGCCGGCCAGGGCCGACCGGTCGCGAGTGCCCGTGCGTTCGGCGATCCAGGCGACGAAGAGGAACAGCGCCGGGATGATGATTCCGTGATTGACCATCTGCAGGATCGCGCCCTGCTGGCCCTGGATGTTGTACGAGAAGATGCCCAGGACGATGAAGCCCATGTGGCTGACGCTCGAGTAGGCGACCAGCAGCTTCATGTCGCGCTGGGCGATCGCCATCAGCGCTCCCCAGATGATCGCCGCCACCGCCAGTGCGGGAATCACCCATCTCCAATCCCACCAGCCGACAGGGTTGGGGAACAGCGGGACGACGATGCGGAGGAAGCCGTACGCGCCCGTCTTGCCCATCACACCGGCGAAGGTCACCAGCATCGGCGTGGGCGCCGCGAGGTATGCGTCGGGCAGCCA
>DATINX010000272.1:0-3571 GCA_035473835.1 Candidatus Dormiibacterota bacterium | reverse complement strand
GAGCCCGATTCGTTCTCTCAGCGCGCAACGAGGCCGCTCTCGACCAGCTCGCCAAGGAAGTCGGCGATGCGCGGGTGGTGGTGGCCGACCTAGGTTGAACGGCTCACAAGATCTGTAGACACCTGGGGTCTTCCCAGATGTAGAAGCGGCGGCCCATCCTTTGGGTGCTTCACGCCCACGAGGAGGTACCGCCGTGACTAATGATGATCTGCTCTACCGCCACCGTTTGCTGCTGTTCGCCAAGGCAGTTGAGGTCGGGGTCAGTCGAGCCTGTCGCGACCTTGGCTACCACCGCTCCTGGTACTACCGTTGGAAGCCGCTGGTGGAGCGGCATGGGCTGGAGATGCTGCGGCCGCGCGAGCGCCGGCAGCCGCGGATGCCGAATCAGCTGCCGCCCTGGATCGAGGAGCGAATCATCAGCTTTGCGCTCGGCCATCCTGGGCTGGGTCCGCGGCGAGTCGCAGCCCAGCTCGCCCTGCCGATGTGGGGCGGCCTGGTGGTCTCGGCCAGCGGCGTGCTCAAGGTCCTCCGCCGCCACGGCCTGGGCACCCGGATCCAGCGCCTGGGCCTGGTCGCCGGCTACGCCGCCAAGCCAGAGCGGGAAGTGCCCCCGCCGCCCGAACCGCTGCACCTCGACGTGGAGAAACCGGGAGATCTGGTTCAGGTCGACTGCTTCTACATCGGCCGCCTCAGTGGGACCCGAGGTCGGAGCTGGCAATACACCGCCATCGATGTCGCCAGCTCCTTCGTCTGGGGGAGCGTTCAGGTCAGCGAGGTCAACCCAGACACCAAGCACTGCTCAGCTCTGGTTCGCCGCGTCGCCGACGACCTGGCCGCCGCGGGCTGGAAATTGAAAGCGGTGAGTACCGACAACGGCAGTGAGTTCCGAGCTCAGCCGTTCGCTCGTGCAGTCGCCGGCACGGGGGCCAAGCAGCGCTTCATTCGGGCTGGCCGACCCCAGACCAACGGTTGCGTCGAGAGAGTCCACCGCACCATCCTCGAAGAGTGCTGGCGACCTTCTTTCGCTCGAGCCCTGGTTCCTCGCTACACAGCCCTCAAGCGCGACCTCGAGGCTTACCTGACCTTCTACAACTTCGAGCGCGCCCACACCGGCCGACGCAACCTCGGTCGCCCACCCGCCGAGCTGGTTTATGGTGCTCGGAAGATGCGCCCACGATGAGCCGCGACTGTCGCGTCATCTCGTGCGCTGTTCAATCTAGCCGAGGCTAAGGGCGGCGCACCAGGTCGAGGAACTCCGCTCGTGTGCGGGCGTCCTTCCGGAAGGTGCCAAGCATGCACGACGTGATCAGCTGGCCACCCGGCTTCTGCACGCCGCGCATCTCCATGCACAGGTGCCGAGCTTCGACGACCACACCGACGCCCTTGGGCGTGACAGCCTCGTTGAGCGCCTCCGCAATTTCCTTGGTCATGCGCTCCTGCAGCTGCAGCCGGTGCGCGAACGCAACGACGATTCGGGGAATCTTGCTGAGGCCGACCACCTTTCCTTTCGGCAGGTATCCGACGTGGCAGCTCCCGAAGAACGGCAGCATGTGGTGTTCGCAGAGGCTGTAGAACGGAATGTCCTTGACGAGCACCATCTCGTCGTAGTCCTGGTCGAACACCGCGCCGGCAATGATGTCGGCCGGGGTGAGGCCGTAGCCGTCGGTGAGCTCTCGCAAAGCGCGAGACACGCGGGTCGGCGTCGCCTTCAAACCCTGTCGCGAGGGATCCTCGCCGAGCTCCCCAAGGAGCGACTCGATCAGCTCGGGAATCTGGTCCTGATGCGTCAGGTGAGGCTTGGCCACGACCGTGATCCTCACACAATTGACGAGTGGATGCGATCGCCGCCGCGCAAGTCCTCTCCGAGATCGGCTATCTGCTCAGACAGGATCCGAAGGAGTCCTTTCGCGCCAAGGCCTTCTCGAAGGCCGCGTGGACGCTCGCGCTCGAGCGGCCGGACCTGGACGTGCTTCACAAAGCGAACAAGCTGACCTCGATCGAAGGGGTTGGACCTGGCATCGCCAAGATCCTCTCCGGGCTCGTCGACAGCGGTCGCAGCTCCTACCTCGAGCGGCTTCGCGCCGAGACCGGACAGCCGGCGCGAGATGACGAATCGACCATCGACCTATCGGCATACCAGGGCGACCTCCACTCGCACACGGACTGGAGCGACGGCCGCGCCACGATGCTGGAGATGGCGCGCGGCGCGAAGGCTCTTGGTTACAGGTACCTCGGCGTCACCGATCACTCGCCTCGCATCAAGGTGGTCAACGGTCTCGACGCCGAACGGCTGCTGGCGCAGTCGCGCGAGCGCGAGCAGGTCGAGAACGAGGTCGAAGGTTTGGCGCTGCTGCAGGGAATCGAGGTCGACATCCTCGAGGACGGTTCGCTGGATCTGCCCGACGCAGTGCTGGAGCTGCTCGACATCGTCATCGCCTCACCGCACGTGAAGCTGCGCCAGGACCCTGAAGGGATGACCGAGCGAATGCTGCGCGCGGTGTCCAACCCGCATGTCGACGTCATCGGCCACCCGACCGGCCGCCGGCCAGGATCGCGCGAGGGTGCGAGCTACGACTTCGAGCTTGTCTTTCGCGAGGCGGCGCGCCACGGCGTCGCGCTCGAGATCGACTGCGACCCCGCCCGGATGGATCTGTCCCCGGAGCACGCGCGGCTGGCGCTCGAATGCGGCTGCGACTTCTCGCTCGACGCCGACGCCCACGCCCCGGCCGAGTTCACGTACGTGCACATGGGGGCCTGGATGGCGCGAAGGGCAGGCATCCCGATGGACCGGATACTCAACTTCAAGCCCCTCGATGCCTTGACAATGATTGCAAAGTGATGTCGAATTGACGTCGTGGCCAAGGCGACCACCGTCCGGTTCACCGATGAGATGTTCGGCCGGCTCGACCAGGCCTCGGCGCGAACCGGCATGCCGGTCAACTCGATCGTCATCGCGGCCTGCCTCGAGTGGATGCAGCGCCACACCCCCGCCACGCCCGTCCCTGAGCCCGGCGCCACGATCGAGGCCGGTTGGGAGGCGCGCGGGGCTGTCGCGCCACGGTGGGCGACTCTGCGACGGGCCGTCAAAGTGGCCGTCGGCAGCCGGGCGACACCTCACATGTACCCGTTCGAGCGTTTCACGGCCAGCGCGCAGAAGCATTTGACCCTGTCCCAGACCGAGGCTCTGAAAATGGGCTTCTCGTATATCGGAACCGAGCACATGCTTCTCGCCTCTTTCGGAGATCCGGACTTCAAGTCGGCGAAGGTGTTGGCCACACTCGGCGTCGAAGAGGGGGGCGTGCGGTCGGTACTGAACAAGCTGCTCGACAGGCAGAAGCGGGGCGTGCCCAAGAAGATCATCCCGACCTCGCGAGTCAAGGTGGTCATCGAGTCTGCCTTCAAGCTGTGCGATGCGGCCTCGGAAGCGCGTGTGAGCACCGGTCACCTGCTGCTGGCGCTGGCCACCGAAGGCGAGGGGATCGCGGCGCACGTGCTCAAAGACCTGGGCGCGACCAGCGAACGCATACGGGAGTCGTTGACTCAGCTCACCGAACCGGAAGCCTGAGACCGC
>DATINX010000271.1:0-2245 GCA_035473835.1 Candidatus Dormiibacterota bacterium | reverse complement strand
TTCCTCAGGACATCGGCCGCGGCCGCCACCGTGTCGGCCGATGCCACCGGGCGGAAGGCCGGCGCTTGCGTGTAGCGATCGTCCACGTCGAGGTCGGCATCGCCTTCCCGCCATTCCGCATCCAGCACGTCATGCGGAATGACGACGGCGACCGGGCCGGGCCGCCCGGAGGTGGCGATGCGAAACGCCGAGCGGATCATCTGCGGCAGCGCTGCTTGGGTCGGAACCTCGAGCGTGGACTTGGTGATCGACGAGAGAAATCTGACCTGGTCGAAACCCTGCGAGGCCACTCCCATCTCGCGGTACGGCGCCCAGTCCCTGGGGAGCTCTCCAACCAGCGCGATCACAGGTACCGAAGCGTTGTGGCTCTCAACCAGCCCATCGCTGAGCTTGGTGGTGCCGGGCCCGACGGTGACGTCGCACACACCAGGTCGCCCGGTGAGCCGGGCGAAAGCGTCGGCCGCGTAAGCGGCGGATCGCTCGTCGCGAACCAGGATGTGGCGGACCTGAGGGCTTCGCTTCGAAATCCCGTCGTACAGCGCGGCCGTCTGGCCACCAGGCTGACCGAACACATGGGTGACGCCGTAGCGCATCAGCATCTCTGCCACCAGGTCGCCGACGTGCGCCATCAGCGGTTGGCGTCTCCGCGGCGAAACTCGCGAGTCAGCTCGTCGAGCTCATGGAGCAGGTCTTCGCCAAGCTTGGCGTCGACTGCCGCGAGGGTGTCATCGAGCTGGTCCGGCCGGCTCGCGCCGATGATCGGCGCCGTCACCGCGGGTTGGCTCAACACCCACGCCACCGCCAGCGTTGCCGGCTTCAGCCCTGCCTTCTTGGCGATCTGTATGAACCCGTCGATCGCGTTGAATTCGCGGTCGTGCCAGTATCGATCCTGGTACATCGCGCCCGCGTTGGCGATCGTGAAGCGCGTGCCCGCATGGGGAGGCATGGCGCGATCGTGCTTTCCGGAGAGCATTCCGCCGGCGAGCGGGTTGTAGGGGATCACTCCGACGCCCTCCTCCAGACACAGGGGGAAAAGCTCGCGTTCGAACTCACGAAACAGCATGTTGTATCGCGGCTGCACGGAGTCGAAGCGGGCGAGCCCCAGAGCTTCGCTGCGGCCCAGCGAGCGGGCCAGCCGGTAGGCGAGGAAGTTCGAACAGCCGATGTATCGCACCTTGCCCGCGCGAACCAGATCGTCGAGCGCCTGCAATGTCTCGTCGATCGGCGTCTCCGGGTCGTCGGCGTGCAGCTGGTAGAGGTCGAGGTAGTCGGTGCCCAGCCTGCGCAGGGAGGCGTCGATCGCGTCCATGATGTGGCGCCGGTTGTTGCCGGCGTCCCATGGCTGCGGGCCGGTGCGCCCGAAAGCCTTGCTCGCCACGACGAACTGGTGACGCTTCCCCTTGAGCCACCGCCCGATGATGTCTTCGGTCGTGCCCGTGAGGTCGACCCCACCGCCGAGCGGATAGACGTCGGCGGTGTCGAGGAAGGTCACGCCTCCCTCGGCTGCACGATCCAAAACGGCCCTCGAGGCCGCCTCGTCGATCTGCAAGCCGAAAGTCATGGTCCCCAGGCAGATTCGCGAGACCTTCAGGCCCGTCCGGCCAAGCCTTGTATGTTCCATGCCTGCTCCCCGTTCCGGATTATCTCGACGCCAGGTCAGCCGTCGTCGCTGTCAACCTCGAACGAGGTGAACCCGTGGTCGACGTTGGTGTTGCCAACGAAGAAATTGAAACCGATCCCGGGGCTGCCGTCCCCGAAGACGTCGTCGGTCGTCGAAATGACCTCAGCACCGTTTATGAATCCCTTGATGACGTTGCCGCGAACGGTCGCCTCGACCACGTCGCCGTCCTTCACTCCATACTGCCCGCCCACAAGCTTGTTCAGGGAGGTGAAATCGCCCGCCTTGCCGTTCCAGCGCACGATCTCCGCATATCCCTCGTCGGTTTTGAGGCACCTCCAGAACACCTCGTACCCGGTGCACAAATGAGGCGCGATCGCGCTCCGGAGGCGGATCTCGACCTCCTGGAAATACTCGTTCGTCGGGTTCTTGCTGAAAACCGTGCCCGTTGCGTGCTGGTTCTTACCCCATTCGCCCGCCAGCACCGCGGTGGGATCGTCGTAGTCCCCCTCGGGCGCCGATTCACCACTCGATGGCGCGAGGTTGCCCTGTTCGACTCGACGCTCCGCGACGGCCATCCGGGTGACAGCTCCTTAGGCGACGCCATTCTTGCTGATGACGTCGGCC
>DATINX010000270.1:0-2998 GCA_035473835.1 Candidatus Dormiibacterota bacterium | reverse complement strand
TAGCGTCGCCAAGGCGGCCGGGGTCCGCCCGGCCGCGACCACACGTCGCTTCCGGTCTCCAAGCACGGTGAGGAGAAACCATTCCGAAAATCCAAACCGCGGGAAAGAGACACTTCTATCCCTTGTCAAGAGGTTCCGTGTGCTCAAGGAAACGAAATAGACTGCGGGCCAGGTAGCGCTTGAGAATTCGACGCAAGTCTCGCTCGGTCCGTCGGCCGCCCTTGTTGCGCTCCATGTAAGCCATCGTTTCCGGGTCGTAGCGGATCCGGTTCTTGATGATGAGGTCGAGAGCCCAGTTGAGGCGCCGATCGCCGCCTCGGTTTAGTCGATGCCTATGCTGCTGCCCCGAAGAAGCCGGGATGGGCGCTACTCCGGCCATCGAGGCGAACGCCGCTTCGTTGCGAAAACGCCCATGGTGGGAGTAGGTAGTCAGGACCATTGCTGCGGTCGATGGACCAACTCCTGGCAGTTCCAGCAAGCCAGGAGCGAGCTCGCGAATGAGCTCAGCCATCTCCAGCTCGTAATGGGCGGCCTCTTTCTCCAGCTCGACGATCCGGTGAGCGATTCGCTTCATAGTGTCGAGCCGGATGCGGTCCTCGACGTCGTCAACGCCAGCCACCCGCATCGCCAAGCAGCGCTTGGTCAGCCGCTCGATTGAGTGCGAACGGCCGCTCCCCTCGCGAAACCTGGCAGCGATGTGTTCAGGCGCGCTGACAACCAAGGCGCGCAACTGGTTCATGGCCCGGGTCCGCTCGCCCATCACCTCCTGGCGGGCGCTAGCGGCAATTCGAAGCGCCTCTCGTCGCCCGGAACCTCGCGGCGACGCCAGTTCTCCCATGGACAGAGCTTCTCGGGCAGCGCGCACCGCGTCAATCTCGTCCGACTTGCCACGCTTGCGCGCCGGCCGCTTCGGCCGGTCCACCTCGCCTACGGTCTCACCCAAGCTGAGCAGATGTCCGGTCAGACCAGCGCCATAACTACGGGTGCCTTCCACCGCCCATACCCGCTTCCCTGGCGCTGCGCGGCCCACCAGCTGGACGAGCCGACAATAGCCCGCCCTCTCGGCGTCAATCCGAAGGCTGGCCACCACCGCTCCGGTGGCGGTCAGAACCGCGGCAGTGTGGCTATCGCGATGGGTGTCGACCCCGATGACGTAGTCCAAGCGGTCGGCCAATATCGTCACCGGCTGCCCTCCTCGCGGCTGCTAACCGCAACACTCGGTCTGGCATGGGCAACAAGCACCGTGAGGCAACCCTGTGAAGAGTCACGCAGCAGCGGACAAACTTCTGATCAAGCCAACCCGGTGTCCCACGCCAGCGCCGGTCCGCCACCGAAGGACATGTCTCTTTGATGGCAGACACGGTCGCCAGAGCAGTCGGGAGTCACATCAGCGGCTGAGACCGGCACCTACATACAAGGGTCACAGAGCAGCCGCGCGCGCAGCGCCCGGCGATAAGAGGGAACGGGCAGGTTCCCTCTTATACGTCTAGACCTCACTGCGTGGCCTTGGCGGCCGGGTTTACCCCGGCCGCAACCTTGTCTCTACCGCCTGCCAAGCGTTGCCAGGTGCGGCTGGTCAAGAAATCCGAACCGCGGGAAAGAGAGCAGCCGCGCGCGCAGCGCCCGGCGATGAGAGGGAACCGGCAGGTTCCCTCTTATAGGTCTAGACCATCCCCAGTTCCCAGCGCGCTTCTTCGGACATGCGCTCCGGGGTCCAGACGGGCTCGTAGACGATGTCGACGCCGGCGTCCTTGACGCCCGGCAGCGTCAGCAGGTGGTCGCGCACGTCCGCCATCACGTCGGCGGCCATCGGGCAGCCCAGTGCCGTCAGGGTCATCTTTACGTCGATCCGCTCCGGCTTGATGGCGATGTCGTAGACGAGGCCGAGATCGATGATGTTCACCGGGATCTCGGGGTCGAAGCACTGTCGCAGGACCTCGATGACGTCCTCGGGCTTGACCGTCGAGTCGGGTGCGACCTGGCTGGTCGGCGCCGGGGCCAATTCGCTCATGGGGTCTCCAGTGGAAGGCCGGCTTCCTTCCATGCCTTGGTGCCACCGCGGAAGCTCACGACATCGTTGACGCCCAGGGCAACAGCCATCTCGGCCGCCACCGCCGAGCGCTCGCCCACGGCGCATACGAAGATCGTGCCGTCGCGGAATCTCTGCGCGCTCGGGTTGGCCAGGATCGTGTTCAGGACGACGTGCCGCGCTCCCGGCAGGTGGCCCTTGTTCCACTCCCAGTCCTCGCGCACATCCACCACCTCGTAGCCCTCGTCAATCAGCTTGCGGATGTCGTCCAGCTTGAGATCGCGAAACGGCGTGACCTGGTTGCTCATCGATTACTCCTCGTCCTCATCAACTAAAGCCAAACCGTACGCGCCCACCTTCAGCACTTTCAACGGCAGCAGGGCGCACTTGATCCGCGCGGGCGAGATCTGGATGCCCAGCTCTCCCAGCACGTCGTTCTTGTCGATCTTCTTTGCGTCGTCGAGGGCCATGCCCTTGAGCCGTTCCGTCAGCAGCGAGGCGGATGCCTGCGAGATCGCGCAACCGCGTCCGTGAAAGCGGATGTCTTCGATCGCCCCGTCCTTGATGCGGAAGTCCATACCGACCA
Source organism: Candidatus Dormiibacterota bacterium (assembly GCA_035473835.1). Classification (GTDB taxonomy): domain Bacteria; phylum Chloroflexota; class Dormibacteria; order Dormibacterales; family Dormibacteraceae; genus UBA10449. Next base: position 383 of record DATINX010000270.1, on the reverse strand, counting down.
CGTCCCCACAGAGGGGGTTGTCCTCTTCGTGCGTGATGTCGGGGTTCTCAAGCCGGCCGAAGTTCCGCGGGTTCTTGTAGTGGTCGAGGATGTACTCCCGAAAAAACTGGTCGTCGGCGGCCGTGCTGCTCACTTGAAGATCCTCTGCGCCTCTTTGATGGAACCCACCAGGCGGTCGACTTCATCCTTCTGCGTGTAGACATAGAACGACGCGCGCGCCGTGGCGGCGACGCCGAGTCGGGTCATGAGCGGCATGGCGCAGTGATGGCCGGCGCGAAGGCACACCTGGTCGCGGTCGGCGATCGTCGCGAGGTCGTGGGGGTGGATGCCCTCGAGCGCGAAGGAAATGACGCCCGCCCGCCGTGAGGGCGGCGGCCCGTAGA
>DATINX010000269.1:0-8492 GCA_035473835.1 Candidatus Dormiibacterota bacterium | reverse complement strand
CCGCTGCCTTTGAAGCTGATTCCCACCGGGTAGAGAATCTTCCTCAGCTTACCCTGGCATTTGGGGCATGTTTCGAGCGCCTTGTCGGACATCCTTTGCTGGATCTCGAATTCGTGGCCGCAGTTGCTGCAGCGATAGCCGTATGTGGGCATCTTTGTTTTTGGGTTCCTAGCTTATAGCCGCCGACCGTCGAGCCTGAGAAATACCATCCCTGATGGCGGCTTGGGGTAAAAGTAAGTGCTCTTCTGTGGCAGTGTTTTGCCCTCCTGGGCCAGCTTCAAAACCTGCCTGAGATCGGGCGCATCCAGGAAAAAGGCGCCCGAGCCAACTCCCTCGTCAACCCAGCGCACAGCCTCGGCCGCGTCGCGCGTGTAGCGCAGGAAGTCTTCCGGGTTTCGCTTGCCGAGGATGTTGTCGATCACCTGCTCGTGTAACTCCACCAGGGCCATGTCCCCTTCCAGCGGCAGCACCTGGAATCGATGGTCGTAGTAGGCGCCTGCCGCCACCCGGCCGTGCAATCCAGCCAGGGCCGCCTGTAGGGACGGCACGTCCTCGCCCCCCGTCACCTTGATGCCCGCCTTCAACACCCGATGGGTGGGGAGCACCTCCAGGCCAGGATCGTCGATGTCGGTGAGGAGCGCCATCGTGAACCGCGATGCGGAATCGGGCGCTCCACCGACCTCCTCCGCGTAGGAGAGAGAGGTCTCGTAGCGATGGTGTCCGTCGGCGATGAGCACCGGCATGTCTTCGAAAGCCGCGTGAACGGCGGCGTGGATGACCGGGTCGGTGATCGTCCACAGCCGATGTCCCGTGCCCTCGGGGCCAACGAACGAAACTGCCGGCGAACGCTTGCTGACGACATCGCCGATCTGCTTCAGACCGCTGCCTCGGCCCTCATAGACGAACCACAACGGCTCGAGACCCATATGAGTGGCGCGCATCAGAGCCAGGCGATCCTCCTTGGGCCCGCGGTGCGTGCGCTCGTGCGGAAGCACGACTCGGTCCTCGTATGGCTGCAGGCGAAGCGCGGCGATCAGGTCGAGCCGACGGCGCCCGTCGAAGGTGACGTCGTGTACGTACATCGAAGGCTCGTCCGTCTGGACGATGCCATTGCGTTCCCACTCCTGGAACGTTCGCGCCGCGCCCGCGTAATCATTGCCCGGCCGTGTGACGTGGACGACGTTGAACGGCGAGACCGCCCGGTATCGGGCCAGGTCGGAATCGGAGATGACGTCATACGGGGGCGCGACCAGCGTGCTCGGATCACCGGCGTTCGCGAGCCGGTAGCGGATCCCCGACAGCGCTCTTACATCAGCTATCGGACGGGCCCCCGAGCTCGACGTAGCGGAGATCCGACATGCCCGCCACGTCGCGCAGCCGATCCAGGACGTCGGCGCCGACCGGATCGTCGACGGCGAGGATCATCATCGCGTTGCGGCGAGGGGCGTCCCGGCCCACCTGCATGCTCGCGATGTTGACGTCGTGCTTGCCCAATATCGTGCCAAAGCTGCCCACCACCCCCGGCCGGTCCTCATGCCGGCTGACCAGGAACCGGCCCTCCGGCACCAGGTCGACTCGAAACGAATCGATCCGAACCGCACGCGGCTCCCCCATCAGCACGGTGCCGGCCAGCTCGTGCCCCTCCATGCGTAGCGTGACGAGGCTCGCGTAGCTTCCATGCGCGGGGCTGCGCCGTTCGATCAGCTTCACGCCTCGGCTCGATGCGATCAAACGCGCATTGACGGCGTTGATGCGGTCTTCCGTGAAGGGCTGCAGGACGCCGCTGATCGCCGCTGCCACGAGCAGGTTGATGTCGTGCTCGGCCAGCTCGCCCTCGAACTCCAGCTCGATCGCGCCTATCCTGCCGCCGAACAGCTGGCTGTGCAGCGAAGCCAACCGCTCTGTGAGCAGGGCGAATGGGCGCAGGTAGGCAAGCTCCTCGGGTGGCAGAGAGGGCGCGTTGACCGCGTATCGAGGCAGGTCGCCGGCTAGCACGGCGGCCACCTCTTCGGCCACGTCGAAGGCGACCGAAGCCTGGGCTTCGACTGTGGATGCGGCGATGTGCGGCGTGGCGACGAAGTTGGGCAGCTTGACAAGAGGGCTGTCGCCGGCCGGTTCGTGCTCGAACACATCCGCCGCCGCGGCGGCGAGACGCCCGGCCTTCAGCGCGTCGTAGAGCGCACCTTCGTCGACGATTCCCCCTCGGGCGGTGTTGATCAGGCGCGCGGTTGGTTTCAGGAGGGCCAGCTCCTTGGCTCCGATCAGATGCCGGTTGGAATCGACCAGTGGCACGTGGATGGTGATGAAGTCCGAGCGCTCGAGCAGGTCGTTGAGCGCCACCAGCTGGACGTTGAAGAGCTCTGCGCGCTCCACCGACACGACCGGGTCGTAGGCCACGACCTCCATCTCCAGGCCGTGCGCGCGCTTGGCGACCTCGGAACCCACGTTGCCAAGGCCGATGACGCCGAGCGTCTTGCCGCGGATCTCGGTGCCGATGAACTTCGATCGGGTCCATTCCCCACGCTTGACCGAGGCGTCCGCCTGGGGCACGGACCTGGCGACCGCGAAGAGGAGGGCGATGGTGTGCTCGGCGGCGGCGACGATGTTTCCCCGCGGCGCGTTGACGACCAGGATCCCTTTTCGCGTGGCCGCGGGTACATCGATGTTGTCGACGCCGACCCCAGCGCGTCCGACGACCCGCAGGCGCTTGCCGGCTTCGAGGATGAGCGCCGTCACCTTGGTCTCGCTGCGGACCACGAGCGCGTCGTAGTCGGGAATGCGCTGGATGAGACCGGCCTCATCGAGCTTGCTGACGACTGTGACCTCGCCGGCTTTACGCAGCCGCTCAAGGCCGTCCTCGGCGAGCGGGTCCGCGACGAGGATCCGGGAGGGCACGGGAACGGGTCTAGTGCCGGCGCTAAGCCGGGACGCCCTGCAGCGAAGCGGTGGCCGCGGTCACCGCGCGGCCCTGGGCGGGAGCGACGTCGAGCTCTTCGAGCGCCTGCTCGAGCGCCCACAGCACCTGGACCACGTCGCCTTCGGCGACCGCGCCCAGGTGGCCGACCCGAACCATCTTCCCGGTCATCTTGCCCTGGCCGCCGGCGACCACCACTCCATATTTCGCGTCGAGCAGCTTCCGCAGCGCGGCCACGTCGACGCCGGGTGGCGGCACCGCTGACGTGACTGTGTTCGACCGGAAGCCTTCCTGAGCGTAGAGCTGGAACCCGAGGGCCGTCAGTCCGGCCTGTGTCGCTCTTGCCAGGCGCGCGTGCCGTTCATATACGTTGTCGAGGCCTTCCTCCTCGAGCATGTGCAGCCCTTCCTGCAGGGCAAAGGCCACACTGACCGCGGGTGTGAACGGGGTCATGCCCTTTTCGGCCCACGCCTTCGCTTCTTTCCAATCGAAGTAGAAGCGCGGCGACCGAGCTTTCGCCTGCTGCCCCCACGCCTGCTCGCTCACGCTGACCAGCGCAAATCCCGGGGGCGCCATCCAGCCTTTCTGCGAGCCGCTGACCGCGACATCGATCCCCCACGCATCGGTCTCGATCGCGATCGAACTGATGGAGCTGACTCCGTCTACGACCACGATGCGGCCCGCTGCGTGCGCGACGCCGGCGAGCTCACGCAGCGGGTTGGTGAGGCCGGTGGAAGTTTCGTTGTGCGTGAGGAGCACGACCTTCGTCTTCGGATGACGCTCGAGGACCTTGGCCAGATCGTCTGGGTCGACCGGCTGGCCCCATTCGAACTCGAGCCGCACGACGTCCGCGCCATAGGCCGCGGCCAGGGCGGCAAACCTTTCGCCGAAGTTGCCGCACAGCGCCACGATCACCTCGTCGCCTGGCGAGACCAGGTTGGCGACCGCGGATTCAAGGCCGCCGGTGCCCGACGCTGTAAGGAGCAACAGGTCGTTCGACGTCTTGAAGACCCGCTTCGCGCCGGCTGTGATCTCAGCCAGGATCGCCGCAAACTCCGGCCCGCGGTGGTCGATCATCGGCCTGGTCATGCTGCGAACGACCCGCTCTGGAAGAGGCGTCGGGCCGGGAATGCGAAGCTGGGTTGTGAATGTCATCGGCTTCTAGTGCTGCTCCGTTGTGTAGGGTAGGAGCGCGATCGCTCGCGCGCGTTCGAGCGCCGTGGTGAGCGGTCGCTGATGCCGGGCGCAGGTGCCGGTCACACGGCGCGGCAAGATCTTCCCGCGGTCGCTGATGAAGCGACGCAGTCGCGAGATCTCCTTGTAATCGATGTACTGGACCTTCTCCACGCAGAAGCTGCACACCTTGCGGTGCTGGCGCTTCGGACCTCTTGGGCCGCCGCCACCACCGGATTCACGTTGTGGTCTGTTGACTGACATCGATGACTCCTAAAAGGGAATGTCGTCCGGGTCGACATCGCGCGGCGCGTCGTCCGGAGCTGGGATATCGTCATGCGATCCTGCGCCGCTGCTGCGGGCCGGAGCTCCGGCGCCGGCCGTCGCGCCACGCGGCTCCAGGAACTGCACGTCGTTGGCGATGATCTCGGTCACGCGACGCTTCTGTCCATCCTGGCCTTCCCACGAGCGGGTCTGGATGCGACCCTCGACGAAAACGAGCGCGCCTTTACGCGTGTACTGCGCGACAGTCTCGGCCAGGTTTCGCTTGCCGATCGGGTACGCGACGATGTTGTGGTAGTCGGTGAACTCCTTCTTCTCGCCGTCAGGACCCGTCGACCACCTGTTGGTCGCGATGCTGAAGTTGGTCACCGCGGTCCCACTCGGCGTGTAACGCATCTCGGGGTCCTTGGTCAGCCGACCGATGAGCAGCGCTTTGTTCAGATTCGACATCTAGGCATCCTCCTCATCCCGATCCCCTTGCAACCTGGCCGCCACCGCGGCCACCTCCGGCTCCGTAGCGACAGGCTCGAGGACTACCTCAGCCGGGGGCGGCGCGACTGCTGGAGCCGGCGCGGCCTTCTCCGGCTTGCGCACGATGAGGTGCCGTAGCACCTCCTCGGTGATCTTGAGGGCAGCCTCGAGCTCGGGAATTCGCTCTTGGCCGATCCGGAAATCCTGGAGGACATACGCGCCGTCCTTCTGATGTTTGACCTCATAGGCGAGCTTGCGCTTGCCCCAGAGATTGGTGCGTTCGGCAACACCACCCGATCGCTCGATGAGCGTGTTGACCCGCTTGACCACGTCCTGGACCTTGTCTTCATCCAGGTCGGCGCGGACGATGTAGAGAACCTCGTAATCCCTCAATGGGGAACCTCCTTCCTATGGGTTCAGGCCGCGGTCAGAACGGAGGCGGATGCCACCGGCCGAGGCCAGAAAGGGTAGGTCGGTATTCTATCAAGGCAATGGCCTCCTCCACGCGAACGAAGGCGCCCCAGAAGGGGAACCGGTCGAAGTCCGGCCGCCGGCTGCCGCCCAAGGTCAAGACCGGCCCCGACATCCCGCTGCTTCCGATCGCGGTCGGGGCCATCCTGGTCGCACTGGCGATCGGGCTCTTCGCCTACTACTTGATCAACAACAAATCCAACGCGCCCCTGGTCGCGCAGGGGATCCCGTGCGACCAGCTCGAGCACACGCAGGTTCACTATCACGCCGCCCTCCAGATCTTCCACGAGGGCGTTTTGACCCCGCTGCCGGGCGGCATCGGGATCCAGGGCGGCGAAGCCTCCCCGACCTGTTACTACTGGCTGCACGTGCATACGGCCAATCAGGACGTCATCCACATCGAGTCACCTGCGAGCCAGACATTCACGCTCAGTCAGTTCTTCTCCGTTTGGAACGCATGGTCGACGAACAATGGCGGACCGACGGAGCCGCTCAGCACAACGCAGATCTCGTCGTTCAAGCTGCAGCCTGGCGAGAAGATGTACGTCTACGTGGACGCCAATGACGGCAAGGGCCCGCAGCTGTTCGACGGCAACCCGGGCACGATCGTGCTGAAAGCCCACGAGGTCGTCAGCGTTGAGATCACCTCCGGGGCGGCCACGCCTCCGCCGGCCTTCAACTGGAGCTCGACCGCCAACGCCGGACTCTAGGAGCTAAGTCTCCAGGAGGACTCGAGCGGCGCGGTAGTGCTCCAGCGCGTCGTAGCCTCTCGCCCCGCGCAGCGCGCGATCAGCCAGCCGGAGATGAAGCTGCACCGCGACCTCGGGATCCCCATCGGCGACGGAAAATGTCTTGCCTTTTTCCAGGGCGCGCAGCCTCTCGAGGCGATGGCCGTCCCGGTGCGCGGCGATGACCTTGCGCTCCTCCGCCAGGATCGCATCTGCTTCTACAGCACGCCCAATGGCGCGCAGCGCCTCGGCCTGGCACAGACGGGCGTCCGTCCGGAGCGGCCACTCAGACGAGTCGAAGCCTTCGCCGAGCGCCGCCAGCGCGCGCCTCGGCTGGCGGCGGGCAAGCAGGACCCGCGACCTCTCCAGCGCCAGCTCGCGCTCGAGGTTCGGCTGCCTGCCCTCGAGGAGGTAGTCGACCTCCGTACCGAGCCGGCCGGCGATGACGCGAAGCACCCTCGTCGACGGTTGGCTGCGACCCAGCTCGACCTGGTTGAGGAAAGCGCGGCTGAAGTCTCCACCGCTGACCTTGGCCAGGCTCATCCCGCGCTGCTGGCGCAGCCGGCGGATCCGCTGGCCGAGGGTTTCCTGCCGAGGCACGGACGAAGCTTACGGGATGTAAAGCTGGAGTTTACAGTCCCCGTGCCGGCCGCATTGGGACCAGCGCGCGGCGCAACCGCCGATCCTGGCAGGCGATGTGGTCCGCCAGGCGGAGGAAGGCCTCACGAAGCGGTCCCGTTTGCGCATCATGGCTCGTCAGCTGCCAGCTCACCACCTCGAGCTCCTGCCAGGGTGACCCTGCCCGATCGCTGAAGGCCATCTGGACCTGGTCGCCCACGGCCCAGGCCTCGATGGCGGCCGAGCAGCGATCGGCGCGGCCGGTGCCATCGCTCCAGTCGCCGACCGCGATCGAGAGCACGACACGCGGGTCCGGTTCGCGGTGGAAGTGCTCGAAGATGTCGGCGCGATAGATGGCGATGGGATCTTCGTCCTCGTACATGACGCCGATCACGCTGTCGAACGCGGCGCCGCAATGGGTGCAGGTACCCGCGGACAGCTGGTCGTCGTGCTCGAGCCGTAGCGCACCCAACTAGATGTAGTCCATGGGGTCGAGGCTGCGCGTGAGGGTCGTGAAGTTCTTGAACCCGGTGGCGGTCACCATGCCCGTGTCCTCGACGCGGACGCCGCCAAGGCCGAGCTTGTAAAGGCCCGGCTCGACCGTGACGACGTCGCCATCCAGCAGAGGGGTCTCGGCCGCCTCGCGCAGCGCCGGCTCCTCGTGCACGTCCAGGCCGACGCCGTGCCCGGTGCTGTGGTTCATTCTGGCCACGCCATCCGGGCCCTCGTAACCGGCCGAGGTGGTGCCGAAGCCGCGATCGACGAGGACCTGGCAGACGGCCAGGTGGACCTCTTTGCCCGTGACGCCGGATCGGATCGACTCCTCGCCGACGTCGAGCGCCTGCAGCGCCGCTGCGTGCATGCGCCGGAACTCTTCGGGGATGTCGCCGACGACGACTGTGCGCGTGAGGTCGCCGTGATAGTGGCTGGTGCGCCCAACGGGAAAGACGTCGATGATCACGGGCGCGCCGGCGCGAATAGGTCCTTCACCGGGGTAATGCGGAAGCGCGTTCTCTGGGGCGCCCGCGATGATCATGTCCGGGCACGTGAACCCCATCTCGCCTAGGAGCAGCTGCGCGCGCGCGTAGAGGCGCTCCGAGGTCAGCAGCCGTCCTTCCGCCCAGAGCAACCCTTCGTTGATCTCGGCGGTAGCGAGCTGGCGCACCACCTCGACAACCGCCGCCTCGGCCGCGCGCTGACTGGCCTGGATGGCTTCCGATTCCAAGGGCGACTTGTGCCTTCGTTCGGCGACGAACAGCTCGCGATCGACCTCGGCCGCAATCCCGTTCGCACGCAGGTCCTCGAGGTGGACGGCGTGCAAGCGCGGAGATACGCGGGCCCGATCCATGCCCCGCTCCCGCAGCATGACGGCCGCCAGGCGCGTCCAGGATTTGAGGGCGTAGGTCCGCGCGTCGACCTGAACGTTCTTGACCTTGCTTTCAACCCTGGCGCGGTCGACCTCGAGCGGGCTCGCGACCAGGACTTCGTCCCCGTCGGCGAAGCGTATATACAGACCGCTCTCGACTGCGAACCCGGTCGCGTAGATGAAGTCGGCGTCGGCTTCGCCCGTCGGGATCAGGACGAGGGGCTTGGCCTTGCCCTGCCCCGCCTTTCCGCGGCCCGCACGGGCTCGTGGCCGCACCGCCGCCTTGACCCCCGTACCGTCGCCACCCAGGCCGGCACCGCCCACAGCTTGCGCAACGGCCTGAAGCAGCTCCAATTGCTGCTCGTATGCGCGTTTGGGCGGGCGGGCGGCCGGCTTCCCCTCGAGGTTCAACTTCTCCTGGACCTCGTAGCCGCTCGTGTACGCGACTTCGTACCCGAGCTCGCGGAGC
>DATINX010000268.1:0-8859 GCA_035473835.1 Candidatus Dormiibacterota bacterium | reverse complement strand
AAAACCCTGCGCCTTCAAGTCGCGCACGACGAGCTTCCTCGCCTCCAGCGAGGGGGCGCCGTCGTAAGGAGTACCGGGAACATTCATCCGCCCGTCGGGGTGCATGCCGTTGATCACCTCGAGCTGATGCCGCTGGCCGATTTCGTAGTCCATCGGGTCGTGGCCCGGCGTGACCTTGAGCGCGCCAGTACCAAAGTCCTTCTCCACCGCCTCATCGGCGACGATCGGCAGCCTCCTGCCGACCAGGGGCAGGATCGCGGTCTTGCCGACTATCGACTGGTAGCGCAAATCGGTCGGGTTCACTGCCACCCCCGTGTCGGCGAGCATCGTCTCGGGACGCACGGTCGCGATGAGAACCTCGCCGCCTCCTTCGATCTGGTAGCGGATGTAGTAGAGCGTGTCCTTGTGCTCTTGCCATTTCACCTCGAGGTCGGAGATGGCCGATTGGTCATGCGGGCACCAGTTGACGATGCGCGGGGCGCGATAGATCCACCCGCGGTCGTAGAACGCGACGAAGGCTGCCGCGACCGACCGCACGTACCGCTCGTCCATTGTGAAACGCTGTCGCGTCCAGTCGAGCGACGCACCCAGCACGCGGTACTGGCTGACGATGGTCGCGCCCACCGTGCGGTACCACTCGTCGACGAGCTCGGCAAAGGCGTCGCGGCCGATCTCCTCTTTGCTGGAATCCTCTCTGGCGAGCCGCTTCTCGATCACGTTCTGGGTGGCGATCGCGGCGTGGTCGGTGCCGGGCAGGAAGAGGACCTCGTAGCCGGTCATGCGCCGGTATCTCGCCCAGATGTCCTGCACGGTCCCGTTGAGGGCATGGCCCATGTGCAGCTCGCCGGTGACGTTCGGCGGAGGCAGGCAGATCGTGTACTTCGGCTTCGGGCTCCGAGCGTCCGCGTGGAAGAGGCCGGCCTTCTCCCAGCGCGCGTACCAACCGGCCTCGATGGCCTGAGCGTCGTAGGCGGTCTGCATTTCAGGGATGGTCTTGCTCATCGGGACGTGCTTGGTCTAAGGGTGGGGGTCGTCGTGCCGGCCTCGAGCGTCGCTTAGCGCGACTGCGCCGGCTTGCGTACAGATACGGAATGTACGTAGCGGCGCATGATGAGCTTCATCTTAGCGTTTGTGGTGCTGACGCTCGATCTGGGCGTCGTCCGGCTGGTTGGAGCCGCTCGAGCGGGCGACCGCCATGAACAGCCCCGGGGCGACCGCCAGCACCTTCAGGCTCGCGCGCAGCGGTAGGCCGACCACGTCGATCTCGGCCTTGTTCTTGGTGATCGCGGTGAAGATCGCCTCCGCGACCCGTTCAGGGGTGACCTCACCCGCGATCGGGTTCGCCTTCAGCCCCGTCTCCGCCCACATGCCTGCGTGAGACACGAAGGTCGGCGAAATGACCGAGACGCCGACGCCCGCCTTGACGAGCTCCTCGCGCAGCGCGAGCGCGAACCCGCGAATGCCGAACTTGGTGGCGTTGTACAGCGTGATCCCCGCGGCCGGGATCTTGCCGGCCGCCGAGCCCATGAACACCATGTGGCCTGATTTGCGCCCGACCATGCCTGGCGCCAGCTCTCGCGCGAGCACGATGCCGGCGCGCAGGTTGACGGCGAGTGCGCGGTCGATCTCTTCGACCGAATACGAGGTCAGCCGCCCGCTGGCCGGCATTCCCGCGTTGGAGACGAGCACGTCCACCGCACCCGCCTCACGAGCGAGGCGCTCCGGCTCGCCGACGCGACCTAGGTCGGCCACCACCACCCGCGCATCGCCGACTTCCTTGGCGAGCTGGTCGAGAGCGGCCTCGTTGCGCGCTGAGAGAACGAATCGGGCTCCGGCACGATGCAGACGGCGCGCGATGAACGGACCAAGGCCGGTGGAAGCGCCAGTGAGCAACACTGTTTTTCCGCGCAGGTCGAACATGGCCGAACACTACGCCGAAGGCGATGAGCTTAGGCCGTCTCTCCGACGAGCCGCGCCGGGCCTTCGCCCTCTTCGCTGAGCTCGAACTCGGGCTCGAGCGCCTCGCGGATCGAGCGCTCGGAGATCAGGCAGCGCTTGATCTCGGGACGTGAGGGGATCTCGAACATGGAGTTGAGGAGCGCCTCCTCGATGATCGACTTGAGAGCGCGCGCACCAGTGCCTCGTAACAAGGCCAGCTCGGCGATCGCATCGAGGCTTCCCTTCTGGAAAACGAGCTCGACGTTGTCGAGCGTGAAGAACTTCTGGTACTGCTTGACCAGCGCGTTCTTGGGCTCGGTGAGGATCCGGACGATGTCCTGCTGGTCGAGGTGATGCAGCGTCACGATGATCGGCAAGCGGCCGATGAACTCGGGGATGAAGCCGTACTTCAGTAGGTCCTGCGGCTGCATGTGCTTGAGGGTTTCGGAAATCGCCTTGCGCTCGACCTTGGTGTGCGGCGCCCCGAACCCGATGGCGCGGCGGCCGATGCGCTGCTCGACGACCTTCTCCAGACCATCGAAAGCGCCACCGCAGACGAAGAGGATGTTGGTCGTGTTGATCTGGATGAAATCCTGGTGCGGATGCTTGCGGCCGCCCTGGGGGGGGACGTTGGCAACCGTGCCTTCGAGGATCTTCAGCAGCGCCTGCTGCACACCTTCACCGCTGACGTCGCGGGTGATCGACGGGTTGTCGGACTTACGCGCGATCTTGTCGATCTCGTCGATGTAGATGATCCCGCGCTCTGCGCGGCTGATGTCGAAGTCCGCTGCCTGGATCAGGCGCAGAAGGATGTTCTCGACGTCTTCGCCCACGTAACCCGCTTCGGTCAGGCTGGTCGCGTCGGCGATCGCGAACGGGACGTCGAGGATCTTGGCCAGAGTCTGCGCGAGGTACGTCTTACCGCAGCCGGTGGGCCCGACGAGGAGGACGTTGGACTTGGTGAGCTCCACGTCGCCGACCGACTTCGACGCCGAGATTCGCTTGTAGTGGTTGTAGACCTGGACCGAGAGCACCTTCTTGGCGCGGTCCTGGCCGATCACGTACTGGTCGAGGGCAGCGCATATCGTCTTCGGGTTTGGGATGAAGCCGGTCTTCTGCTTCTTCGTCCCGGCCGAGCGATTGTCATCCTCGAGGACCTCTTGGCAGAGGTCGATGCATTGGTCGCAGATGAAGACGCCCGGGCCCGCAACCAACTTGCGTACCTGGTCCTGTCCTTTGCCGCAGAAGCTGCAGCGTGTGTATCGGCGTCGATCTTCGCGCTCGTTCATCGTTTCCTCGTCACGTTAGCCAGTGCTGTATCCATCAAGAAGAGGCAGGCGCCGGCGGATTATGGCCCCAGAGAATCTCGTTGGCAAGGCTGATGCACTCGCTGCAGATGAAAACGCCTGAGCCGGCAATGAGCCGCACACCACCCTCACCCTGGACCTTACCGCAGAAAGAGCACTTTGGCTTGTGCCTTTTGACATCGCCTTTCTTGCCCTTTCTTCGGAAGATCATGGAGTCGCGGCGACCTTCTCCTTCTCTTTTTCTTTTTCTTTGTCTTTGTCTTTGTCTTTGTCGGACGCCTTCGTCGGCGTAAGGATGATGTCGTCGATCAGTCCGTATTCCTTGGCGGCGTCAGAGGTCAGGAAGTAGTCGCGCTCCGTGTCCAGTGTGACCTTCTCGATCTTCTGTCCGGTATGGCGCGCGAGGATCTGATTCAGCTGCTCGCGCGTGCGGAGGATTTCCTTGGCGTGGATCTGGATGTCGCTCGCCTGGCCCTGCATGCCTCCCCACGGCTGGTGGATGAGGATGTTTGCGTGCGGCAGCGCGTAGCGGCGGCCGTGCGCTCCACCGGCGAGCAGGACCGCGGCCATCGAGTAGGCCATGCCGATGCAGATCGTCGACACGGGCGGCCGGATGTACTGCATGGTGTCGTAGATCGCCAGCCCCGCGGTCACCTGGCCGCCCGGGCTGTTGATGTACAGAGAGATCTCCTTCTCGGGATCCTCCGACTGCAGAAAAAGGAGCTGCGCCACCACCAGGTTCGCTACCTGGTCGTCGATGGGCGTTCCAATGAAAACGATGCGGTCCTTGAGCAGTCGAGAGTAGATGTCGAAGGCGCGTTCGCCGCGCCCAGTGTTCTCGACCACCATCGGCACCAGGTAGTCGTTCGGGCGCTCAATGCGGTTCATGTCAGGCACCATCCCATTCTAGACAGCAGTCGCTGCCATTCCGTCAAGTCTGCGCCGCCATTGCGGCGCCCCCCACCTCGCCCAGCCGCTCGAGGACTCGAAGCCGTCGCAGCCTCGAGGCAAAGAAGCGGCGCGAGTTGGGGCCTCGCCTCAACTCATCCAGGCTGCCCTTGAGCTCGTCGTCCCGGGCAGCCTGCTCCTCGATGTACGCGGTCACCTCGTCTTCGGTCGGCTCGATCTTCTCGCTCTTCGCGAACTCGTCGAGGACGAGGTCGACCTTGAGCCGCGCCTCAGCCTCGGGCCGCTCCTCGGCGATCCACTGCTCAGGGGACTTGCCGAGGTACTCCAGGTAGCGGTCGAGCCGCAAACCCTGGCGATTCAGGCTGCGTTGGAGCGAGTCGAGGTGGCTCGCCAGCTCGCGCTCGACCAGGGTTTCGGGCACCTCCACGCAGGAGGATTCGACCAACCCCTTGACGAGCGCCTGCTCGCGCGCCATCTGGGCCACGTTCTTGGCCGCCTCCTCCAGCTGGGCGCGCACCGCGGTTCGATATGAGTCGACTGTTTCCTGCTCGCCACCGCTCAGCTGCTTGGCCAGCGCATCGTCGAGGGCGGGCAGCACCTTTTCCTTGACGCCCTGGACCGTGACTTTGATCGTGCCCTCTTTGCCGGCGAGCTTCGGATCGCCGTAGTCCTCGGGAAAAGTGACCGTGACAGCGCGGGTCTCGCCCACCTTGGCGCCAGGGATCGCCTCCAGCAGCTCGGGCAGCAGGGCGCCCTCCTTCAGCTCGATCTCCTTTGCCTGCTCCGACTGAGAGGGGACGACCTCCCCGTCGGCCTCGACCTCCACGTCGACCACCGCCACGTCGCCCGCCCTGACCTCTCGGTCGACCGGCGTGATCTCGGCCATCGGCTCGCGGACGTCGGCGAGGCGGCGCTCGATCATCTCGTCGGTGACCTCGACCGAGGGCGCCGGCACGCTCAACGCCTTGGCGTCGCCGAGCGTGACTTGCGGCATGACGCTCACAGTGGCCTTGAGCCGGGCCGGCCGCCCGCGCTCGAGCTCGAGCACCTCGACGTCGGGGTTGTCGATGGGGTTGATGGATTCGCCGGCGAGCGCCTGGCGCATGACCTCGGGGACGATGGCTTCGACCACCTCCTCGCGCAAAGCTGCCGCCCCAACGCGGGCCTCGACGAGCGCACGCGGCGCACGACCTGGCCGGAACCCTTCGAGCTTGGCGCGTGACGCGAGCCGGTTCAAGACCTTCTCGTAGGTCGCATCGACCATGTCCGCGGGGACCTCGATGGTCATGCCCACCTGGCTCTTGGGCAGCTGCTCGGTCTGGACCGAGATTGGACTGGGCATCAGCGATCCGATTCTACGGATCGCGGTTGGGGTGAGGCTTAGGGCGAGACGGTGGGCAGCGGCGACGGGCTCGCCAGCACCGGTCCCGTGCCGGGGTCGGGCGGAACCGTGAGATTGATGGGCGTAGGGGTCGGGCTCGGAGGGTTGTCGCCAGGTAGGCGCGGGATGCTCCGCGTGTCGGTGAGGAACCAGCTGTTGTTGGCGCCGGCGACGACATTCGCGGGCGGGGAATACCACCGGTTGCCTGGCGAGCCGAGGTATGTCAAGGCCTCATCCATGAACGTGTGCCAGCCTGGGGTGGCCACGAACACCCCGTCGGAGTTGCGGACCATCGAGTGCGTGTAGTCGAGGATGTCGCCGATCCACAAAACGGCGGCCAGGTCGGGCGTGAAGCCGACCGTCGCGGCGTCCTTGAAGTTGTCCGAGGTACCCGTCTTCGCGGCCACGATTCGGTTCTTGAAATGCAGCGGGCTGTTGTAGCCGAAGATCAGGGCGCGGTTGTTGTCGTCCGACATGATCTGGGCCATGATGAAGGCGACCCCCGGGTCGATCGCCTGCCGAGCCCGCTGGTCGGCATGCGTCTGGTAGAGGATCGCGCCGTGCGAGTCGGTCACCTGCAGGATTGCTTCGGGCGTGTGATAGACGCCCATGTCCGCAAGGGTCGCCATGCCGCCGACGTGCTCCAGCAGGGTGATGGGGTAACCGCCGAGCGTCACGCTCGGCCCGTACTCGTCTGCGGGCGCCTGCGTGTTGTAGCTGCCGTCAGTATTGATGTAGCGGGGCATGACGCCGATGTTGCGCATGAACGAAAGCACCGCCGGCACACCGATGGAAAGCTCGACCTTCACAGCGCAGATGTTGAGCGAGTTGGCCATGGCCTTCTTCAGCGGCAGGACGCCGTGCGACTTGCTGTCGTAGTTGTAGAACTTGGTCGTGCTGTATGCGTCCTTGTAGATCAGGGGGCTTGGGCCGTCATACACCGGGGTGTCGACGGTGGCCGCGCGAGCGTTGATCACCGACGCGTACGTATATGGCTTGACCGATGAGCCGACGTTGAGAGGCGTCGTCGTCCAGTTGTACTGGCCGCCCGGTGTGTTGTAGTTGGGCGAGCCGACCATCACGATGATCTCGCCGTTCTGTGGGTTCTCGGCGATGAGGCCGGAAGACAGCCGTCCCTTCGGGTCGCATGATGGCGGGGCCAGGCAGCGATTCAGGTTGGCGACCACGTCCTCCTCTCCGTAAACCTGGAGGTGATAGTTGAGCGTGGTCTTGACGTTCAGCTGCTGGATGCCCGGCTTGAATCCGAGCAGTCTCAGCTCTTCGAGAACGAAGTCGACGAAGTGAGGCGCGAGGAAGCTGTTGATGGGCGCCTGATATGCGAGCTGCTCGGCCAGCGCCTTGTCCATCTGATCCTGGGATATGTAGTTCTGCCGGACCATGGCCTGCAAAACCTCGGTCTGACGAAGCTTGGCCGCGTCCGGGTGCAGGACGGGGTTCCATTCGGTCGGCGCCTGGGGCAGACCGGCGAGCACCGCGGCCTGCGCGAGGTCGAGCTTGGACGCACTGATATGGAAATAGCCCTCAGCCGCGGCTTCGACGCCGTACGACTGCGAGCCGTAGAAGCTCTTGTTGAGATAGAGCTCCATGATCTGGTCTTTCGAATAGGCCTGGCTCAGCTCGTATGCGAGCGCAACCTCTTTGATCTTGCGGTTGATCGTCTTGTCAGGGGTCAGGAACTGCTGCTTGGCAAGCTGCTGGGTGATCGTGCTGCCGCCGGCGACGATGTGGCCCGCCCGGATGTCATCAAGGACGGCTCGGACGATACCCTGGACATCGAAGCCGGGGTTGCTGTAGAAACCCTTGTCCTCGATCGCGACCGTGGCCTGGACCATGACCGGCGAGACGTCCTTCAGCTTCACCGCCAGCCGGTGGTTGCCCTGGTTGCCGACGTCCGCGAGCACGACTCCGGTGCGATCGGTGATCAAAGTGTCTCCGGCGAACGAGGAGCTGTCGAGGCCCTGGATCGAAGGCAGGCCGTCGAAGAACGACTGAGCGTAAGCGTCGGCCGCAAAGCCAACGACCAGCACCACCGCAACGGCGACGCCGAGGCCACGCAGAAGGGCGACCCGACGCAGACGCTGCCCGATGGGCGACCAGCCTGCATGGACCCGCGCCCGAGGGCGATGGCCCCCCTTGGTTTTGATCTTTTCGGGAACGTTTCTAGCCATGGAGGAGGAGCGCGTAGATATTACGGTTTCCCGCTCAAACCAACGGGGCCGGGCGGCGGAGGGTTACGGAGTCGCTGGGCTCTTCGGCCGGGCGAAAACCTCATCGGCGCCAACCAGCCGCTCCTGGCGAGTGCCGGGGAAATGAACGCGAACGCCCGGGCGGCCGGGGCTACCGAGATCCCAGCCCGCCGAATACAGGCGTGCGGCCGCGGAGAGGTCGGCCGCCTGGGCGGCCTGGACTCCGTCGGTGAAGGTGAGCGACTGGGAGCGGGCGCCCGGGTAGCCCAGCCGCACCTCGCCGCCCGTCTTCAAGTTATAGGCGAACTCGTCCAGCGACCCGGCCTGGCTGCCGGCCACGAGCTCGGCCACGGTCGGGAACTTGCCCTCGCGCATCGCCGCCTTCAGGTCGGCCCGCGATTCGCGATGGGCGTTGCGATCGCGCCGCCTCCGCTCCGTGAGGAGCAGATCGCGCTCGCCGCGGAGCGCCGCCAGCTGCTGCTCCGCCGGCCGCATGCGCTCGCGCACCTCGGCCACGCGGCGCTCGAGCTCGGCATCGTCCAGCGCCGCCAGATCGCGTTCCACCGGGTGTGAGATTACTCCCCGAGTATTTCAACGCGGATGTTGAGAAACTCGTAGAATCGGCCTCGTGGACTCCAGGCGCGAGACCATCCTCGCCTTCCTCAAGACCCGCGGCCACGCCTCCCTGGGCGACGTCGCCGCGCACCTCGAGATCTCCAAGCAGGGCGCCCTGCGCCACATGGAGGCGCTCGAGGCGGACGGCCTGGCCACCGTGGCGCCCGCGGACGAACAC
This sequence comes from Candidatus Dormiibacterota bacterium, assembly GCA_035473835.1. Taxonomy (GTDB): domain Bacteria; phylum Chloroflexota; class Dormibacteria; order Dormibacterales; family Dormibacteraceae; genus UBA10449. The sequence goes on along the minus strand of DATINX010000268.1, from coordinate 324 downwards.
CGGCGGGGACGGCCCGAGAATGTCTACAAGCTCACGCCAGGGGCCTACGAGCATTTCCCCCACGCCCACCGCGAGCTCGCGGGCGACCTCGTCGATTTCTTGTCCACGGATCAGCTTCAGCAGTTCTTCGAGCGCCGCGCCGCACGCATGGAGGCCGAGTACGCCTCCCGATTGGCGGGGCTAGACTTTGAAGGACGCGTCCGTGAGCTGGCGAAGCTGGCCACCGAGCACGGCCACATGGCCGAGGTGGTCGAGCTGCCGGAGGGCGGCCTCGCGATCCGCCACTGCAACTGCCCGATCCAGGACGTCGCCGCCCGCACCGCC
>DATINX010000267.1:0-13844 GCA_035473835.1 Candidatus Dormiibacterota bacterium | reverse complement strand
GACAAGGACGCTTCCGGCAGCGAGCTGGAGCGTGCGCAGCCGGTTGAAGTCGTAAATGGCCTGGGCGTCGACCCCGTATTTGCTGGCGATCACGTCAAGCGTGTCACTGGACTTGACGACGACGACGACTCCCGGGATCGGAGGGATGAGGATCTGGTTGCCCGTGGCGATAGAGTCATCGGAGTAGAGGTTGGAATTCGACCAGCGGATCTGGCTCACGGTCACATGGAACTTGGCCGCAATGGCGCTCAAGGTCTCGCCCGCCAGAACCGTGTAGGTGAAGGGCTTGTGGCTGATCGGCGCAGCGGTCGGGATCGCCACCGGCTTGATGATGGTGCTGTACCGGCCGAGCGTTACGTCGCCGGTCTGGCCGCCCTCGCCCACCATCACCGCTTCGGCGTTGACGGTTGTCAGCCGGGAGGTCAAATAAGAGGGGACATGCTTATCCATCGAGGCATAAGAGGAGATGGCCACAGCTATCGCGAGCACGACAGCATGGGTCAAATATCGATGGCCTCGCAAATGTCTACCCCTAAACGTTGCGATGAATGTGAACCAGCCCACGAGGCGGGCCGTATCCCCAGAGAACGGCGGTCACCGTAACAGACGCCCGGTAAGGTCGTCAACCCGCCCGTTCACAACGCTCAGGGAACCGAACGCAAGTTCGGCTCCAACCGGTGAACTCGGCTTAAGTTTAATTAAGGCGCGCTTTTTCGCCCTCAAACGAACGATAGTTCGCACAGCGAGCACCGATCGCCGGCGCTTTGAGACCAGGCTCAGGCGCAGCTTCATAAATGTGTACAACGGTCCGATGCGCTTCAAGCTTGCTGAGGCCCGCCGGGCCTCTGGATGCGGCTAGGGCCCACCCCGGACATAGATCGTCTGCCCCGACACGAATCCGGCCTCGTCGCTGCAAAGAAACGCGATCACGTTCGCGATGTCGTCAGGCTGGCCCACGCGCCGAAGCGGGATCTGCGAAGCCGCGCCCAGCTTGAATGTCTCGTAGTCGATGCCCATGCGCTCAGCCGTGGCTTGCGTCATACGCGTCTCCACAAATCCAGGCGCCACCGTGTTGACGTTGACGTTGAACTGACCCAGCTCGATTGCAAGCGTTCGCGCCATTCCCTGCAGACCCGCTTTCGCGGCCGAATAGTTGGCCTGCCCCCGGTTCCCGAGCGCGGAAGTCGAGGAGAGAAACACCATCTTCCCGTACTTCTGGTCGACCATCTGCTTCTGCGCCGCGCGGGCGCAGAGAAACGTCCCCTTCAAGTGCGTATCGATGACCGAGTCCCAATCCTCGTCGGTCATCTTGAATAGCAGGTTGTCGCGGATGATCCCCGCGCACGTCACGAGGATGTCGAGGCGTCCGAATCGCTCGACGACCAGCGAGAACATGGCATCGACCTGGGCCCTCACGCTCACGTCGCAACCGATGGCGAGTCCGCCGATCGGTTCCGCGATCTCGCGAGCCGGACCCTCGTCCAGGTCGGACACCGCCACCCTGGCCCCCTCGTCAGCAAGCAGCTTGGCGGTGGCGGCGCCGATCCCCCGCGCGCCACCGGTGACCAGGGCGACCCGATCCTTGAACCTCATCGCGTCATTCCGTCTCCGAGTCCAACGCGGTGCCTCCGTCCTTGCGGGGATCGGAGGCGCCGTGCAGGAATCCGTCTTTCTCGCTGACGATCACCTGCGGCCGCGCGAAGTAAGAGTCGTAGCTGAGCGTCCGCCGGTTCACCTGATATCCCCGCCGCTCCAGCCCACGGCTCACGGCAAAGGGTATGCGGCCCTCGACCTGGACCACCTCGCCCTGGAAGTCGACCCGCGGCGCGCTCACCGCCTCAACCGGCGTCATCGCGTGGTCGAGGATGTTGACCAGTACCTGCAGGATCGCCGTGACGATCTTGGTCCCGCCCGGCGCCCCGACGCACACGCGCAGCCTGTCGCCGTCGAACACGAACGTCGGGGTCATGCTCGTCGCGCGCGTCTTGCCCGGTGCGATCGAGTTCGGGTTGCCAGGGCGCGGGTCGAAGCAGTTCATGTAGTTGTTGTAGCCAAAGCCGAGGCCCGGGGTGACCACTCCGCTCGAGGAACCGAGCGTGTGCGTCAGCGACACCGCATTGCCCGAGTCGTCGACCACGCACACATGAGTGGTGTCGGGGCGATCGTGCACCGCGCCCGCCTCGACAGCCCCGACCTGGCGCGCCCCGGCCGCGTACTCCTTGTCGACGAGCGCACCGGTCGGCACTTCCACAAAACGCGGATCTGCGACGTGCAGCTCGCGATCGGCCACGGCCCACGCCATCGCCTCGACCAGCAGGCGGGCTGCCTCCGTGCTCGGCCAGCCTTGCGCCCCAAGGTCGTAGCCCTCGAGGAAGTTGAGCATCTGCAGCAGCGTGATGCCCGCGGCCGGCGGTCCGGCGGCAACGACCGACAGGCCGCGGTAGCTACCACGCAGCGGTTCGGTCACGTTGACGTGGTATCCCGCGAGATCCTCTCTGGTGATGAGCCCCCAGTTGGCCTCGAAATCCGAAGCGATCTGCTCGGCGATCCCACCGCGGTAGAAGCTGTCCGGGCCCTCGCTGGCAAGTCGCTCCAGGGTGCGCGCGAGGTCTGTCTGCACGAAGGGGTCGCCGATGTCGAACAGCTCGCCGTTCCTCGTGTAGATCTCTTTCGCTGCGGGCGTCACCTGGATGCGCTCGCGGTTGGGCACGACATCAGGCCCGTAGTCCGTCGTCCAGTACCCATGCATGAAGCCCGTGACCGGGAAGCCGTCGCGGGCCAGAGGGATCGCGGGCTCGATCGCCTGCGCCCAGGTGACCGTTCCGTAGCGGGTCAGCGCCTCGTGCAGGCCGGCCACCGTACCTGGGACGCCCACCGACTGGTACCCGACATCATTCACCCAACCGTCGAGCACGTAGCCATAGCGGTCCGCGGCCTGGCGGAGGTAGCGGTCCTCCCACTGGTCCTCGCGAGTGCGCGAGCCGGCGGTGGCGTAGAACTCGAGCAGCGCGTCGCCGTTCTTCGTGCTGTGCACCAGCATCACCCCGCAGCCGCCGATGCCGCACATCTGAGGGTCCAGGACGCCTTGCACGAAGGCGCAGGTGACCGCAGCATCAACGGCGTTGCCGCCCCGCCGCATGACCTCGAGCCCAATTTCGGCCGCGACCGGCTGCGGGCAGACGATGATGGCCACGAACGAAAGATTAAGGCGCTTCCGGCAGGCTCGGCCACGACGCGGGATCGTGTCCAAGGTTGGGGACGCTGGGTTGTCGCCGCGTAACGGCCGTCCGTGGAAGGCCGTTCACTCCAGCGTGGGGGCTAAAGCGTGAGTTCTTTGCCGCGGGTCTTGCGGCGAGCCGCGCTCGGGCTGCTGCTCCTCGTGGTGGTACTCGGTCCGAGCGCGACCACGCTGTGGATCTCGACCCCCTCAGGCACCGACGCCCAGGCCCGCGTCGCCGACCTCACCCACCACTATGGGGTGGAGCTGCTCGGCCCGGGAGACGTCCCGCCCATGCTGGCCAAGGCTGTCGTCGCCACCGAGGACGAGCGGTTCTACACCCACCACGGGATCGACTCCCTCGGCCTCGCGCGCGCCCTTCTATATGACGCCTCGAATCGCTGCCCCTGCCAGGGCGGCTCGACGATCACCGAGCAGCTGGTCAAAGACGTCTACCTGGACGGCTCGGACCGGGGGTACAACAAGCTGGTCGATACGGTGATGGCGCTGAAGGTCGAGAGGGTGCTGACGAAGCAGCAGATCATGGCTGACTATCTGAGCGAGATCACGACCGGCCTGAATCGCTACGGTGTGAAGTCAGCCGCGTGCGCATATTTCCATGCGCCGCTGCAGAACCTGACCCTGGGCCAGTACGCACTGCTCGCGGGCGTCACGCAGGCCCCCTCCCTCTATGACCCCACCGTCGATCCCGAGGCAGCCGAGCAGCGGCGCAGCCAGGTGCTCGCGTCGATGATCTCTGAGGGCTTCATCACGCCGGCGCAGGCCCTGGCCGCGAACGCCGAGCCTGTGTTGGCGACCGGTGGAGGTGGGTGCTGAAGCTCTAGGGGGCCCAGGCCATCGGTGAGGTCGCATCGAAACCATCGCTGGTGGTGATCTGAATCGGGTGGATCACAGGCGCCGCGACGGGGGATGCCGGCGCCGGGCTGGGCAGCGTTCCGTTGTACGGACCACCTGGGGTCGGTGTCGGCACCGGGGTCGGGCTCGGTGGCGGCGGCGCGTATGCGTTTTTGGGCAGGAACCAGAGCTGGAACGGCGCCGCGCCTGCCCCAGGCGCCAGATAGGCGATGCCGGAGCCGTCGGGCGCCCACGTCGGCTGGGCGACCAGCTGGTCGGTGATCACCGCGACCCGGGGTCCCAGGCTGGATCCGTTCCAGGAGGCGATGACGAGCCGCGCAATCTGGCGTTCATAGGTGCAGACCATCGCCACCGTGTGGCCGTCCGGCGACAGTGACGGCTGCAAGCAATCCTCGCCTGGGGTCGTCAGTGCCCGGCCATCGACTCCGTACGGAGTGGCTCGCGTCGTCAGCCACAGCTGCCCGATCAGGTTGCCGTCCGGACCGTAGTCGTATTTCGTGAACATGACCCCGCCGGTGGTCAGGGGTATCGGCTCCATGTCGCCACCCGTGTAGTCATGGGAGTTCGTCCACAGGCGCCCCTGATGGATCGTGCCGCCGATCGGCATGGTCCAGATCGAGAACGGTACGTCGTACCCGAACTTGGGCGAGTCGTAGCTCATCCAGAGGGTGTTCTGGTCGCGGCTCAGGCGCGGATAGAACGACCAATGCCTTGACCCGGTGTCGGGGTCTCTCGGCGAGGCGGTGTTGTTGGTCACCTGCCTGACGACCTGGCCGAAGCGGCCCAGGATGTAGACGTCCGAAAAAAGGCTGTTGCGCTGCACGGCCAGCAGATAGTTGCCGTCGGGATAGAGCGACGGCTGCGTCCAGCCCGCCTCCGGCGTGAGCTGGTGAAAGCGCCCCACGCTCAGGCTGTAGAGCGCGCCGTTCTGTGCCACGTAGAGGGTACCCGGCAGCGAGAACGCCAGGGGACGGGGTGATGCCGCCGTCGGCTTCTGGGCCGGAACCGCCACCTTCGACTGGCGGCCACCGAGATAGGTGTAGGTGGTGAAGCTGGTGACGAGCATCAGCACGCACAGCCCGAGGCCAAGCACAAACCTGCTGATCACGGGAAATACTGCCTCACCAAATAGAGGATCTGGGACCAGTTGGGGATCAGGCTGCCCCCGGGGCCACCTCCGTGCCACAGAGGCGGCAGCATCACGATTTGAGTGATGTTGTCCGGGTTGTCGAAGCTGGCCGCCAGTGGGATGAGCTGGGTGATCCGGTCAACGCCCAGGCTCGTCTTGATCTCGCCCCCCAGGGCGTTCGCGATCACAGGTACGTCGGCGGCCGACAGCTGCTTTGCCTTCTGACGGATCGCGAGCAGCACCTGCTGCTGTCGTTTCGAGCGGCCGATGTCGCTTTGCAGGTCGCCGTGGCGGGACCGCACGTACTCCATCGCATGGACTCCATCGAGATGCTGCGGGCCTGCCAGGACGGCCACTCGCGCGTACTCATATGGATCCGAGGTGTAGATGTCCTGCGGGTAGTAGTCGTCGATGACCGGGTTGCTCGTCACGACGTCGATGCCTCCGATTGCATCAATCAGCTTGATCAGACCTAACAAACCAATCCAGATGTAGGCATCGACGTGTACTCCGAAGTCGTTCTGGACCGTGGCGATGGCGGCGCCGGCGCGCCCATACGAGTAGGCGCCATCGATCTTTCCTGTCCCACCGGTGGAGAGGGGCACATATAGATCGCGCGGGATGGACAGCATCGTCACCGAGTGCGTCGAGGGTATGACTCGGACCAGGATCATCGACTGCGTGAGCACGTGGTCCGCTGAGAACTTGGAGTCATCGTCCGAACCCAGGAGCAGAACGGTGAACGCCCCCTGGGGCTGGGCGGCCGCGCTGGGCAGCGGCGAAGAGGTTGAGCTTGAACTGGGGGAGGGCGTGGGCGATGCGATGCTCACGACCTGGCCTGTCGAATCCCATGCGAGCTTGGCGGCGGGGAGAAAGTACGCGGAACTCCCCGCGATCGCCGAGAAACCAATGGCGAGTACGGCGAGGGCTGCGATGCGAGTGATACTCAGGCGCCTACGCGAAGCTCTAGCGCGGCGGCCCGGCTGCTTACCGAGCACGGGGCAACATTCTAGCCCCGCGTGCGGTTCACCTTTGTAAGCGACTTGTTAACGTCTGTCGATCAGTGGTGAAACACCGCCAGCTCGACCGCTTTTATGGCGAGGAAGATGACCGCAAGCACGATGTAGCCCGCCATCGTCAGCATCGCGATCCTTTTCGGTAGCGACCACTGCGGACGCTCGAGAAGAGCCAGGGCCGGCATCCGCCAGTTCTCCTTCTCCGAACGTGGCAGCTCCGGCACCGGTTCAGCTTTGCCGGCGCTCCGCAATATCCAGACCGTAGCCACCGCCACGACCACCGCCATCGCAGCGCCGAGTCCCACGATAAGAGTGGTGACGTTGATGGTCGGAAACAGCGTGGATACCACGAGTACGAGCGAGAGCACGAGGAGGCTGCTCACGATGATCGTGGCGACGATGTTCAACCATGGCTTGTTTACCCACGGACCGAGCACAGCCCGGTCATTACATAGAAGGACGAGGAAAACAGTCGCGCTCGGCAGCAGCGTGCCGGCCAGCGCCTGCACCGCCGTGGTGATGAGACCGAGCGGTGCGTGCGGGATGAGAACGATGGCGGCGGCCACCACGACCATCGCGCTGTATGAGCCATAGAACAGCTTCGCCTCACGAAAGCCGCGATGCAGCGAGTGGCGCAGCCCAAAGATGTCGCCAAATGCGTATGAAGTCGCCAGCGTGACCGCTGAAGCCCCGACGATCGAAGCGTCGAAGAGAAGAAGGGCAAAAATCGAACCTTCGAGTGGAGAGATGTAGGTGGCCAAGCCGTGGGCGACCCCGAGAGCGCCGGTTGCGTTGTCGAAATGGCCGAAGTCCTTGGTACCGATGAAAGCCGAGGCGGAGGCCATCATGATCGCGGCGGCGCCGATCACCACAACGAAAGCGCCGATGACCGTGTCTGCCTTCTCGTAGTCGAGCCAACGCGGCGTGATGCGCTTGTCGATGACGTTCGACTGCTGAAAGAAGAGCTGCCAGGGAGCGACGGTCGTGCCGACGATCGCGATGATGAGCAGCGCCGCGTTGGACGTGAGACCACCCATGATCCCGGGGGTGACAAATCCTTTCAGCGCAGCTTTGGTGTCGGGGTGCGCCAGCACCACCAGCGGCAGGACCAGCAGGCTCGCGGTCAGGAAGACGAACATGGCGCGCTCCCAGCGCCGGAAGTTGCCGGTGACGGTGATGCCGATCAGAAGAACCGCCGCCACAGGCACGACCACGTAGGGGCTGAAGCCGAAGTACGCGCCCGCAAGGCTTACGCCGATGAATTCCGTGCTGATGGTCAGGAAGTTGAGGATGAACAGGTCTCCGACCGAGAACCAGCCCCAGAAGCGGCCGAAACGTTCCGCGATCAACCGTGCATGGCCCACACCTGTGACCGCTCCCAGGCGCACGACCATCTCCTGGTTGACGATGAGAACGGGTATCAGAAGGACAAGCGTCCACAGAAGCGAGTAGCCGTAGTCCTGGCCGGCCTGGGCGTAGGTCGAGACCCCACCGGCGTCGTTGTCGCCGACCATGACGATGAGGCCTGGGCCGATGATCGCGGCCAGGGTGAGGAGGCGCCGGCGCCATGTACGCCGTGGAGCCATGTCGCTGACGCGGATCGTCCCGAAGGCGCCGTGGATGTCACCGACGTGGGCCTCATCGAGAACGGCTGAGGTGGGGACCAATTGCGAGTCGCGTTTCACCGGCTCGCGCTCGGACCCAGGCACTACATCTAGACCCCGGAGCTCGCTTCGATGCGTGCGCGCCAGTCTTCGGGCACGATCGCCTCGATGACGTCGTCCGCGCTGACGGCGCCGAGCAGGTTGCCGGCAGAGTCGGTGACCGCCAGGGCGATCAGGTTGTAGTCGGCCATCATCAGGGTCACGTCGGTGACGTCTGCGCCGGTCGTGACCTTGCAGTTGACGAGCTCGAGCTCATCGACTTTGCGCCCGGCTTCGGTGCGCAGCAGGTCGGCCGTGCCGATGCTGCCGACCAGCTTGCCGTCCTTGTCGACGACGAACACCGTGCTGAGCAGCTGGTGCGGGGACTTGTCGTCAGTGCGCACGGCTTCGAGAGCCTCGGCCGCCGTTGCGCCTCGGATCACCGACACGACGTCGGGGCTCATCATGCCGCCGGCCGTGCTCGGGTGGTACTGGAGCAGCTTGCGCAGCTTGTGCTGAGCCTGCGCCGTCATGAGATCGAAGATCGGCTTGCGCCGGTCCTGGTCGAGCTCGCCCAGAAGGTCGGCGGCATCATCGGGCGCCATACGCTCGAGGACCTTGGCGGCCTCGTCGTTCGACATCGACCTGAGGAACTCCACCTGGTGCTCGGTGTCCAGCTCTTCGAAGATGTCGGCGGTGAGCTCTGCGTCGCTTTCGACGGCATCCAGGATCTCCTCGCCCTCTTCGTGAGAAGCGCCTTCGACGAGGTCGGCGATCTGGGCAGGGTGAAGACGGCGCAGGCGCTGCAGCGGCATCAGGAGCTTGGCGGTCGGGACGTGTCCGACAAAGGGCTGGACGTCCTTCCAGTCCAGGATGGCGTGCCTGCGCAGATCGGGACGCCCGCGCCTTGGAACCAGGCGGCGGAACAGCGCCCTCGGGCTGCGGTCGACCCCCATCAACCGCCATCCATCGTCGCCATGAGCGAGGACAAGGTCATTCGCCTGCACGATGCGGCCGCGTGCGACGTCGACGAGGTGCCGGCCCAAGACGTCGGCGGACAACAGCACTTCGCCCGGGCGTCTTTGAAAGGCGCTTGTGTCCAGCGTCTGCGTGTTCAGGCGCACCTCGCCCGGCGCGAGCTTCTCGATGTTCTTGCTGCTGACGAAGACATCCCTTCCGCCCATCCGGACCTTGATGCCGGTCACAGGCGGGTAGCCGCCGCCGTCCAGCTTGACGATCAGATCTTCTATCCGGCCCAGCTCCTCACCTGTGGGGCCCAGGACCGGGCTGCGAAGCAGCTGCGTCACCATCAGCCTTCGCTTCTCGTGATGCTCACCGGCGTGGTTTGGCTTGTCGCCCGTCATAGGCCGGCCGTCCACGTGCTCGTTCTTATCGCTCATCGGTTCACCGCTGTCGCGGTCCTCCATCTCCGGCCTGCGCCCTGGCGGTTACCACGCGCTCGAACCGGGCTGTCGTAATTATCCCGCCGACTTCTCACCAGGCGCTCTGTCCCTCAGCAGCTCGAGGATCCTCTCTTGCTGTTCGAGCATCTGCAGCTGGCGCACGTTCATCGTGTGCAGCGCGGTCAGGGTTTCGTGGTCGGCCTCAGCTCGCGCGTCTTGGCTCGCGGAGATCACGTTCTGGCCGACGATGATGATCGGCAGCAGCACCAGCTGGAGGAACGACTGGCTCAGCCATGCGACGCCGGTGTACGAGTCGCCGTGTAGGAATGCGTTCCAGGCCTGAGGGAGCGAGACCAGGCCGATGAGGACGAAGACGTAGGCCGCCCACATGGTCCCCACGCTCTTCGTGATCAGGACAGCCAGCTGGCTGTTGAACTTGCCGAAGGTGCTCGTGCCGTGGACGTCGCCGTGGACCTGGCGGCTCTTGACGAGCCGAGGGACGTGCAGCGTCGCGGGGGTACGGTCCGTCAGGCGCCGCTTTCGGGGCTCGGCGGTTTCGGTCTTTTGTTCCATCAGTGACCTCCTCTAGTGGTCGTGTTCGTGGTGCCCGCCGGCTGCTGCCTCGAGCGCCTCACGGGTTTCAGGGATCAGCCAGATCAACAATGCGAGGGCGGCGAGGTACTGGAGCCACCAGAGCCCGAGAAGCGAGCTCAGTCCGATGCCGGCAAGCGTCACGGCTGCCAGGTATGCGCAGGTGATCGTCTCGGCAACGTCCGCGCGGAGCGAAGCGCTGCCGATCTGCCGGTTGGCCCGACTCTTGGCCAGTGCCAGCAAAGGCATGACGACGAGCGCCGCGGCCGCGACCGCGATGCCAAGGGCCGAACCTTCCGGCTTCAATCCGACCAGCAGGCCAACCACAGAAGTCACGACCACGTAGACGCACAGGATGATCAGTAGAACCCCTGAGATTCGGGCAGTCGTGCGCTCCATGCCCTCGATTCCCTCATGCGATCGGCCGGTCCCCTCGAACTTGAGCCGCCTCAGCAGCACGAGTCCGCTCAGCACCTCGACCACGGAGTCGACGCCGAAGGCGGTGAGCAGCACGCTTCGCGCGGCGAGGCCGGCGCCAATTGCCAGCACCGCCTCGGCCACCATCCACACGACGGTGACGACCTCGAGGCGCACGCCAAGCCTGATCGCGGCTTCTCTGGGGGCAGCCGTCTCCAAGCTAATGAGGGCCGCTGGGCATCAACATCAGCGGGCACTTCGCGCCATGGGCCAGTGTTTTCCCGAGGTCGCCGAATATCCGATCGCGCATACCGTGGGCATGGTGCCCGCCGACGATGATGAGGTCCGCGCGGAACTTGTTGGCCTCGTCGAGGATGAACTCCGCCAGCTGATTCGGCCGGTGACCACGGATGTCGGCCGAGGCGTCGATCCCGGCGTCGACCAACGTCGCCGCGATGTGCTCGCCGAATCGAAAGGCCTCGGGAATGGTTTCTTTCTCCATCGTCGCCGCGGCGGTGACGACGCGCTCCCGCATGTGCACCACCAGGACCTTCGAGTCGAATGCCTTACCGAGCCCGGTGACCACCGGGACGGTCTCGTCGGCATCCTCCGGGCTGCCGACCGCGACGAGGATTCTCGAAAACATCGCACCCCTCCTGTGCCGAAAAAGGACTGGTCATCGCGTTTCGTGGTGCCCCGCGAGGGATTCGAACCCCCGACCCTCTGCTTAGAAGGCAGATGCTCTATCCACTGAGCTAGCGGGGCGGAGCCGCCATTCCGGAGAGAATACGCGTGGGGGTGATGGTGCATGACTGACACGCTGCAACGTTTGAACGTAATCCTGGCCGAGGTCACAGACCTCCATCGGGCCGGCATGGTGCTCGACTGGGACCAGGAGACGTACATGCCGCCAGGCGGGGTGCAAAACCGCGCCGAGCAGCTCTCGACGCTCAGCGAGATCGGGCACCGGCGGTTCACCTCAGACGAGGTGGGCCGGCTCCTCGACACAGCGGATGGCGAGGTCGCCAAATTGCCCTTCGACTCCGACGAGGCCAGCCTCGTGCGCGTCACACGCCGCGACTACGACCAGGCCCGCAAGCTGACGCCGGAGCTCGTCGCCGAGATCTCCCACGCGAGCTCGTCGGCTCGACCGCACTGGCAGCGGGCCAGGCGAGAAGCCAACTTCAGCCTCTTCGCCCCATACCTGGAGAAGAACGTCGAGCTCAACCGCCAGGTCGCCGAAGCGCTGGGTTACGAGAAGCGGCCTTACGACGCACTCCTCGGGCGCACCGAGCCGGGCCTGACGACAGACCAGCTCGAGGCGATCTTCGACGAGCTCAAGACAGCCATCGTGCCGCTGGTCGCCGAAATCGAGCGCCATGCGGACGCCGTCGACGACAGCGTGTTGCGTCGCGGGTTCGATCCGGACACGCAGCTCCGGTTCGCGCTCGATACGGTCACCAAGCTCGGCTATGACGTCGAACGCGGGAGGCAGGACCTCTCCACGCATCCTTTCAGCATCGCCTTCGGTCCGGGCGACGTACGCATCACGACGCGTGTCAATCGAGACTTCTTCAACGAGTGCCTTTTCGGTTCCATCCACGAGGCCGGGCACGGCATGTACTTCCAGGGCATCGGGCGCAACATCGACCGCACGACCCTGTGGGACGGCGCCTCGCCGGGCGTGCACGAGTCACAGTCACGGCTGTGGGAGAACCTGGTCGGGCGCAGCCTTCCGTTCTGGCACCACTTCTTTCCCAGGCTGCGCCACACGTTTCCGGAGGCATTGCAGGGAGTCGATGCGGAGGGCTTCTACCGCGCGGTGAACAAATCGTATCCGTCGTTCATCAGGGTCGAGGCGGACGAGGTCACGTACAACCTGCACGTATTGCTCCGGTTCGAGCTCGAGAACGACATGCTGGAGGGCAAGCTCAAGGTTCACGATCTGCCCGACGCGTGGAACGAGCTGTTCAAGTCGTACTTCGGCCTCGATGTGCCGAATGACCGCGAGGGTGTGCTCCAGGACATCCACTGGTCGTTTGTCGGTTTCGCCGAGTTTCCCGGGTACACACTGGGCAACATCATCGGGGCGCAGCTGATGGAGAAGATCCGGGCCGAGATCACAGACCTCGATCAGCAGATCGAGCGAGGGGAGTTCGGCACCCTTCTGCGCTGGCTTCAGGAGCACGTGTACCAACATGGTCGCAAGTTCACGCCGAACGAGCTGCTGGAGCGGGAGACTGGGCGGCCGCTGACAGCCAAGCCGTGGATCGATTACGTGCGCCGCAAGTACGGGACCCTTTACGGACTGGAGGTGCTAGAACAGAGTGATGGCACAGCAAGACGCGGAACGGGGCGTGCAGACGGTGGAGCAATCCGGTAGCGAATCGCCGAAGGACCTACAGGGTGTGGCCAAGCAGGTGAAATCGGTGGAGCTGAAGGTGGCGAGGCTCGAGCGCCTGGTGGAAGACCTGAGGCGCCGGGTCGACCTGCTGGAAGCAGACGAAGTCCTGTAATTGAACTCCCCACACCGTGGAGAGTCGCCCGGCCGCGGCGGTGGGGCTGTTCAACTCCCCACACCGTGGGGAGTCGCCCCGGTCGCGCAGCGGCCGCGGCGGTGGGGCGTGCCACTTGAGGACGGACTAGGAAGGGGGAGTCAGGGGTGGGGGTCAGGGGCCCGAGGGTCGCCTGGTTTGCCTGAAGGGTCGGTGGCTGCATTCAACTCCCCACACCGTGGGGAGTCGCCCCGGGCGCGCAGCGGCCGCGGCGGTGGGGCGAACCACTTGAGGACGGACTAGGAAGGGGGAGTGGGGATGTGTCAAGGACCCGAGGGTCGCCTGGTTTGCCTGAAGGGTCGGTGGCCGGATTCAACTCCCCACACCGTGGGGAGTCGCCCCGGTCGCGCAGCGGCCGCGGCGATGGGGCAAACCACTTGAGGACGGACTAGGAAGGGGGAGTCAGGGCGGGTAGGGAGGCCGCAGTGGGTCGCCGGGTTGGGGGGTGCGTGGCGTCTGAAAATTTACACGCCGAATTCTTGACTGTCGAACATGCATTCGGTACACTACGAACATGTGTTCTGGTAGTGGGGAGAGGGGGAATTGGACCTCTCAGCAGGTGCTGGCGGAGATCAATTCGCTCCTCGACGATCTCGTTTCCGAGGACCTCAGCCTGGTCCCGGCGGAGTGTATGGGCGAGGACCAGATCGCCCTGCAGCGCATCTGCAGCCGGGTCCAGGCGGAGGGCCTGCGTCGCCTCCGCCGCTTCGATCGCGGCGAGGGTTACGCCAACACGATGGCGCTGACCGCCAAGGCCTGGTTGCGCTGGAAGTGCAACCTCACCTACACCGCCGCCACTGCGCAGGTTGAAGTCGCCAGGCAGCTGGAATCATTGCCGCAGACCTCGCAGGCTTTTGCCGCCGGCGACTTCAGCTACCGCCATGCCTCGATGATCGCCAGGACGGCTGAGAAGCTCGGCGACAAGATGGAGGCCAATGCCGAGGACATCCTGGTCACCGCGGCCAGGGAGCTCGACCCCGATCGCTTCCGCAGTGTG
>DATINX010000266.1:0-4134 GCA_035473835.1 Candidatus Dormiibacterota bacterium | reverse complement strand
GGACGCAGGTGAAGGATCACGCCCTTGGTTCGAGGGTCGCGCGAGATCGCATCAAACCGCAGGCCGAGCTCCTTGACGCTCAGCCGTTGCTGCTGCGAGACGAAGCGCTGCCAGAACGGCCGTGGCGGGTCGGGCAGCGTGGGCAGGTCGGACTCGAGAACGAAGATGACGTAGTCGGGCGCCCTGCCGATCGACCGCCGCAGGCGGGACAGCAGCCACCAGGCGTAACGAAACGGAAAGAAGATCACACCCCGCCTCTCGCTCAAAGCTTAGTGGCGGGCGGCAGCCGCACGGCGGGTCAAACTACCTTCGACATCTCCAGGTGCTCGTCCATTTCCTCACTCAGGCGCGTCGCGCCGTACTCCTGGCCGACGTGCTGGTGGTAGGGAACGCCCGTGAAGAGGTGGTGGCTTCTCGTCGGAATGTCGGCTCCTTCGGCCCACTCCTTTCGCTGGAGCGCCATGTAGCCCTGCTCCTTCTGCTGCTTCAGGTCGTCGAGCAGGGTCGACATTCCGTGCCCAGCCGCGTGCTGGAGCGCGAGCGTGATGAAGATGAAACCGACCCCGAGGTCGCTGAGCTCATCCCAGGTGATCGGGTTCTTCTCGTTGTGCCACTTGAACGAAGACGAGTAGTTGAAGGCAAATCGCGTGCCCGGGAAGCGCTTGCGAATCTCGCCGCAGAACTGCTCCGTCGGACCGCGCTCAGCGGTTGGAAACTCGCACCACAGGAGGTCGGGCACTCCACTGTCCATGTACCGGAGGCCGCGATCGATCGCGAGCTTGATCCCGCGCGTTGTCTCCGGCGCTTCGGTGGCCGACACGCCGTCTGTGCGGGCGATGATCACGAAGTCCTTGTGGCCGAGGTCGTCGGCCGTGTTTCGCATCATCTTCAGCTTGCCGACGAATTCGTCGGCCGAGATCAGCGCCTTGCCCGCGATGTGGCCGCAGCGTTTGGGCATGACCTGGTCCTCGAGGTGCGCCGCCGCCACGCCCGCCCGGACGTAGAGGTCGATCGTGCGCTGGACATTGAAGAGATTCCCATAGCCGGCGTCCATATCGACGACCACTGGCGGGATCTCCAGGTGAACCGGTTGGTTGCCCTTTTCCGGATCGCCCATGGCCATCGTGAGCTGGAACTTGCGCAGGGCGCTGACTGTGCGCCGCGCGCCATCGGCGATCTCGACTGATGAGTAGATGTCCATGTCGGTCGTCCCGAGGTGGCCGATGGCGAAGGAATACCCGCTGAAGTAGACGGCGTCGAAGCCGTGATACATGACCAGTTCGGCGCCGAAGGGGTCGTAGACGCCGGGGCCGAACACGTAAGGCTTGGTCGCCAGCAGCGCGCGCAAGCGCCGGCAGGGGTCTTCGTTGCGAGAGGCCGGCACCTTGTACCCCTCCGGAAGGAGGGGGGAAGAGACAAGTTCCATCTAAAGCTCCCTACTCGTTTTCGTGATCGCAGTTGCAAGGCTCCGGGCATTCGCACTCGTGGCGCGAAGGCTGGCCCGGTGTGTCGAGCTCCTGGGATCTGTCGGTTCCGTCCATGGACCACAAACTAGCAACTGGCTCTGTATAAGTCCAATTGATTGATTTGATCGTCATGATCAATAAAACCGATACCTGGCGGCTGCTACTCGGTCGGGTTCAGCAGCGCCAGGAATGCCGCAACGATGCCTTCGGGCTTGCCGGCATCGCGGCGCCGGTAGGCGACGATCGAGTTGTGCATCTTGGGTGCGTCCTTCATGCGGACCAGCCGGAGCGTGCGGCCGTCGACCTCACGCGCCACCGCCGTCCGTGGCAACAGAGCCACGCCCAAGCCTCGCTCGACCATCTTCTTGGCGGCTTCGATCGAATCCAGCTCCATCATCCCGCGCAGCGTCGTGCCGGAAGAGAGGAAGGCTGCCTGGGTAATCTCGTAGTAGCTCGAGGTGCGGTCGAACATGATCAGCTTCTGTCCGGCGACCTCGGCCATCGTGACGCCGCGCCGTTTGGTGAACGCATGGTCGGGAGCGCAGACGAGGACGAGCTCCTCGGTGTGGAACGGTCGCAGCTCGAGGTCCGGATGGCGAATGGCACGACCGAGCCCGAGCTGCACCTCGTCCCGGAGCACGAGATCGACGACGTCTTCGGAGTGGCCGGTGCGCACCGACACCTCCACGCGGGGGTGGGTCGCGACAAACTTCTCCAGCAACTGCGGCAAGACGTAGGTGCTGACCGCCGGGGCCGCGGCGATCATCAAATGCCCGGCGGAGGCCGACTTGACCTGCTCCATCGCCTCACGGCCTTCGGCCAGCGCCCGCAGCGCCCGCTCGGCGTACGGCACCCAGGCCTTGCCGGCGTCGGTCAGCCGCATGCCGTGGGGCGTGCGAAGGAAGAGGGCCGTGCCGAGCTCGCGCTCGAGGCTGTGGAGGCGGGCCGTGAGGGTCGGCTGTGTGATGAAGAGGGCTTCGGCGGCCCGGCTGACGCTCCCGCGCCGTGCCACCTCCAGGAAGCCTTCGACCTGGACCAGCTGGATCGAGTTGAGTCTGCCGTTACGTGTTTCGTCTATGGCCACGGCCGTGGCGACAAATTCTATCTATGGCGCCGGAGAAGCGATACTCCTGACCAGATGGCCAGTGCCCACACCGGGCCCATGGTGATCACGAACGGCCGGATGGTGTCACTGGCCGAGTTGGAGTTGCGATCGAAGGCCATGAACACAAGGACCGTGCCGTAGGCGAGCACGGCCAAGGCGGCGGCGACTCCGGCGACAGCGGACCATCTCATACCATTGGAGTATGGCTCCTTTGTTTTTCGGTTTCCACATGCCCAACTTCACTTATTCCGGCGCGCGGCCGGATCAGATCTTCGACCGCGTGGTCGAGCAGGCGACGGCCGCTGAGGCGGCCGGGTTTGACATGGTCACCGTCATGGACCACTTCTATCAAATCAACGGCATCGGCCCGGAGACCGACCCGATGCTCGAGGCGTACACGACGCTCGGCGCCCTGGCCGCGCGCACTACGCGAGTGAAGCTGGCGACGCTGGTCACCGGCGTCACGTACCGGAATCCCGCCATGGTCGCGAAGATGGTCACCACGCTGGACGTCATCTCGAAGGGCCGAGCCATGCTCGGAATCGGCGCGGCGTGGAACGAGTCGGAGCACAAGGGTTACGGCTTCGAGTTCCCGCCCATCCGCGAGCGCATGGACCGGCTGGACGAGGCCCTGACCATCGCCCGGCTGATGTTCACGCAGGACCGTCCTTCGTTCGAGGGCAAGCACTACCGCATCGACAGGGCGCTCACCGTCCCGCGGCCGATCCAGGCCGGCGGCCCGAAGATCCTCATCGGCGGCGGCGGTGAGCGGCGAACGCTGCGCCTGCTTGCCCAGCACGGGGACATCGGCCATTGGTTTGGTGGTCCGGTTGAGGATCTCAAGCGAAAGAAGCGAATTTTTGAAGAGCACTGCGAGGCGGTCCACCGCGATCCGTCAGAGGTCCTGCTTCTGATTGGCGCGCTGGCTGTCCTGGTCGAGAAGAGCTCTGACGCGAAAGCAGTCCTCGATCGAATTCCCGAGGAGCGGAGGGCGATGGTGATCGTCGCGCCGCCGGCGGAGACCGCGGAACGGCTTCAGGCTTTCGTCGACGCCGGCTTCGGCGGCTTCACGCTGAGCAATCAGACGCTTCCAAGCAAAGACGCGATCGCGCTCGGCGGGGAGCTCATCAAGCTGATGGCGGGAGCCCGGTCAGCCGCCTAGTCCAGCGTTTTGTAAACGAGCTCGCCCGCGCGCACCGGCACGCGTAGGTAGTTCTCAGGCGGGGCCAGGGGGCACGCCCAGCGCGGGCTGTACGCACAAGAGGCGTTGTAGGCGTAGTTGAAGTCGATCACCACATCGGCCGAACCGAGCTTGGTTTCGATCACCAGCACGTCGGTGTTCTTCGCGGTGTCGAACAAGTAGCGGCCGGCTCCGTAGGTCTCTTTGCCTGACGTGGTGTCGCGAAACGGGACGAAGAGTCCGCCCGCGTACTGGACGAGGCCGAGCACGGTCAGCCGGCACGGCTGACCTCCAAGCTGGAACACCAACGTTCCCGCTCGCCTGTAGCGCACGGCGCCGTCGTCGCCGCCGGTGTCGATGAGAAGCTCGGAGCCATCGGCGGG
>DATINX010000265.1:0-5293 GCA_035473835.1 Candidatus Dormiibacterota bacterium | reverse complement strand
CCCCAAGCGTCTGGGCCGCGTCCTTGTAGGAGAAGCCTTCGACGTCGACCAGCAGCACAACCTCTCGGTGGAGCGGAGGCAGCTTCTCGACCGCAGCCACTACCTCTGACGCGGCCAGCTTGTCGAGCACGTCGGCCTCAGGCTTGGCACCCTCGTCGCGCAGCTTGTCGTAGAGGACAAACTCGCCGACGTCGTCGAGGCTCACGTCCTCTTTCCGCGACCCTTTGAAGCGATCCCAGAAGAGGTTGCGCATGATTGCGAACAGCCACGCTTTCATGTTCGTGCCCGGCTGGTAGCTGTGCTGGTAGCGGAGCGCGCGCAGGTAGGCCTCCTGGACCAGGTCCTGCGCCTGGTCAGGATCGCGAGTGAGCCGGAGCGCGCCCCTGTACAGAGTGTCGAGATGTGTCAATGCCTCTTCTGCGAAGGCAGTTTGTGCGGGACTTTCCGCCATCAGTAATGCCAGTTTAGATACACCTGCCTTGCACGATTTGAAATCAACAGGCGGGTATCGCTATTCCTTGTGCCGTCTCTCCACTCGCGGTCCGATCGCCGTCAGCACCTCATAGGAGATGGTCCCCGACCACTCTGCGACGTCCTCGGCAGTGATGCGCTCGTCGCCGTCCGCGCCGATCAGGGTCACGGCATCCCCCACCTCGACCCCAGGTACGTCGCTCACGTCGATGGTGATGGCGTCCATGCTGACCGCGCCGACGAGAGGGGCCCGCCGGCCTCGTACGAGCACATCGCCGCGGTTGGCGCGCGCTCGAATCACTCCGTCCGCATAACCGATGGCGACGGTCGCGATGCGCGATCTGGACGGCGCCACCCAGGTGGCGCCATAACCGACGGTGTCGCCCGCAGACACCGTCTTCACATGCGTCACGACAGAACGGAGCGAGAGCACCGGGCTGCTTCCCGGCCATTCACAGCCGTAAAGCGCGATTCCCGCCCGGACTGCATCCAGCGCCATCTCTGGGTATCGGAGGGCCGCCGCGGAGTTGCAGATATGACGCGCGCCTGAGTCGAATCCAAGCGTGCCAAGCGCCTCGATGTAGCGATCGAACTGGATCCGCGTCATCACCTCGTCCGTGCCGGCGGACGCAAAGTGGGACCAGGTGCCGGCGAGACGCAAGCCGGAGGACTCGTCGATGAGCCGGGCCAGAGACGCGGCGTCCGATGGCGACGTGCCGAAGCGGCCCATACCGGTGTCGATCTTCAGGTGGACGGGGACGACCTCGTCGGTGTCGCCAAGCGCGCGCGCGAAATCAGAGCTCCACACGCCGACGGCGAAGCCGCTCGCCGCGGCCGCGGCCGCCTGCGCTGGGATAAGCCCGCCCATGACCAGGATGTGCTCAGCAGGCACAAGCCCGATCAGCTCGTGGGCCTCGTCGAGCGTCGCCACGGCAAGCCAGGTCGCGCCCCCGGTCAGCGCGGCACGGGCCACGGGCACCGCGCCGTGGCCGTAGGCGTTCGCTTTCACCACCGCCATCAGTCGCGTGCCCTTGTGCACGTGGGCGAGGATTCGCTCGGCGTTGGCGCGAACAGCGCGCAGGTCGATGTCGGCCCAGCGCAGAGGGTTCAGCTAAAGACCGCCCTGCCGCAGCACGTGCATGACAAGAGGAATCTCGGGCAGGAGGTCCCCTGCGAGGAGACCCGCGTCGCCAATCCTGAGTGAGATCCGGCGCCCGGCGGCGGCATGGACGTACACGCCGCTGACCGCCGCGGTGTAGGGGTCGGAGCCCTGGGCGATCAACGCGCCGATCACGCCCGACAGCACGTCACCCGTCCCGCCCGTCGCCAGCGCCGGGACCTCATGCGGGTCCTCGCTCAGGCGGCCGTCAGGATGGGCGACCAGCGTATGTGCGCCCTTGAGGACGATGACCGCGCCCCAATCCTTGGCCGCCTTTCGCGCCGCCGCCGGCCGATCGGCCTGGACCTGCTCGGTGGTCTTGCCCAGGAGCCGCGCCATCTCGCCTGGATGCGGCGTCAGCACGCGATTCGTGCCGAGCCGTGTCTTCTTGCGCGCGGAGTCCGCAAGCGCGTTGAGCGCGTCCGCATCGAGCACGAGCGGGCACTCGGCGTGCAGGGCGAGATCCAGGACCAGGCGCCAGGTCGAGCGGTCGCGACCCAGGCCAGGGCCGATGACACCGGCCTCAGCGGTGGACAGCTGGCGCAGCACCGAGTCGTACACGGCGTGGCCGACGGCGCCCGGAGCCACCTCTGGCAGCGGCGTGGCCATGACCTCGGTGCACTTGGCCGCCAGGATCGGATAGATCGTGCCCGCGACCAGGAGCCGCACCAGCCCCGCGCCGGTGCGGGCCGCGGCGGTCGCGGCCAGGTACGCAGCGCCCGTGAAGCCAAGGCTGCCGGCCAGCACGACGACGGTCCCGAAGGTGCCCTTGTGAGCGTCTCTGGGCCGTTCCGGCAGGAGCAGGGACTCGGGGGCGGGGAGCAGGGTGTCGGCGACATCCGGCATCTCGAGGTGCGAAGTCGCCACCGCCAGGCGGCTGTGGTGGGTGATGCTCACTTCGACGCGGGCACCGCGGCCGTCGCCGAGAAGGCGCACCCTGGGCGCGCCGCTGGGACCCGGCAGGACCTCGATGCGCCGGCGCGGGAAGCAGATGCCGGTGCCGTCGAAGCATTTGATAACAGCTTCCTTGGCCGCCCAGCGGCCGGCGAGGCGCTCCGAATCCGTGCCGCAGTAAGCCAGCTCGGCAGGGGTATAGACCTTGTTCAGGAAGCCGGCGCCCGACCTCTTGACCGCAAGGGCGATCCTGTCCACCGACACGGCGTCGACACCGATGCGCTGCACCGGATCATTTTCTTCTCTATTCGACGGTGACTGATTTCGCCAGGTTGCGGGGTTGGTCGACGTTCTGGCCCAGCTCGACCGCGACGTGGTACGCGAACAGCTGCAGCATCACCGTGTTGAGGATCGCGGCCGAGACCTCTTCGACCTCCGGCATCTCGAACACATCTGTGGCCACGCCATCGAGGGACCTGTCGCCGCTGGTGATAAGGGCAAGCACGGGCGCATTCCGCGCGACGATCTCGTGGACGTTGCTCACCATCTTGTCCTTGGTCGCGCTTGCGGTGCAGATGGCGATGACAGGGAACTGGTCGTCGAGCAGGGCGATGGGACCGTGCTTCAGTTCGCCGCCGGTCGTGCCCTCCGCGTGGATGTACGAGATCTCCTTGAGCTTCAAGGCGCCCTCGAGCGCCACCGGGTAGCTCAGGCCGCGGCCAAAGTACATGAAGTTGCGATAGGCGCTGTACCTGTGGGCAATGTTCGCGATCTCCTCCTCGCGCTTGACCAGCTCACCGACCTGGTCGGGCAGCGCGCGGAGGGCGGCAACCAGCTCGCGCCTGCGCTCCAGCGAGACGCGGCCGTTCACCGTGGCCAGCCGAAGGCTGAGCAGGGAAAGGCTGATCATGTGGGCGGCCAGCGTCTTGGTCGAGGCGACGCAGATCTCTGGTCCCGAGTGCAGGTAGATGGCTCCATCAGCATCGCGGGCGGCCGAGCTCGCGACGACGTTCGTGACCGCAACCGTCAGCGCGCCACGCTCCTTAGCGCGGTGCAGGCCGACCAGCGTGTCGGCCGTCTCGCCAGATTGGGTCAGGACGACCGCCAGCGTCTCCGACCCGAAGGTCGGACGGCGATAGCGAAATTCCGAAGCGTCCTGGGAACGAGCCGGCATGCCCGCCCAGTCCTCGATGAGGTGCTCGCCGACCATGGCCGCGTGGCGCGAGGTGCCCATCCCCAGGAGGAGGACCTCGCGATATCGCTTCAGCTCTGCGTCGGGGATGTCGAACTCTCGAAACGACACGATGCCGTCGTCAGTCAGCCGCCCGCGCATGGTGTTGGCGACCGCCTCCGGGGTCTCGTGGATCTCCTTGAGCATGAAATGCGCGAATCCGCCCTTCTGCGCCTGGCTCACGTCCCAGTCGACGTGGATGAGCTTCGGATTGACGGTGATCCCGTCGAGAGTCGAGACCTCGGCGCCGAGCGGCGTCACCGCCGCGACCTCACCCTCGCCGAGCACGAGCACCCGCTTCGTGTACGGGATGATCGCCGTGATGTCGGAGGCGATGTAGAACTCGCCCTCGCCCAGGCCCACGACCAGGGGTGCGTTGAGCCGAGCGCCGATCAGCAGCTCCGGGTCGTCGGTCGAGAACATCGCCAGGGCATAAGCGCCATGGATGCGTTTGAGCGCGGCCCGCACCGCAGCCAGGAAGTCGCCCTTGTAGTTGGCTTCGATGAGATGCGGGACGACCTCGGTGTCGGTTTCCGACGTGAACTCATGGCCGGCCGCTTCGAGCTCTCGCTTCAGCTCAGCAAAGTTCTCGATGATGCCGTTGTGGACGACAAAGATCTTGCCGTGGCAGTCGGTGTGCGGGTGGGCGTTGATGTAAGTCGGCTTGCCATGGGTCGCCCAGCGTGTGTGGCCTATGCCCAGCTTGCCCGTGGGCATGCCGGCCTCGAGCTTCTCGATCAGGGTGTCGACCTTGGCTTCGGACTTGGTCAGGCTCGTCCGGTTCGCCTGGCCGGGCTTGGGACGCTCCAGAACCGCCACGCCGGCCGAGTCGTACCCGCGGTATTCGAGACGCTTGAGGCTCTCCATCAAGATCGGGGTCGCCTCGCGGTCGCCCAGGTAGCCGATGATCCCGCACATGTCTATCTAATAACTCCTAACCGGGCGTTTCCACGGTGCTTGAACGTCCAGGCAAGGAGCCAGGTTACACGGCAGGTCCGGCGGTGGGTCCGGGCAAACCGTCCCGACTAGGTGGGTGTTGGCGCCGTGCAGTTCGGGTTCTGAGAGATCGAGTACGCCACCCGAGCCGTGGTCGCGTTGCCGGTAATGCCCGTCGGGAAGGGAATGGCGACCCGGAACGTGAAATTGGCGTTGTGCGGGCCGAGGTCGACTGCAGGCAACGTGATCGTGGTGACGTTCGCCAAGATGTCCGCTGGACCGGTCACAGTGACCGAGACAGGGTCCACCGTGATACCCGTCACCCGGTAGCAGGTCGGCGGTGGATTCACCGGCGACGCGTCGATGAGGGTTACCTGACGGCTGGTCGTCCCGGATTTGGCCTCGATGTGAATCGAAACTGTGCTTATGTCAAGGCCGGCCTTGGGCAG
Source organism: Candidatus Dormiibacterota bacterium (assembly GCA_035473835.1). GTDB lineage: Bacteria > Chloroflexota > Dormibacteria > Dormibacterales > Dormibacteraceae > UBA10449. The sequence goes on along the minus strand of DATINX010000265.1, from coordinate 153 downwards.
CGTGTAGGTAGTTGTGTCGAGAGCAGCTCCGTTCTGCTCGAGGACGACCGGCGCACTGGGAAAGTCCGTTGGCGAGCCAACCACCTGAAACGGGTAATCCGCGTAAGCCTTGAGGTTCTTCTCCCATCCGGCCGGGCCGTCAAATGTGACGGT
>DATINX010000264.1:0-1962 GCA_035473835.1 Candidatus Dormiibacterota bacterium | reverse complement strand
CGTGAACGCAGCCGGCAGCTCAGCGGCAGGGTCCGCGTGGGCCGCTGAGCCTCCGACGGTGCCGCGGTTGCGAATCTGACTGTGCCCGACCCACCCCACTGCCTCTGTCAGCAGCGGCCACCACTCCGCCACCTCACTCGAATGTTCGAGCTGCGTGTGGCGCGTCATCGCGCCGATGAGCAGGCGCCCATCGTCGTGGCTGACATGCGCCAGCGAGTCGACACCGTTGATGTCGATCAACCGCTCCGGCCTGGCCAGCCGGAAGTTCATCAAGGGCACCAGGCTCTGGCCCCCCGCCAGCACCTTGCAGCCATCGCCGTACTGCGCAAGCAGATCGAGCGCTTCTTCCTCGGTGCGCGGGTCGTCGTACTCGAACTTCGCCGGCTTCATGCGCTCGCCAGCTCCACCACGCGCTGCGGGCTGAGGGGCAAGCGCGTCACCTCACGCCCAAGCGCGTCGGAGACGGCGTTGGCAAGCGCCGCACCCACGGCGGCGGTCCCGGCTTCGCCCGCCCCCTTCACGCCCAACGGGTTGAGCGGCGACGGCGCGTCCTCGGTGATGAGCATCTGCACGTCCGGCACCTCCTCAGCAGTCGGCAGCAGGTAATCCATGAAGCTCGCCGCCAGCGGCTGCCCGGTCTCATCGAAGCTGAACTCCTCGAGCAGCGCACCGCCGATGCCTTGCGCGAACCCGCCAGATATCTGTCCCATCACAAGCACCGGGTTGATGCAGCGGCCGATGTCGTAGGCCACCGCGAAGCGATGGATCCGCACGGCGCCCGTCGCTGTGTCGACCTCGACCGCCGCGAAGTGAATGCCGTAAGGGAAGCCGAGCAGGTCGCACACGAAGCGGTTCTCTTCCTTGATCACTCCGCCCCAGGCGCTGAGCAGCTTGGCCAGGGACACCGACCGAGATGGCGAGCCGACCACCGACACGCCGGCGGTTGTCAGCACGAGGTCCTGAGGCGCGGCCTCCAGCTCCTCCGCCGCGGCATCGAGCAGCCGCTTCTTGACCTGTTCGGAGGCCTGCATGACCGCGGTGCCGCCGAGCATCGCCGCGCGGCTGCCGAAGGCGCCCATGCCCTCGGGGATGACGGCCGTGTCTCCGTGCACGACCGTAATGTTTTCGTACGGCAGGCCGAGATGGCTCGCGCACACCTGCGCGAAGATCGTCTCGACCCCCTGGCCCACGGAGACCGAACCCGTGTACACCATCACCTGGCCTTTGTCGTCGAGCTCGACGCGCGCGTACTCGCGCTCGGCGGGGCCCGCCTTCTCGACGAAGTAGCCCATACCGAGGCCGCGCCGCACGCCGGCGGCAGCAGGCTCACGGCGCCAGCGCACGAGACCCTCGTAGTCGAATGCCACCAACGCCTTTTCGAGCAGGAGCGCGAAGTCTCCGCTGTCGTAGATGACCGGGTGCCCGTCATAAAGCGTGCCCACGTTGTGGGGGAAGCTGGCGCGATCGATCAGGTTGCGGCGGCGGATTTCCACCGGGTCGATGCCAAGGCGGTGCGCCGCGATGTCGACCAGGCGCTCGCGCACGAAGTTGATCTCGAATCGCCCTGGCGATCGGTATGTGCCGCCGGGCGTCTTGTTGGTGACGACGCTGCGAAACTCGCCGCGATAGGCAGGCCACCGATACGGACCCGGGAGCATGGAAACGCTGAGCCCGGGCACTGTCATGCCGTGCGTGCGCACATAGGCGCCCGTGTTGTTGATGAAGCTGTCCTTGAGGCCGAGGAACGTCCCGTCCTTCTTCAGCGCAAGCTCGGCGCGATGCACCTGCTCACGTGAATGGTTGGTCGCGCGAAGGTTCTCCTCGCGGTCCTCGGCCCACGCGACCGGCCGGCCCGTCCGGATGGCCGCGAACGGAATCAGATAGTCCTCCGGATAGAACTCCCCGCGCGCTCCGAAGCCGCCACCGACGTGAAGCTCGACCAGCCGGACCTTGCCCTCGTCG
>DATINX010000263.1:0-2512 GCA_035473835.1 Candidatus Dormiibacterota bacterium | reverse complement strand
GCGCGGGGGTTGGCCGCCTCCTCCGCCTCTGATGGACGGATCGGACGGCGGGTGACGATGCGGAGGGTTGCCCGGTGGCCGCAGGTGCAGACTGGCTGCTGGGGTGGGCAGATGCAGTCTTTCGACTCGACGTTGAAGAATGACTTCACCAAGCGGTCTTCCAATGAATGGAAGCTAATCGTCGCCATACGACCACCGGGTTTAAGAATCTCGAGAGCTGCCTTCAATCCGGGCTCAATCTCGCCCAACTCATCGTTGACAGCGATGCGGATGCCCTGGAAGGTTCGGGTCGCGACGTTGATATCGCGTGGCCAAGCCCGTCGGGGGATGGCCGCCTCCACTGCTGAGGCCAGGTCGCGCGTCGTGCGCAGCGGGCGTCGCGCCACGATGAACTGTGCGATCCGGCGTGCCCATCGCTCCTCGCCGTAATCGCGAAGAATGCGCTCGAGCTCTCTGACATCGAGCTCGTTGACGACCCGCGCGGCGCTGAGCGTGGAGCTGGGGTCCATCCGCATGTCCAGTGGTCCGTCGGCGCGAAAGCTGAATCCGCGCTCGGGGGTGTCGAGCTGGACGCTTGAGAGACCGAAATCGAACAGGATCATGTCCGCCGGGACGAACCCGGCATCGCGGGCCAGCGCATCCAGGTCGCTGAAGCGGCCGTGGACGGCGACCGCCGCGGGCCCATATGGGGCCAGCACCGATCGCGCGGACTCGACGGCGGCGGGATCGCGGTCGATCCCGAGCAGCCGGCCGCCTGGCTCGATCCTGTCGAGGATCTGGCGGGCGTGGCCCGCCTGCCCCAGGGTGCAGTCGATCGCGACTGCCCCCGCTTGGGGCTTGAGCAGCTCTATTACCTCTTGTGAAAGTGCAGGTTGGTGCCCGCTCAGTGTCCTGAGATCACCCTGTCAGCGAATTCTGTAAAGCGCCCTTGCGCGTCGGCGCTGTAGCTGTCCCATCGGCCCTCGGGCCAGATTTCCACCCTCGAACCGCTTCCGATCACCACCACCGTCGATGGCGTTTCGATTCCCGTCAACCTGCGCTGCTCCATCCCGAGCGTAATACGACCCTGGCCGTCCGGCTCGAACGCCTCCGACATCGGATACAGCGTCCTCGCCAGCGCCCGCTGGTCGGGACCCGGCAGTGGGCTGCGCAGCTCGTCCGCCAGCGCTGCCCACAGGTCCGGCGGGTAGATCGCCAGCACCTGGTCCTGACCGACCGACACGAAGCTCCCCTCGGGCAGCTGCTTGCGGAACGACGCCGGGATGGCGAGCCTTCCTTTGTCGTCCACGCGGACCCGATGTGCCCCGGTAAACACTCATCTGGCCTCCCAGAAATTGAGGTTGGCTCGCTTTTGGCGTGCGCAGAGGCCACATCCACAGCCGTGCAGCTCCATCGGGAGCGGGTTGCCCAGCTTGTCGAAGCGATGGTTGATCGGCGCTGCGACCCGCAACCACAGGTCCCTAGCGGAGAGCGGTGGTGACAGGAACATCTGGATGCGGTTCACGCGCAGCCGGCCGTTGTCCTGGATCACTCAGCGAGGCCTCGGCGTCGACCGCCGGCTCGTCTGCCCCATCGCGGCTGCGGGGAGAAGTGGCGTAGAGGAGGTGTATGGCGTGCCGTACTTGGACGTAGGGTGCGACGTATAGTTCCATGTTGCTGGGTTCACCACTTCTCCCCACTGATCACCGCGATTCGCCGCGAACAGTAACAACCACGCTAACCCATGTCAATACCTTTACCACAACATGTAGAGTGCCCTGGAAACGCTGCAGGGCGCCCAGCCCAACCCCTTGTGGCTATGGCGTTCCCAGCCACGACATACGGTGGCTGAATGTGATAGCGTCGAACATTAGTTTGGGTCGCGCGCGCTGGTGGGGAGTTTTTGCCCCGATACGGCTGAAACCGCCTCTCAGCCGCTCCTTTTGAGAAGTCCCAAGCGCTTGGCCCGGTTTTCAGCCCACGCGAACACGGCGATGCTCGCAGGGATCAGGATCACCCCCATCGCCAGGAGGATGGCGATCGCCGGCAGCTCCGTCCCCAGGGAGCTCCCGTCGAGCAGGCTCCCGCGTATGCCGGCGAGGGCGTAGGTGAGCGGAGATGCTGCGCCTGCGATCTGCATCGGGATCGGCAGCACGGACAGCGGGTAGTACACGCCCGAAACGAGGAGCAGGAAGCCCTGGACGGCGATCGACATCTGTTCCCCCTTCTGGGGCGACAGCAGGGGCAAGACCGCGGTGAAGATGCTCAAGCCGATCAGCGGCACGGTCGAGGCGGCCAGGACCGCGAGCGCGGCGGGCATGTTCGCGTGCGAGAAGTCCAGGCCGAAAGTGAAGGCCGCGATGACCAGGACGACGAGGGTGCGCGCCAGCCCGTACCCGATCGCGAACAAGCAGATGCCGAAGAGATGCGTGATACGGCGCACCGGCGCCATGAACGTGTACTCGATCGTGCCTTCCCATCGCTCCCAGCTGATGGCAAATGCCGTTTCCATGAACACGAGCGACAGGTAGCC
>DATINX010000262.1:0-1637 GCA_035473835.1 Candidatus Dormiibacterota bacterium | reverse complement strand
AAGCAGGGCGCCATCGTCATCACCGGCACCAACGGCAAGACGACGACCGCGCGACTGATCAGCTGGTTGCTCGAGGGCGCGGGCAGCAGCGTGGTGTCGAACCGCGCCGGCGCGAACCTGATCTTCGGCGCGACGGCGGCGGCTCTCGAGCGGGCCGGCGCCAACGGTCGACTGCGGGCTGATTGGGGCGTGTTCGAGATCGATGAAGCCAGCCTCGAGCGGGCAGTGGACGAGATCCAACCGAGGGTGGCGATCGTGCTCAACCTCTTCCGCGACCAGCTCGACAGGTACGGCGAGCTCGAGACGATCGCGAAGAGAATCGAGACGGCGCTCAAACGGATGCCGAGCGAGAGCAGCGCGGTCCTGAACGCGGACGATCCGCGCGTCGCCGAGATCGGGCTCAACCTCGATCACAAGCCAATCTGGTTCGGGCTCGACGACCCGGCCGTCGCCGAGCACGAGCTGCCCCATGCCGCCGACGCGAGGACCTGCCCACGCTGTGGCGCCAGCCTTCAGTTCGACGCTGTCTACGTGGGCCACGATGGCGTATACAGATGCCCGAACGGGGACTTTGCCCGGCCCGCGCCGGACATCGCCGCGACCCACATCGTGCTCAGCGGCTTCGACAGCCTGGCGCTGGAGGTGGGCGGTGTCCGCCTCGAGCTGCCGTTCGGCGGTCTGTACAACTGCTACAACGCGCTCGCCGCCTTCGCGGCCGGCCGCGCGGTCGGCCTCGACGCAAGCTACATCGCGGATCGATTTCGCACCTTTCGCGCCGCATTCGGGCGGCAGGAAAGGTTGGAAGCAGATGGCCGGCGCCTCAACCTGGTCCTGTCCAAGAACCCCGCCGGCTTCAACGAAACCCTGCGCACAGCGGTCGACCTCGCCGGCGGCACCTGCTTTCTGATCGGCTTGAACGATCGCCGTGCGGACGGCACCGACGTGTCCTGGATCTGGGACGTCGACTTCGAGCGACTCCGCGGCCGCGCGCATGTTGTCGTCCCGGCGGGCAACCGCGCGTATGACCTCGCCGTACGCTTGAAATACGCCGGCGTGGAGGCGGACCCGCCCGAACCCGACCCTGGCCGCGCCCTCGATGCGGTCATCAGGGCCACGCCGCGCGGCGACACCGCACATCTGCTTTGCACATACACGGCCATGCTCGATCTGCGCGCGGAGCTCGTCCGCCGCGGATGGGCGAAGCCCTATTGGGAGACGTAGTCAAACGATGCCGAAGAAACCGTTCACGATCGGCTGGCTCTACCCCGACCTCATGAACATCTACGGCGATCGGGGCAACATCCTCACCCTGCTCAAGCGCGCACAGTGGCGTGACTACGACGCGCGGTTGTTGGAACTAGGGCGTGGGACGACCGAACGCATGGAGGACGTCGATGTCTTCTTCTTCGGCGGAGGGCAGGATCGAGAGCAGGCACTGGTGTACGAAGACCTGCTCGAGCACAAGCAGCTCCCACTGGAACGCGCGGTTGAGGCGGGCGCCGCGGTGCTCGCCGTCTGTGGTGGTTACCAGCTCCTCGGCCACTACTACCAGACGGCCGAGGGTGAGCGCTATCCGGGCATCGGCCTCATCGACGTCAAGACAGAAGCCGGCAAGAAACGTTTCATCGGCGATGTCG
>DATINX010000261.1:0-9590 GCA_035473835.1 Candidatus Dormiibacterota bacterium | reverse complement strand
CTCTGGCTGGTCACGCAAGGCGAGGCCCTGGTCTCGGCCGACGCCCGTCCGCTGCGGGTGGCGGGCTACGGGGAAGCGATCGGGATCGCGTCGTTGCTGAAGGGAGGCGGCTCGCCCGAGACGACGATCTCACTCACGCCGATGCGAGCCCTGACGGCGAGCGCGGAACAATTTCGGGAGCTGGTCGCCCGGCCGGTGTTCCGCCGGCGGATGGTGGCCGCCCTTCCGTCGCGCCGCCCGCGCGCGCTGGGCCGGACCTAAGCTCCCAAGACGGTATCGAGCCACGCTGCCGAGTTCGGCGGCAGCGTCAGGCGTCCTTGCTTCAGCGCAGCCAGCGGCGCGGTGGCGATCAGCAGGCGTCCGCAGGCGGGAAGCGTGACCTGGCGGTTGAGGAAGTTGCACGCGACCCTCAGCCGGCCGCGCTCGAAGGCCAGGACTCCGTCGGGAGCCGCCAGCCAGCGCACGAGCGGAGGCAACAACCGCGATGATCGGCGCCGCAGCGCCAGCGCCGTTTTGTAGAACGACAGCATCGAGCCCGCCGACGCCTCTTCAGCGCTGACCGCGAACCGGTCCCACCCTGCCGGTTCCGGCAGCCACGGCGGCGAGCCCGAGAACCCGGCGTGAGGTTTGGCCCTGTCCCACGGCATCGGGACGCGGCATCCGTCTCGCCCTGGCTGGCGGCCCTCGGAGTGGATGAACACCGGATCCTGCCGCTCTTCGGCCGGAAGGTCCACCTCCTCGAGCCCGAGCTCCTCGCCCTGGTAGAGGAACACCTGTCCGGGCAGGCCCAGCACCAGGAGAAGAGCCGCCCGCGCGCGTGCGCGCCCGATCGAGCCGCCGCCGAGACGCGTCACATGCCTGACGACGTCGTGGTTGGACAGGGTCCAGCTCGGCGCCACCCCAGGTCCGCGAAGGGCGTTCATGTCGATGTCGATCGAGCGGCGCCAGAGGTTGGCGTCCCAACGAGCGCGGATCAGCGCGAAGGCCATGTTGAGCTGGTCGGGCAGGATGTATCGCGATTGCCTCTGGGGCTCGAATATCTCGCCGACAAGCACGCGGTCGGGTTGGTATTCGTTGAGGATTTGCCGCCACCTTCGGTACACCTCGTGCACCTGCGGCTGGTCGACGATGACGAACGCGGGGTCGGGCCGGATCGCGCCGGTCCTCGGGTCGGCGACCATCGGCATGTCCGCGAGGTCCTTGCGCTTGAAAAGGGCAGATGCGACATCGATTCGATAACCGTCCACGCCTCGGTCGAGCCAGAATCGGACGATTCGCTCGAATTCCGCCGGCACCTCCGGGTTCCACCAGTTCAGGTCCGGCTGCTCGGGTGCGAAAAGGTGCAGGTACCACTGGCCGCTGCGCTCGTCGCGAGACCATGCGGGGCCGCCGAAGGCCGACCGCCAGTTGTTGGGCGGCGAGCCGTCCTCTTTCCCCTGAGCGAAGTGATACAGCGCGCGGTGGGGATCGTCGGGGGAGCTCAACGCGGCCTGGAACCACGGGTGCTGGTCTGACGTGTGGTTGGGCACCAGGTCCACCAGCACCTTGAGCCGCAGGGCATGCGCCTGCTCCATGAGTCGGTCGAAGTCGTCCAGGGTTCCATATTCCGGGTTGACGTCGTAATAGTCGGAGACGTCGTAGCCATGGTCTTTCTGTGGCGACGGATAGAAGGGCGTCAGCCAGACAGCGTCGGCGCCCAGGCGTTTCAGATAGTCGAGGCGGGAGGTGATCCCGGGTAGGTCCCCGATGCCGTCATCGTTCGAGTCGGCGAAGCTGCGGACGTAGACCTCGTAGAACACGGCGCCGCGCCACCAGGGAGTGCTCACGGGCGGCCCGACCTCAACCGATGTTTCGCTGCAGCCACCCGTTGAGGGGTTCGGCGTCCGTCCAGACCTTGAGGATGTGCTTGCGCGCCGCCGGGGTGCCCAGCCATGGCTGGAGCCCGAAGTCCTTGTAGATGTAGAGCAGCTTGTGGCGCAGCAGGCGCGCTCGAGGGTGATCCTGTGGCAGGCCCGCGGGCACACGTTTCAGGGCTTCGCCCCCGAGCGAATAGCCCGCCTTCTCGACCGTGGCGATGATTGCGGCCAGCGGCGCGCCCGTGGCTTCCGCGGCCACCCTCTTTCGATACTTCGTCAGCTGGGCGGGGGTCATCTCGTAACGGCCGGCCGCGACCGTCAGCCCACGAGCGTCGAGCGACAGGTAACCTCCGCGCCCGCCCATGCCCGCGTAGCCGGCGATGTTGGTCTTGTACGGCGATTTGTCTTTGGAAAAACGGACGTCGCGGTTGGGCCGGAAGACCTTACCGGGGCCGTATTCCACCTCCAGCGATTCGATGAGCGCGACCATCGGGCCCTTGACCGACTCCTCATATGTCATGCGGTGGGCGTCGAAGTACCTCTTGGAGTTGTCGAGCTCGAGACCGATGAAGAATCTCTGGCAGTCTTCCGACCACCCGCGAAACGTGGTTGCCATGCTGGCGGCAAGAATATCGCCTGCCGGAAACCAGGAAAATACCGGCGTGGCCGTGGGGACTGTTGGCGCGGCGATCGAGACGCGTGGACTTCGGCGTGTTTTCAAGACAAGAAAGCAAACCATCGAGGCGGTAGCCGGCGTGGACCTCACCGTAAGGACAGGCGAGATCTTCGGCTTCCTGGGGCCGAACGGCGCCGGTAAGACCACCACGCTGCGAATGCTCGCGACGCTGCTGCCGCCAAGCGGCGGCAAGGCGATGGTCGCGGGCTGCGATTTGCTGACCCAGTCCGACCGCGTACGCCAGCAGATCGGCTATGTGAGCCAGGCGGGCGGCTCCGACTACGAGGTCGTCGGCCGATTCGAGCTGACCTTCCAGTGCCAGCTGTACGGCATGTCGCGGGCCGAGTCGGACAAACGGGCTGCCGAGCTCATCGAAATGCTCGAGCTCGAAATATGCGCCGACCGACCGGTCAAGACCTACTCGGGCGGACAGAAGCGACGGCTCGACATCGGCCTGGGCCTCGTCCACAAACCGAAGCTTCTCTTCCTCGACGAGCCGACCACCGGGCTCGATCCCCAGTCACGCGCCCGCGTCTGGGATGAGGTGCGCCGGATGCACGATCGCGGCACCACCGTGTTCCTGACGACCCATTATCTGGATGAGGCGGACGCTCTTTGCGACCGGATCGCGATAATCGACTACGGCAAGATCGTTGTCGAGGGCACGCCAGAAGAGCTCAAGCGTGCGGTGGCCGGTGACGTGGTCACCCTCAGCGTGGCCGGCCCGCCGCAAGCAGCCCTTGATGTCCTGAAAGGGCAGCCTTACGTGCGCGAAGCCTCGATCGAAGAAGGCGCGATCCGGCTCTATGTCGATCGCGGTGAGGTGGCGATGCCCGCCATCCTCCGCGCGCTCGACGCCGCCGGCTTGCAGCTGGTGACGATCGGACTGCACCGGCCGAGCCTCGACGACGTGTTCCTCCGCCAGACCGGACGCTCGCTGCGCGAGGTGGCGGCATGAAGCTCCTGCGCGACATCTGGCTGGTGTTCGGCCGCTACTTCTGGATCTTCATCCACAACCCAGCGTGGGTGGTGATCGGTGTCGTCCAGCCTCTCCTGTACCTGGTCCTCTTCGCGCCTTTGCTCAAGCCGCTCACCGCGACACCGGGGTTCCCGCAGGGGGGTGCGTACAACGTCTTCGTGCCAGGGCTGCTCGTCCAGCTCGGGCTGTTCGGGGCGGCCGGCGTCGGGTTCAGCCTCATCGCCGAGCTTCGGATGGGCGTGATCGAGCGCCTGCGGGTCACGCCCGTGAGCCGCGTTGCGCTCCTCCTGGGACGTGCCCTTCGGGATGTGATCTCGATCCTGGTGCAGTCGCTGATCCTGATCCTGCTCTCGCTTCCATTCGGACTCAGTATCAACGTGATCGGAGTCGTGGTCGTGCTGGCGCTGATTGCATTGATCGGGCTGCTCACCGCGTCGGTGGCATATGCGGTCGCGCTGTGGACACGCAGCGAGAACAGCTACGCCCCGATCATCTTCACGGCCACTCTGCCCATCCTCCTGCTGTCGGGAGTCCTGCTGCCGTTGGGGCTCGCGCCGCAATGGCTGCGCAACATCGCCATGCTCAACCCGCTGTCGTATGCGGTCGAAGCCGCCCGCGCCGTGTTCAACGGCCACCTCGGCGATGTCAGCGTGGTCAAGGGGGTGGCGATCATGGCCGTTCTCTGCACGATCTCGATCTTTCTGGGTGCACGAGCGTTCGGCCGCGCGGTGGCGTGACGACCTCGACTCCCGTGAGCCGGAAGTTTCATCTGCGATCCGGCGAGATCGCAGCCGAGCTTTCCGGATCCGAGGACGGGCGGCTTGCGATCGGGATCCCCGGCCTGTCGGCCAACCTGCGCAGCTTCGACGTGATCTTCGAAGCAATTGATGGGGCCAGGCACCGCGGCCTCGCCTACGACCCGCGCGGCCGAGGACGCAGCGAGAAGACGGGGCCGGGCACGTACGGGTGGCCGGGCCACGCAAGAGACGTCGTCGACATGGCGGACGAGCTCGGCGCTGACTCATTCGATGTGATCGGCTGGTCGATGGGATGCTGGATCGCAATGGTCGTCTGCTCGCTTGCGCCCGGTCGCGTGCGACGGCTCGTGCTGATCGACGCCGCCGGCGTGCCCGACGCCAGCTCCGTCGCGCCCGTTTACGCGGGGCTCGAGCGCCTGGGCACCGTCTATCCATCCCGTGCGGCCTTCTTCGAGATGGCGGAGAAGATTCCGATGTACAGACCCTGGCCCGTGTGGCAGCGTCTCTTCGATTACGAGCTGGAGGATGTCGAGGGCGGCGCGCGGGCCCGCACGGCGAAAGACGCGCCGCTGGAGGATGACGCCTACCGCAGGGCTCAGGATGTCTATGCGCTGTGGAAGGCGGTGACGATGCCATCGCTGCTCGTGCGCGCAAAGCACGAGATCCTGCCGGGGATGGGTTACATCCTCAACGAGGCGGACGCCGAGCGTTTCGTCCGCGAGGTGCCCAACTCAAAGCTCGTCGAGGTGGACACCAATCATTACGCCGTCGGAGTGCATCCCGAAACTGCCAGCGCGATCGCGGAATTCCTGGGTTAGTCGAAAGAAACCAGGAACTCTCGCTCGGCGTCCCACATCTCATCGAAGAGCCGATCGATCTCTTCCAGCGAGCAAGCCGCGGCGGTGAGCGGGTCGATCATCAATGCGTACTTGGCCTTCTGCCGGTCGCGATCGACCAGCGCCTCGACCATGAGCTCATGCACGGCCATGTGCGTGCGGTTCAGGGCGGCGAGCTGCTCGGGAAGGCTGCCGAAGCGCACGGGCTGCACGCCCTCCGGGCTGACGCGGCATTCGACCTCGACGCAGCCGGCGTCCGGCAGGTTCTCGATGGCGCCGTCGTTGACCACGTTCCCGTGGATGCTCGTCGGCCGCCCACACTCGATCGCTTCGATGATCCAGGAGGCGTACTCGTGGCGGGTCGCGCGCGGAATCTCGGCCTCGCCGCTGAGCATCGCGTGGATGCGCTCGTCGTTCTCCCGCCGCCAACGCGGCCAGTTGTTGGCATAGAAGCCGCTCTCGCCGAGGTATCCGGGCCGTGCGTATTTCGCCAGCAGGTCCGGACGCTTGCGGAAGTAGGGAACGTATTCGGAGAAATGGCCGCTTGACTCGGTGACAAAAGCGCCGAGGTGCAGCATCACCTCGAAGCGCACCGGGTCCTGCTCATAGATCTCGGGGTCGGCGGCGCGCCGTCGAAGCGCCGGATAGAGGTCCTCGCCATTGTGCTCGAGCTTGGTGAACCATGCGTTGTGATTGATCCCAGCGCACTTCCAATCGAGCTCTTCATAAGGAACCTGCAGATAGTCGGCCAGCAGCCGCGAGGTGCCCTGGACGCTGTGGCAGAGGCCGATGACCTGAAGGCCGGTGGTCCGAGCGGCCGCGAGCGTGAGGATCGACATCGGATTGGTGTAGTTGAGGATCACCGCCCCGGGCGCCATGCGGTCGACATCGGCAACGATCTCGAGCCAGGCCGGACCGGTACGGAGCGCCTTGAAGATGCCGCCGGGCCCGATTGTGTCGCCGATGCATTGGTCGACGCCGTAGCGCAGAGGAATGTCGTAGTCGCCGCGGACGTTCTCCAGCCCGGCGACCTCGATCGAGTTGACGACGTAGTCGGTGCCGGGGAGCACGTCCTTGCGGTCGGTCGAAACCTCCACGGTCCACTGCTTTCCGGAAAGGTCGACGAGCCGTTCGGCGATGTTGCGGGCGAGCTCGAGCCGTTCTGCGTCGATGTCGACCAGGGCGAACGTGCCCTGGTCGAGGCCGTCCACGGCCAGGACGTCCGTGATGATCTGGCGGGCGAAGACCGCACTGCCGGCCCCGATCATCGTCACCTTGGGCATCGCGACCGAAATTCTATCCGCGCTCGGACGTAAGCCTCGGACGGCTTCGAGGCCGGACGGACACCCGATTCTGGCCCGATTCAGGTGGCTGGGCGGTACACCGTACGGCGCATCTGCGGGCTTGACGCCTTGATTTGAGCTCGTAGCTGATCGTCTGAGCCAAAGCTCGCAGCCTCGAGGTGCACCAGCTGGACGTCGATCTCCAGGCTTCCTTGTCCGAATGGGAACGGACTCAGCTCCACCTCCCACGGGCCAATCCGCCGCACCGAAACCTGCTCCCACTGGCCCACGTGCGTGGGCACCGGCCCGCAGCCTGTGCTGTCGAACCCGAAGCACGTCAGCAGGGACAGATAGTCGAAGGTCTCCAGAAGCATGTAGTTCCGCCACGTCGCCTCGAACTCGAGCTGCTGAGGCGTGAGGGACTCGAAAACACCCTCGCGAAACCGCCGCTCGCCCGCCAGCAAAGCTTGGCCGTGCGATCCGATGGACGTCCAGTCGACCGGCTTCAGCCCGGCCCAGCCGTATCGCCGGCTGTACAGCCCCGACGCGTGGAGGCTGACGAGGTACGCGGCGTAAGGGTCGGTCTCGGCGATCGTCCGCACCGCGCCGGAATAGAACTCGGTGTGGCGCCTCTCATCGATCTGTGTGAAGTTTCGAGGCCGGCCCTCCGCGTCGACCTCCGGAGATTTGTCCGTCTCGGTCCAGCCCAGGTCGTGGTAGCCGGCCGCGTATTCGAGGGAACCGCTCACCGAGTCCGGCCCGAACGGCCCTGCCCGCCATGCGCGCGCAAGCTCCCCGCAATGGGCCGCGTGATCCATCTGGCGGATGAGCGTCCAACCGCCCTCCTCCCGCCGCGTGATCACTGGCCCTTCACTTCCAGCTCGACGCGCAGGGAGCCGAGGATGACCGCGCACAGGTGGTACCACCCGGTCGTGACCACGAGGTCGATGATCTCCGCCGCGGAGAAAAGCGACTGCAGCCGCTGAAACATCACGTCGTCGCATGTGCGCGTGTGCGCCACCTGCCGGGCGAACTCAACCGCGGCACGCTCGGCCGGTGTCAGCGCGTCCAGCGGGCCGCCCGCGACGACGGCCGTCACTTTGACCTCGTGCACTCCCGCCCGAGCGGCAGCCTCCGTGTGATGTGCCAGCTCATATGGCTGGTCCATATGCAGCGCCGTGGTAAGGATCGCAAGCTCGCGCAAGCCCGGGTCCAGGCTCGATTCCGAACGCACGTAGCGCGACATCTCCAGGAATGCGTCGAGGGCCGGCGGCTGGTTGGCCAGGACGCGGTAGAGGTTGAGCACCGGCCGGCCCATTTCTTGAATCTCGTGGAAGAGGCCGTCGACTGCCGCCGAGGTCCCGGGTTCGACGTAAGGCAGGCGAGCCACGGTCAGCCGGCCTTCCGCGCCGGCACGTGGATTCGAAACACCCGCTCCGCGTTCTCGTGCTCGATCTTCGCGCGGTCCTCGTCGCTGAGCCCGAGCTGCTCGACAAGACGAGGCCCAAGCGTCATCGGCCAGAACGGGTGGTCGGTGCCGTGCATGATCCGGTCGACCCCGAAGAAGTCGCAGCAGAAATGCACGGCCGGAGCCGACTCGCACACGGTGTCGACGTAGAACTTTCTGATGTGATCGCTCGCGAGGCCGGTGATATCGCCGGTGGAGCCTGGTTTCTGCAAACGGCCGAAATGGTCGATGCGCCCGACGAAATATGGAATGAGGCTGCCCGCGTGCGGCACGATGAATTTGAAGTCGGGGTGCCGCTCGTAGAGGCCGTCGAACACAAGGCGCAGGGCGGCAGTCGTGGTATCGAACAGGAAACCCGTCATCTCGATCATGCCGCCCGCCCTCATCGTTGGTGCGCAGAGCGGATAGGTCGGATGCAGCAGTACCGGGACGTCGAGCGACGCCGCGCTGTCGAAGAAGACTCGAAGCGACGGGTCGTCGAGGTGGCCGCCCGCCACGTTCGAGTAGATCATCGCCCCCTTCAAGCCCAGGCCGACAGCATGCTGGAGCACATCGGTCGCACGCTCTGGTGCCTGCAGCGGCACTGTTGCCAGCCCGCTGAAACGATCCGGGTTGCGCACCACGATGGCGGTTGTTTCCTCGTTCGAAGCCTGCGCCACCTCCGCGCCCTCATTGGGATCGAGCCAGTCGACCCCGGGGATGGTGACGCTCAGCACGGCGTGGTCGATGCCCGCCTCGTCCATGCGCTCGAGGATCAGGTCGGGCTCGAAGAATACGGGCAGCAGCGGAGCGACCGATCTCTCGCCGTACTCGATGAATGTCTCGCCGTCGGTGCGGAATATGCGCGGCGCCGCCGTCCGCGCCTCGAGTGCGCGCGCGAGCGCCCTCGGCATGAAGTGCGAATGGGCGTCGATGAGCACGTCAGGAGGACGCCTGCATCCGATCCGCCGCCAGGCGCACCGCCGTGATGATGTTCTGGTACCCGGTGCACCGGCACAGGTTGCCGGCCAGCGCGCTCCTGATGCGCTCGGGAGTCGGGTCTGGCTCTTCGCGAAGAAATGCTTCCATCGTCATCAGGATCCCCGGCGTGCAGAACCCGCACTGCAGCGCATGGCACTCGTGGAACGCCTGCTGCAGGGGGTGCAGCGTGTCCGCGCTGGGAGCCATCGCCTCGACCGTCGCGATGCTGCGGCCGTTTGCCTGCACGGCGAACATCAGGCACGAGCGCACCGGCTGCCCATCCAGCTGCACGGTGCATGCGCCGCACACGCCGTGCTCGCAACCGAGGTGGGTTCCAGTCAGGCCGGCGTGGTCCCGAATGAAGTCCGCCAGAAGCAGGCGCGGCTCCACCTCGCCTTCGACGGCACGTCCATTCATCAGGATGGTGATCAGCCTGTTCAAGCCGCGCTCCTCGCGCGCTCCGCCGCTTTCGTGAGCGCCCGCTCGGTCATCGTTCGCAGCAGGCCGACGCGGTACTCCGAGCTGCCGTGCAGGTCCGAAGTGGGGTGCAAGCCCTTCACCGCTTCCATCGACGCGGCCCGGATGGAGGCCACATCCAGCGCCGCGCCGCGAAGCAGATGCTCGGCCGCATCAGCCCTCACCGGCGCCGGCCCTGCCGACAGCAGCGCGATTGCCGCTTTCTCGCAGCGTCCATCGGGACCGAGCGTGACCGCCACGGCGGCACCGCCCAGGGCGAAGTCGCCATGCCTCCGGGCGTACTCGACAAAAGCGGTC
>DATINX010000260.1:0-1533 GCA_035473835.1 Candidatus Dormiibacterota bacterium | reverse complement strand
GTAGGCGCCGACAATCACCGGCTTCAGCGACGCTGTGCTTGTCTTGGGATCGACGATCCACACCGCGGGCTTTGAGCCCGTTGCCGTCAGCGCGGTCCACGGCACGGTGATCTCGGTGGCGGCTTTCGTCCCGGCGGTGCCGGCGATGGCGCTTCCGAGCGTCATCGCCGGTGGTGGATTTTGGATCGCGACTTTGACGCGAACCGTGGAGCTCCTGGGATCGACGGCGGGCGATATCTCCCTGACGTAGCCAACGGCGGTGATGTCAGGACCCGAGACCAGCGCCAGCGACACGTGGTCGTGATCCACATCGCCCAAGAACATCGACTCTGGGACATCGAAGATGGCATCACGCTCGCCATCCTGCGCCAGCGTGAAAACCGATTGGGCCGCCTGCACGACTTGCCCGACCTCGAGGCTTCGCGCTGTAATCACACCCGCAGCGCGGGCGTGCAGTTCGGTATCGTCAAGCGCTTCGCGGGCCCTTCCCAGCTCCGCTTTTGCCGATTCAAGCGTGCTTTGTGCGGTTCGCAATTGCTCCTGCGCCTGGTCGTAGGCGACGCGGGTGGTGAAGCCGGAAGAGATGAGCGAGGTCTGCCGATCAAACGTGGCTTGGGCTACGCGTAGCTGGGCCTCCGCCGCAGCCACAGCTGCGGTCGCGGCGTCAAAATCGGCCTGCTGCTCGGCCGGATCCAGCCTTGCCAGGAGCTCGCCGGCATTGACGTGGGCGCCGACATCGACCAGCCGCTCGAGTACGCGTCCGCTCACCCGGAACGAGAGGTCAGCGCGGTAGCGCGCCTGGACCTCGCCGGTCAGCGTGAGCGAAGCCTGTCCGTCCTGCGGTTGCACAATTTCGGTGCGTACGAACGCGGCACGCTCCACAGGATTGGTGGAGTGGTCGTTGCAGGCGCTCAGTGGCGTCGCCAGAAGCACGACCGCGAGTGCGGCATTCATATGCCTCAGCAGTGCGGGCGGATGGGGTGAGAAAGGGGGCACAGCGGGGGTTTCCTGTTTATCTAAACTATACGGTATAGTTTATTTACTGGAGCGTCAAGTCCAAAATTTGACCTGACGGGCAAGTTGCGCGCGGCCCAAAGGACAGGGCCCCGGTCCAAGACCGAGGTGCCAAAGGTCCGTGGCCTCAATCAATCTTCATGACAGACCAGAACACGCCTGGTGCCGTATCGCCTGTCTGCGGAGACGTAGCAGCCATCGTCGGAAGAGGCATCGGCTCTGCCATAGGCGTAAGCCGCCGTCGCCGTCGCCGCCGTGTAGGCGTGCCGGTAGCCACGGCCATAGCCATAGGTGGTGTAATTATTTCGACTGAAGCCGTTAGCGCTGTAGGCCGCGGCGCGACCCTCGATGGCGCGAAAATTGGCCTGGCCGCCGCGATCAAGACCATGCAATCCGCCAGCACCATCGAGACGGGGCGGTCCACCGGCGAACTCGCGCGGAGGTGCGTCCGCGCCGCCACGGGGCGGAAGGCCAGCGACAGGTCCGGCCGAAGGACCACCGAGGGGAGGACCGCCGGCG
>DATINX010000259.1:0-2781 GCA_035473835.1 Candidatus Dormiibacterota bacterium | reverse complement strand
CGGATGGGATTGCGGTGGCGGCTCGCGAACTGCCGGGCTAGAATGCGCCCGCCATGAGCCTCGCGCTCGATACGGAACGAGACCGGCGGGCCGCGCTCGCGAGCCGGCGCCTTGCGCCCCCAACCCACCAGGGCCACGAACACTGCGATGGCGCCGAGGGGATCGAGGAAGCGCCGCGGGTTGAGGGTGAAGTATCCGAAGTAGCGCACCGACCGGTCGCCCTGGATGTAGGCGGCGGCGGCATGTCCCATCTCGTGCACCGGGATGGCGATCAGCAGTGCGGGCACCAGCATGAGAGCCGACAGGAGAAATGCGCCGATAGAGGTCACTCGGCGCTGGTCACTCGATCGGGATTTTGCCCGCGCGAGGCGACTTTCGGCGGCGCGGGCTGGCACGGCGCCCGGCGCCGGCCGCGCGTCCGGCCCGACCAGTTGGGCCTGACGTCATGCGGTGCTCGTAGATGAGCATCATCGCCGTGATGAGCTCACGCTGCGCGTTGAGAAGGTGCACCTGCGCCGCCGGCGGGACCATGTCCGAAAGAAGGTGAGTGATGCGGCCACCCAGCTCGTTCACGAGCTCGATCAGCTTCTCGCCGTCGCGACTCACGATATCGCGCTTCCCCCGCAGGGGGGAGGGCCGGAGAGGGGCGCATGACTCATTTGCGCTTCGCCTCTGGCGGGCGCGAGAACCGCACGCGCAGCTCACCATCCACGATGGTGGCGCCGCCCGTGTCGCGCTTCGCGAGCACCCGGGGCAGCGAGATCTCGCGCCGGTAGTTGCCCACCGTGACGTACAGCTCGCCGTTGTGGCGGCTCAGGTCCACCGAAGAGCGATCGACGAACGGCACCTTCAGGCTCAGCACGTAGTCCGTCCCTTCTTTCTGTATCCGCTGCGGGCTCGACGTGGCGAACCGCTGTGCCGGGTCCTTGTCTCCATAGGTGGCCTTGGCCATCCTCTCCAGCATCTTGATGCCGACCACCTCCTGGTCGAACAGGGGCACGTTGAAGATCGGGATGCCCACAAACGACTGCTCGACCTCGACCTCATAGCGCTTGTGGATTTGTTGCCACTTCTTGAAAAGCTCGTCGTGCAGCTCGTCGGGAAGGATGCGATTGACGATCACCGCATCGGTGACGTAGCCGAACAGGCTGAGATAGCTGTAGGCGCGCTTCGCCTCCTTGACAACCATCTTCTCGAGGTTGAGAACGATCCGGACGGAAGTCGTCTCCGGATCGGTGAGCACCTTGCGCATACCGCCGAGGTCGAGCAGGAGATCTTTGAGCGACGCGAAGATCTCGTCTGAAGGCAACGGGATGCCCATCATCGGCTGCAGCACCGGTCGCACCACGCGCATGGCGCGTCGCTCCCACGGGTAGATCTTGTCCAGCCACCACTTGGCGGCGTCAGGGAAGGTGAGCAGCTGCAGGGTTTCACCGGTGGGGGCGCAGTCGACGATCAGGATGTCGTGCTCGGCGCGCTGCGCGTAATGCTTGATCCACATGAGCGATGCGATCTCGTCCATGCCAGGCGGGTTGGCGACCTCGTCGGCGACGACCTCGTCGAGGCCCTGCGTGGCGAAGACCTCGACCGCGTACTCGTGGAGCTTCACCCAGTGTCGCTGCATCTCATGGAGCGACGAGACCTCATGCGCCCAGAGGTTGTCCGCGATCTGGGTGACGTCCGAGCCGAGCTCGATGTCGAACGAATCACCCAACGAGTGCGCGGGATCGGTGCTCATGACCACGGTCCGGTAGCCGGCCCGTGCACACTCCACCGCGGTCGCGGCCGCAACCGATGTCTTGCCGACGCCGCCCTTGCCGGTGAACAGGATGACCCGCACCGGACGAGTGTACCCGCCCCCTGGCGGCCGGCCTCTCAGGCTCCTTGTTGCGAGATCTTGTGCGCGTCCTCGGCGAGGTGGTCGGACACCAGCGCTTCGACATGCCGCAGGATCTGGATCGTGACCTCGGTATTCCTCTCGATCGCTTTGAGGATCTCGACGTTCTGGAGGTCGGCCTTCTCGGCCTCCTCGGCGGTGTGCTCGAGCGTCAGCCGGTCCTTTTGCGCCTGGCGGTTGCCGGCGAGCAGCAGCACCGGGCCTGTGTACGCGGCCTGAACGCTGAACAGGAGGTTCAAGAGGATGAATGGAAACGCGTCCCAATGGTTTACGAACGCGATGGTGTTGAGGGTGACCCAGATGCCGACGGCGATCGTCTGGATGATCAGGAAGGTCCAGGATCCGATGCCGGAGGCAGCCTTGTCCGCGACCCTCTCACCAAGGGTTGCCTCGTCGTGATGAATGACGTTGACCGGGTGCTTCAGGTCGTCACCCCGCGACCGGAGGCGCAGAGTGCGCTTCAAGGCCTCCTGGCCGTTGTGCTTGATGCCGTCTGACATGTCCTCGCGAACTTTAGCTTTCCGGTCGAGGGCGTGGAACCACTTAAGCCGCGATCGTGCTGATCAGGTGGCTACTTGACCAGCGTGGGGACGACGAACGAGCCGATCGCCAAGAGCACGACCATTGCCGAGCCCACGACGGCCAGCCGCACGAGGTCCTTGGTGAAATAGGGGACCCGGTCCAGCGGGATCGCCGGGTCGCCTGACTCGATGACCGTGCGGCCGCGCGGGCCGCGCACGACCTGGTTGCGCGCTCCGAGCGACAGCTCCACCGCCCGGACCGTGAACTGGTCGCCACCGACGCGGGCCTGCGACACGGACCGAGGCGCAGCCGGCGCCGCCGGGGAAGCGACCGGGCCGCTGCCAATGGGCCCCCCGACGCGT
>DATINX010000258.1:0-9288 GCA_035473835.1 Candidatus Dormiibacterota bacterium | reverse complement strand
GCTGCGGCGGATGAACAGCCCCACCCCGGTCACGGCAAGGATGAAGAACGGCAGCTCTTGCGCGACAAGGTCGAGCACGGTCAGCGGAGGCTGGCTGCGGTCGACGGCAAGGACATCGACAAACGTGACGAGCGCTATCTGGGACCCGAGGAGGATCACCGCCAGGACCAGCGCCAGCGTGTGGACCGGGTTGTCGGGGTCGAGGTGGAGCAGGCCGGCGATGCGCGTGCGGGTTGGATTCGAGGCCAGCACCGCCGCGATCACGGCCGTGACCATGAAGCCGACGCCGATCGCAGACGCCGATGCCCCAGGGGCGGGGGCTCCCAGGACGCCTGCGTAGTAAAGGGCTCCGAACAGAAACGTCAGGCCGGCCGTCACGCCGCCGAGAATTCCGCTCGCCTGGCTCGCCCACGGTCGATTGGCCACGCCGTTGGCGGTGATGATCAGGGGCAGAGGCAGCAGCAGCGAAAGGAAGACGCCCGCCGCGTCCAGTGGAAGCAGGGGGATCAGCCTGACTTCGAGGTCGGTGGAGTCAGAGCCTGAGCGCTCGGCGTTCCATCGGTCGCCGGCCGGGATGCGGACGCTTCCAGGATGAGGACGCTTCCAGGATGGGCTTGAAGAGCTCGATCGGGATCGGTAGCACGATCGTGGTGTTCTTCTCGGTTCCGATCTCAACCAGGGTCTGCAGGAACCGGAGCTGAAGGGCTCCCTGCTGGGTTGAGATGATCTGGGCCGCGTTCGCCAGCGTCTGCGAAGCCTGGAACTCACCGTCGGCGTTGATGATCTTGGCTCGCTTCTCACGCTCTGCCTCAGCCTGCTTGGCCATCGCCCTCTGCATGGTCGTCGGCAGCTCGACGTCTTTGATCTCGACCACCGCGACCTTGATCCCCCACGGTTCGGTCTGCTCGTCGATGATCTTCTGCAGGTTCTGGTTGATCTTCTCGCGGTTGGCGAGCAGCTCGTCCAGCGTCGCCTGGCCGAGCGCGGCTCGCAGAGTGGTCTGGGCGATCTGGGAGGTCGCGTTGATGTAGTTGAGGACCGCGGTCACGGCCCGCTGCGCGTCGACGACCTGGAAGTACATGACGGCGTTGACCTTCGCAGTCACGTTGTCGTTCGTTATGACATCTTGTGGAGGGACCTCGAGGGTGATGACCCGCAGGTCGATCTTGACGAGGCGATCGATGCCAAACGGGATGATGAAGAACAGCCCCGGGCCCTTCAGAGGGATCAGACGACCCAAGCGGAAAACCACGCCGCGCTCGTACTCGGTGGCGATTCGCAGGCTCGAGAACGCGACGACGAGCGCGAGCAGGAGGATCACGCCCAGGATGGCGAGTACGGTGATATCCATCTACGCTTTCTCCTCCTTTGGCCCTTCGTCGCCGGCGACGACCTGCAGCTGAAGTCCCTTTCGACCCACCACGCGCACCTCGCTGCCGATCGGGATAGGGCTGGGCGTGGCAACCGCCTTCCACAGCGCTCCGCGCACAAAGACTAGTCCTTCCGGCGCCAGCTCTTCGCGCGCCTCGCCGCGGGCGCCGAGCAGCGCTTCAGAGCCGGCGGCCAGCGGGCGCCGCCGCGCCGCCAGCACCTTGCGGATGAAAAAGACGAAGAAGCTGGAGGTCACCGCCGCCGAGATGACGACCACAACGGGGTTCACACCAAGTCCGATCGGCCCAGTGTTGACCAGGAAAGCCATACCGAGCAGAAGCGCGAGCACGCCGCCGAAGCTGAGGATGCCGTGCGTGTTGGCTTTGAGGTCGGCGACGAAGAGCGTGATCGCGAGCAGCATCAACAGCGCGCCGGCGATGTTCACGGGTAGGTTGGCCAGCGAGACGATGGCGAGGATGGCCGCGATGCCGCCGACGACTCCGGGCAGGATCGCGCCCGGCGTCGAGAGCTCGGTGATGATCCCGTAAGCGGCCAGCAGGATGAGCAGCGCCGCGACGGTCGGGTCGATCAGCGCATTCAAGAAGAGCATCCAGAACGGCATCGGATAGTCCTGGATCTGCGCCCCGGCGGTGTGCAGCGTGATCGTTCCGGTGGGCCTGTTTAGTACCCGGCCATCGATGGTCTGCATGAGCGTGGCCGGATCCGGGGCAACCAGGTCCGCCACGTGGAGGCTCACGGCCTGTTCGGCATTGATGTTGACGCTGTTGCGCACCGCTTGCTCGGCCCAATCGGCATTGCGGCCGTGCATCGAGGCGAGGTTGCGGACCCTCGTCACGGCGTCGTTGAGAACCTTGGCGCCCAGGTCGCCGGTCAGGTCTGCGCCCGAGGCCTGGATCGGGTGCGCCGAGCCGATGTTGGTGCCGGGCGCCATCGCGAGGATATCGGTGGCCTCGGCGACGAACAACCCCGCCGAGGCGGCGCGTGCGCCGCTCGGATAGACGTAGCCGATCACCGGCACGGTGGAGTTGAGGAGGCTCGTAATGATGTCGTCCATCGAATTCGAGATGCCGCCCGGGGTGTTGATGACAAGGAGGATGGCGTCCGCGTGGTCGCTCTCGGCACGCGAAACGGAGGCTGAGATGTAGGCGGCCATGATCGTGTTGATGTCGCCGTTCAGGTCGGCCTGCTCGACGCGGGGCGTGGCCGCCGCCGCTGCCTGCCCAGGCAGAAAAGCTGCGAGCGCCAGGAGGACTGCACCGGCTCCCAACAGGTGGCGGACGCGCATGTTTTGAGTATGGCCATCGGCCATGTAAAACGTGGAACATTTCCCGCTCGGCGCCCAAGTTTCGGGGGCTCTTGGCGGCGTCGTAAAATTCGAATCGATGTCTGCACAATCCCGCCGTGACGAGAGCCCGCGGGAGGACGGCGACGACCTGGACGAGGGCCAGGACGATGCTGCCGCCCTGCGCGCGATGATCAGCCGGGCCCGTGTGGTCGGGGCCCTCGCGCCTGGCGAAGAGGCCACTCTGCTGCAGCGGGCGGCGCTTGGCGACAACGCCAGCCAGGATCGCCTCGTGGCGGCGCACCTCGATCTCGTCATTCGCCTCGCAGCAGAACGCGGTGAGCAGGGGCTGTCCGTGCCCGACCTCGTCCAGGAAGGCGCCATCGGCTTGCTGCAGGCGGTGCGTTCCTTCGCCGACAGCGGCGAGGGCGATTTCGCGCGCTTCGCGGCGCCGCGCATCGCTGCCCAGATGGATGCCGCGATCGCCACCGAAGCGGCGGCGGTCCGAGAGGGCGAGCTGCTCGTCGTCGCTGCGACCGACTACGAGCGCGTCGAGCTCCTGATGCGACGCGAGCTCCATCGCGAGCCGACGGCAGCCGAGCTCGCGGAGAAGCTCGAGTGGACGCTCGACCGCACGCTGTATGTCGCCCGGATCGTCGACGACGCGCGGCGCCGATATGACGAAGAGCTGCTCGCCTTCATCGATCCTGAGGCCCTGGACCTCGACGACGACGACGAGCGCTCTGAACTTGACGGCTAGCGCACCCCGCCGGACTCCGCTTTACGCCCGTCACGTCGCCCTCGGTGGACGGATGGTGGACTTCGGCGGTTGGGAGCTGCCTCAGCAGTACACGTCCATCCGCGATGAGCACCTGGCGGTCCGCCACGTGGCGGGTCTGTTCGACATCTCTCACATGGGCCGGTTCAAGGTCACTGGCGACGGCGCCCTCGACTTCCTGCAGGGCCTGTTGACCAACGACATCTCCCGAATTGGACCTGGACGTGCGCAGTACAACCTCATGTGCAACGAGCAGGGTGGGATCATCGACGACCTGGTCGTGTACTGGGGCGATGACGGTTTCCTGGTCGTTGTCAACGCCGCCAACCGCGAGCGCGATTTCGAGTGGATGCGAGGCCACGCCCCAGCGGGGCTGGGACTCGAAGATCGAACCTCCGAGCTGGCCCTTATCGCACTTCAGGGACCAAGGGCCGAAGAGCTGCTGCCGGCAACGGGGCTCGATGACCTTCCCTATTTCGGATTTCGTCCCGGCCGTGTGGCAGGCACCAGCGCCCTGGTCTCGCGCACGGGTTACACGGGCGAGGACGGATTCGAGATCTTCGTTGAGGCCGGCCGGGTCGGGCAGGTCTGGGATTCGATCCTCGACGGCGGCCGGCGGGACGGGGTGCTGCCCGCCGGTCTCGGAGCTCGTGACGCCACGCGGCTCGAGGCGGCGCTGCGCCTCTATGGCAGTGACATGGACGAGTCCGTGAATCCATACGAGGCAGGCCTGGGCTGGACGGTCCGCCTGGACAAAGATGCCTTCATCGGCCGCGAGGCGCTGGCGCGGACCAAGCAGGAGGGGCCGAAGCGAACCCTCGTCGGGCTGAAGACCGCGCCCGGGGATATCGCCCGACACAGAGCCGCAGTGAGCAGCCAGGGGCGGCGGATCGGCGCCGTGACCAGCGGCACCCACTCCTTCTTCCTCGGGTACCCGATCGCGCTCGCAATGGTGGAAGTCGCATCATTGCGAGTCGGAGATACGGCCGCTGTCGATGTTCGAGGTCGCGAGGCCTCGGCCGAAGTCGTGCAGCTGCCCTTCTACCGCGGCTCGGCGCGATCGGCCGCCACGGCCGCGAAGACCTGAGCCGAGGCTGCGGCAGCGTTCACGAGGAGGGAGGAGTGGCATGGCGGGCCGGCTTTACACCAAGACGCATGAGTGGCTCAGCGCCGATGGCAAAAGCGTCACTGTCGGCATCACCGACTTTGCGCAGGCCCAGCTTGGAGACGTCGTGTTCCTGGAGCTGCCGAATCCGGGCCGCAAGCTCGAGGCAGGCGAGAGCTTCGGCGTGGTCGAGTCGGTGAAGGCGGCGAGCGACCTGTACGCTCCCGTCGCAGGCCGAGTGACCGAGGTCAACGACAAGCTGGCGGCCAAGCCCGAGCTGATCAACTCGGACCCCTACGGCGACGGCTGGATTCTCAAGCTCGAACTCTCGGGGGAGATGCCCAAAGACACCATGGATGAAGCCGCCTACAAGGCGTTCGCGGAGCCGCAAGCCTAGGTTGCCCTACCTGGTCCACTCCCCGGAAGAGCGCGCCGAGATGCTGAAAGCGATCGGAGTCGATTCGATGGAAAACCTCCTGGTCGACATCCCGGGGTCTCTACGCATACCCAGACTTGAGCTGCCGAATGGGCTCTCCGAGTTCGAAACCATGGCCCAGGTCTCGTCGCTCGCCGCCCGCAACCGGGTCTTCCCCGACCGCCTGACCTTTCGCGGCGGCGGCGTCTATCGCCGATTCATCCCGGCGGCGGTGTCGGCGGTGACCTCGAAGCCGGAGTTCTATACCGCCTACACGCCCTACCAACCGGAAGCGAGCCAGGGCACCCTGCAGGCCATCTACGAGTTCCAGACCCTGATCGCGGAGCTGACGGATCTCGACGTCGCGAACGCTTCGCTGTATGACGGGGCGACAGCCGTCGCCGAGGCGGCGATGATGGCGAGCGTCCATACCGGCAGGAAAGAGGTGCTGGTCGCCGGCTACCTGCATCCCGAGTACGTGGAGGTCCTGCGCGCGTTCGGGGACGGGCGCGGCATCAAGGTCAGGAAGGGCGCCGAGCCCTCGGCCAAGACGGCGGCCGTGATCTTCCAGCAGCCGGACTTTCTCGGTCTGCTGGTCGATGCCCCCGACCTGACCAGGCGCGCGCACGACGTGGGCGCTCTCGCGATCGCCTCCGTCGACCCGATCAGCCTGGCTCTCCTCGCACCGCCAGGCGAGTACGGCGCGGACATCGCGGTCGGGGAAGGCCAGCAGCTCGGCCTCGCGCCCAGCTACGGCGGCCCTCACGTCGGCTTCATCGCATGTCGCAAGGATCTCGTGCGCCGGCTGCCCGGTCGCCTGATCGGTTCGGCCCACGACGCTGCGGGACGGCGCGGCTTCGTACTCACGCTCACGGCGCGCGAGCAGCACATCCGCCGCGAGAAGGCCACCTCCAACATCTGCACCAACCACTCGCTCTGCGCCCTCGCGGCGAGCGTGTACATGACCTACATGGGGGCCGAGGGCATGCGCCACATCGCCGAAGTCAGCTTCAAGCGATCACACCACCTGGCCGAGCGGCTCGCCACCTTGCCGGGTTGGGAGATGGCCTTTCCCGAGCGTCAGTTCCTGAACGAATTTCCGATCCGTGCCCCGAAGGCGGCGCAAGTGAGCCGCAGGCTCGCCCGCAACGGCATCCTGGGCGGCCTCGAGGTGCAGCGCTGGTTCCGCGAGCTCAAAGGGGTGCTCACGTTCACTTGCACCGAGGTCAACGACGCGCGGGCGATCGACGAGCTGGTGGCAGCGCTCAGCAAGTGACGCAACCTCTCAGCTTCGAGATCAGCCGCCCGAACGCTCATGCCCCACGTCTGCCTGACGCCGACGTGACCGCCACAGATCCAGCCGACGTTCTCCCGCGCGAGCTCCTACGCGCCCGTCCACCGACCCTACCGAGGCTGAGCGAGCCCGAGGTGATGCGGCACTACAGCAAGCTCGCCTCGATGAACTACTCGATCAGCGAGCAGTTCTATCCCCTCGGCAGCTGCACGATGAAGTACAACCCGGTCGCCAACGAGGCGGCGGCGTCCCTGCCTGGCTTCAGCGCGCTCCATCCGTACCAGGACGAAGACTCGGTCCAGGGCGCCCTCGAGCTGATGTGGCGGCTCGAACAGGCGCTGTGTGCCATCGTCGGCGTCGATCGGGTCACGCTACAGCCGGCCGCCGGGGCCCACGGGGAGTGGACGGCCCTGCGGATGATCCAGGCCTACCACCGCTCGCGCGGTGAGGCCCGGACGGAGGTCCTCGTTCCCGACTCCGCTCACGGCACCAACCCGGCCAGCGCCGCTTTGAGCGGTTTCCAGGTGGTAGAGGTCGATTCCGGCCCAGACGGCCGGATCAGCCTGGCCGACCTCGAGGCCAAGCTCTCGAATCGAGTGGCGGCCCTCATGCTGACGAACCCCAACACATTGGGGTTGTTCGAACGAGAGATACTGGATATAGCGGAGTTGGTGCACGATACCGGCGCCAAGCTCTACTACGACGGGGCTAACCTGAACGCCTTCATGGGCGTCTGTCGCCCGGGCGACATGGGCTTCGATGCCGTTCATATGAACCTCCACAAGACGTTCACCACCCCGCATGGCGGCGGCGGCCCGGGCGCCGGCCCGGTTGGCGTAAAAGCCGATCTGGTGCCGTTCCTGCCCACCCCGACCGTCGAACGCCTGAATGGCCATCTCAAGCTCGATTTCAAGCGGCCCCAGTCGATCGGGCGGGTGCGCAGCTTCTACGGCAACTTCGGCATGCTGGTCCGTGCGTACACCTACATCGTCGCGATGGGCGGCGACGGGCTGACCCAGGCATCCATGGACGCAGTCCTATCGGCCAACTACCTTCGCAGGCGGGTCGAGGGCCTGCTCGACCTTCCCCACGAAGGACCCTGCATGCACGAGTTCGTCGCCAGCGCCCGCAACCTGGCCCCGAACGGGATCAAGGCCCTTGACGTGGCCAAAGGGCTGCTGGAGCGCGATTTCTACGCCCCCACCATCTACTTCCCGCTGGTCGTCCCGGAGGCGATCATGGTCGAGCCGACCGAGACCGAGAGCAAGGCGACCCTGGACGCGTTCGCGGCAGCGATCGCCGAGATCGTGGAGGAGGCCAGGGAGAACCCCGAAAAGCTCCATCACGAGCCCCACAGCCTGCCCGTGGGACGTCTCGACGAGGTGGCCACCGCACGCCAGATCAACTCGTACTTGCAGGGCCAGAGCGAAGACCCGATCCTGCGCTGGAAACCAACTCGAAACCAGCCCTGTTAAGGCCTTCCCGGCGGGCCATTTCGAACTCGAAATCCGGTAAAATTAACGGCCTGAGATCCTCCCCAGTTGACCCCTACGAGCTTTCCAGGCTGGGAGCACCTTTCGGTGAGCGAGGCTAGAAGACAGCTGGCTTCCGAACGGCAGCGTAGGCCCCAACCATTAGGCGCCGATGTGGCGTACACCGCTGAGCAAATCCAGGTCCTAGAAGGCCGGGAGCACGTTCGGCGGCGTCCGAGCATGTATATCGGCTCGACGACCACTACCGGCCTGCATCACCTGGTCTACGAGGTGGTCGACAACGCCGTGGATGAGGCCCTGGCCGGCTATGCCACCAGAATCGTGGTCACCCTTTTCGCCGACGGCAGCGTCCAGGTCGAGGACGACGGCCGCGGCATCCCGGTCGACATGCACAAGAAGGAAGGCCTCTCGGCCCTCGAGCTGGTGCTCACCCGCCTCAACGCCGGCGGCAAGTTCGGCGGCGGCGGTTACAAGGTCTCCTCAGGCCTGCATGGAGTCGGCGTGTCGGCGGTCAACTTCCTCAGTGAGCGCCTGCAGGTGTGGGTGCACCTCCACGGCAAGATCCACCACCAGGAGTTCGAACGCGGCGTGCCCACCGGCGGCGTGAAGGTCGTCGGCAAGACCGACCACACCGGCACCATCGTCCGGTTCTGGCCCGACCCGCAGATCTTCCCTGACACCAAGTTCGACCGCGAGGTCATCCAGCACCGGCTGCGGGAGATGGCTTACCTGAACAAGCGGCTGGAGATCGCGCTCGCGGACGAGAGCCTTGGCTTCACGACTACGTTCTATTTCGAGGGCGGCATCGTTTCGTTCGTACGAGCGCTCAACCGCGACCTGGCGGTCGTCAACCCGACACCTTTTTACGTCGACCGCGAGGTCGAAGGCACGCAGGTCGAGATCGCGCTGCAATACAACGACACCTTCGTCGAAAACGTCCTCGCTTTCGCGAATACGATCCACACGATCGAGGGCGGCAGCCACCTCACCGGCTTTCGCTCGGCGCTGACCAACGTCCTGAATCGGTACGCGCGCAAGGCGGGCATCCTCAAGGAGTCGGATCCGAACCTCACCGGTGAGGACGTGCGCGAGGGCCTCACGGCGGTGGTGAGCGTCAAGGTTCTCGAGCCACAGTTCGAAGGCCAGACGAAGGGCAAGCTCGGCAATGCCGAGGTGCAGGGTCACGTCTCGGTCGCACTGACCGAAGGGCTGACGCAGTACCTGGAGGAGAACCCTTCCGACGGCCGGCGCATCGTCGAGAAGTCGCTCACCGCCGCGCGAGCGCGCGAGGCGGCACGCAAGGCACGCGACCTCGTGCAGCGCAAGAGCCTGCTCGAGTCGAGCACGCTGCCCGGCAAGCTCGCCGACTGCTCAGAGCGGGATCCCGCGAACTGCGAGCTCTACATCGTGGAGGGCATCTCGGCCGGCGGCACCGCGAAGGGCGGCCGCGACCGGAAGTTTCAGGCGATTCTGCCGATGCGCGGCAAGATCCTCAACGTCGAGAAGGCGCGCCTCGACAAGGTGCTCAC
>DATINX010000257.1:0-3060 GCA_035473835.1 Candidatus Dormiibacterota bacterium | reverse complement strand
TCGACTGAAACGTACCCGCCGCCACCTTCGCCGCCGGTGCCGCCGGCGTACGTGCCGCCGGCGTGGCAGGAGGATAAAGCACCACCGGCCGCTTCCTACGAGCCTCCACCACGGACGCGCGAGACGTTTCCGACCGTGACGCCTCCCGTCACCCCGCCGACGCCCCCGCAGCCGGTCCCGACCTGGGACGACAAGCCGGCCGCCGGCACATCGACCTGGGACACGGTCACCACGCCCCCCGCGGCGCCGAAGGCTCCAGAGGCCCCCGTACCCGCCGCTGCGGCCCCTCTGTCGTGGGACGCGATTCCGATCGCCCCGGTCATCCGCGACGCTCCTGCCACGCCATCAGCGCCTTCAGCGCCTTCAACGCCTTCCACACCCGCCATCCCGGCCGAGCCCGAGCCCGAGCCGGCGCCCTCTGATGCGCGGTCGACCTGGACCGCGGTGCCGACCCCGTCGTGGACGGCAACCGGCGAGATGGCCCCGGCAGCGCCAGTCCCGGCCCCAGCCCCGGCCCCAACCCCAACGCCGTCGACCCCCTCGGCGCCGGCTCCAGAGGCTCCGGCCTACAGGGCAGCCGCTGTGACCGCGGCCGCCACCGGCGCAGGCGCAGCCGCGACGGCGACGGCTCCCTCGCCCACATTCGCCCCGGCTCGCAAGCCCGCCGCTCCGCGCCGCCCCGTTCGTGATGAGCCGAGGGAGCGGCCTTCGTGGCTGGTCCCGGCCATAGCGGTCGTCGTGATCCTGCTCTTGATCGGTGTCGGGGGAGGCATCTTCCTCGCCTCCCGATCCGGAGGCTCGCACAACACTGCCACCTCATCACCCAAGACGTCGCCCAAGACCTCGCCCAAGGGCACGCCGACTCCTTCGGCGGTCAGCGGACCGCTGGCCGTGCCCACCTATGCACCGGCATCTGCGCCGCCTGTCACCAGCGTGGAGTTCTTGCCGGACGCGACGTGCACGCTGACCA
This sequence comes from Candidatus Dormiibacterota bacterium, assembly GCA_035473835.1. Classification (GTDB taxonomy): domain Bacteria; phylum Chloroflexota; class Dormibacteria; order Dormibacterales; family Dormibacteraceae; genus UBA10449. The sequence goes on along the minus strand of DATINX010000257.1, from coordinate 2,090 downwards.
GCTGCCGGGTCGATGTGGAGATGAAGTACTCACCCGCCCAGGGCGGCGAGCTCGGCTACACGCTCAAGTTCTTCGACCGCTGCACCGGCACCACGACCGACCTGCCCGGAAGACACTTCACACCGCCGCAAGCTTTCATACGCGCGGATCCAGGCTTCGAGACCGTGACGCTGCCAACCGCCAAGTCGGCCGCGCTCGTAGCAGTGAGCACGACACCTACGGTCGCGGCATCGGCCCCGATGCTTCTTGGCGCCGACACCTGTACGTAACCTAGATTTAACTCATAACGACAAAGAACAACCTCACGCGTGAGGAGGCGCGGGCTCGAGCCGCCGTCGTCTCCCAGCCGCGCTATGACATCCGCCTGGATCTCTCCGACGGCGACGAGACGTATACGTCCGACACCACCGTAGAGTTCACCTCCCCGCACCCGGGAGCAAGCACCTTCATCGAATTCATCGGGCCGGCAGTCGAGCGCATCGAGCTAAACGGCAAGACGCTTCCCGGTGAAGCGTTCGATGGGGGCCGCATCGAGCTCCACGATCTCCAGGAGCACAACGTCCTTCATGTGTTGGCCGTCGCCAAGTACATGAGGGACGGCACCGGGCTGCACCGGTTCCAGGACCCGATCGACGGGCGACTCTACCTGCACACTCATTTCGAAAGCAACGACGCTCATCGTGTCTTCACGTGCTTCGATCAGCCTGACCTCAAAGGCACGTTCACCTTCGGGGTCAGAGCGCCCGACGACTGGATCGTGGCGTCCAACACCGCGGGCGTGAAAAGCGACGGCATCTGGCAATTTCCAACCACCAAAGTGATATCGACTTACCTGGCCGCTCTGGTCGCCGGCCACTACCACTCGGTCCGGCGAGAGCACCGCGACATTTCCTTAGGCGTGTACTGCCGTCAATCGCTCGCGCCCTACCTGGACCCGGACGAGCTCTGGGAGATCACGAGTCAAGGCCTCGATTTCTTCGAGGCGCGCTACGGCATTCCTTACATGTTCGGCAAGTACGACCAGCTGTTCGTGCCCGAGTTCTCAGCGGGCGCAATGGAGAACCCTGGCTGCGTGACATTCAACGAGCGATACATCTTCCGCTCGCGTGTGACCCAGGCCATGCGTCAGAAGCGAGCCGACACGATCCTCCACGAGATGGCGCACATGTGGTTCGGGGACCTGGTGACTATGAAATGGTTCGACGACCTCTGGCTCAACGAAAGCTTCGCGACCTACATGGGCAGCCTCGCCAGCGCTGAAGCCACTCGGTTCAAGAACGCGTGGACCTGGTTTGCGGCCGAGGTCAAGGTGGCGGCCCGGATCCACGACGAGATGCCGACCACCCACCCCATCGTCGCGGATATCCCTGATGTCGACTCGGTTCACCTCAACTTCGATCCCATCACGTACAACAAGGGCGGCGCGGTCCTGAAACAGCTGGCCGCGTGGCTCGGCGACGACACCTTCTTCGATGGCGTCCATACGTATCTCGAGCGCCACGCCTACGGGAACGCGACCCAGGCCGAGTTCCTCGACGCGCAGGAGCACGCATCCGGTCGCGACCTGAAGGCGTGGTCGCGCGTGTGGCTCGAGGAGGCAGGACTGAACACCCTCTCCCCCGAGCTGGAGATCGAGAACGGCTTGATCAAATCCGCTGCTGTGGTGCAGTCCGCCCCCCGGTCTCACCCAACACTCCGTCCGCACCATCTTCGGGTGGGACTCTTCGACGCAGGTCAGACAGGGACGCTCGAGCGCCGGATCGTCGTAGGGCTGGATGTCGACGGATCCCGCACACAAGTGCCGCAGCTCGCCGGCCAATCCGCGCCGGACCTGGTGCTCGTCAATGACGGGGACCTCGCGTACGCGAAAGTGACGCTGGATTCTCGTTCTCTCGAGGCGCTGAACCGGAGCGGCATAGAGGTGGCGGATGGCATGGCTCGGGCTCTCGTCTGGGGAGATCTCTGGGACATGGTGCGCGACGCCAAATTGCGCGCGAGCGACTACGTCGAGTTGTCGCTGCGATGCGTCGATGTCGAGACCGACCCCGCGGTGCTGGCGCCGCTGATCAACCGAACCGTCGCTGCCTACG
>DATINX010000256.1:0-2310 GCA_035473835.1 Candidatus Dormiibacterota bacterium | reverse complement strand
TGGCCAGCGCGGTCATCGGCGCCTTCTTGCAGAACCGGCTTGCGATCTCCCTGCACGACCAGGCGGTATCAGCCTCGGGCAGGCTGCCGAGTCAATACAGGGCTCCTTTCGTGAGCGGTTTCACCAATGCCGCGCACAACGGATTTGAGGTCGGCGCGGGCCAGTCGGGCGCCAACTTGGGCCTGCCGGAGCAGGTCCAGGCCATCGCGCACGACGTCTTCACCAACGCATTCGTAGACGCCATGCACCCAACGCTGCTGCTGCCGATCGTGGTTCTCGTGGTGGCAGCGATCAGCGCCGCCTTCGTGCGCGCGCCCAAGACCGCCCAGGAGGCAGTTCACGAGCAAGAGGCAGCCGTGGCCTAACCTACTCGTGTGGCCCGCAAGCTCGCCGAGTACGAGGCCAAGAGAGATTTCAAGAACACACCGGAACCCGGCGCCAAGGTGCCCAGGAAGGGCGCCAGGGCGCCGCGGTTCGTGGTGCAGGAGCACCACGCGCGGCGCCTGCACTGGGACTTCCGTCTCGAGAAGGAGGGCGTCCTCGTCTCGTGGGCGGTGCCCAAGGGCATTCCCGCGGATCCCAAGAAGAACCACCTCGCGGTCCATGTCGAGGATCACCCGCTCGACTACATCGACTTCGCCGGCGACATCCCCCAGGGCAACTACGGCGCGGGGACGGTCAAGATCTGGGACAGCGGGACGTACGAGACCCACAAATGGTCCGACCGCGAGGTGATGATCACGCTGCACGGCAAGCGGCTGCAGGGCCGCTATGTGCTCTTCAGAACCAACGGCGAGAACTGGATGATCCACCGGATGGACCCGCCCCAAGACCCTGGGCGCGAGGCGATGCCCGAGCGCATCGAGCCGATGCTGGCCAAGCTCGTCCGCAAGCCACCGACCCCCGACGACGCGTGGGGGTTTGAGTTCAAGTGGGATGGGATCAGAGCGGAGGCCTATGTCGAAGGCGGCATCGTGAAGCTGTTGAGCCGCAGCGGCGAGAACATCACGGGGCGCTATCCGGAGATCCACGCAATGGGCAGGGCGCTGGGATCGACCGAGGTCGGCATGGACGGCGAGATCGTCGCGCTCGACGACAAAGGGCGCCCCAGCTTCGAGGAGATCCAGCAGCGGATGGGGCTGACCTCCGAATCCGAGATCCGGCGAAAGATGAAGGAGGTGCCTGTCACATACATGCTGTTCGACGTGATGTGGCAGGACGGACACTCGCTGTTGAAGGAGCCGTACACCGAAAGGCGGCGGAAGCTGGAGGCGCTCAAGCTCAAGGGGGCGTCATGGCAGACACCGCCGTATGAGAAGGGCGGCGGCCAGGCGATGCTCGAGGCGAGCCGCAAGGCCGGACTCGAAGGCATCGTCGGCAAGAAGCTCGATTCACCCTATGAGCCGGGCAAGCGCAGCGGAGCCTGGGTCAAGGTCAAGAACCACCTCGGCCAGGAGCTCGTGATCGGCGGATGGCTGGAGGGCGAAGGCAGGCGCCGCGGCCTGCCGGGCTCGCTCCTCGTCGGCTACTACGACAATGATCAATTCGTGTATGCGGGCAAGGTCGGCACCGGCTTCACCGACGCGATGCTCGATCAGCTCGCCAAGATGCTGAAGCCGCTGGAGCGCAAGACCGGCCCGTTCGATCGTGGGGCGCCCCCCAAGGGCGCGCATTTCGTGGAGCCGAAGCTCGTGGGTGAGTTCGAGTTCGTCGAGTGGACGAAGGGCGGGCAGCTGCGCGCGCCGTCGTTCAAGGGCCTGCGCATCGACAAGTCGCCGCGCGAGGTGGTGCGCGAGCTTGGCTAAGGAAACCGCGGTCGAGGTCGTGATCGAGGACCGCACCCTCAAGCTCACCAACCTCGAGAAGGTCCTGTATCCCGAGGTCGGTTTCACCAAAGGCCAGGTGATCGATTACTACACCCGGATCGCGCCGGCAATCCTTCCACACACGCGCGACCACCCATTGACGCTAAAGCGCTATCCCAACGGCGTTGACGGCGAGTTCTTCTATGAGAAGAACTGCCCGAAGCACCGGCCGCCGTGGGTGCAGACGGCGACTGTGTGGAGCGGGGGCAACAACCGCGACATGTACTACTGCCTGTGTCAGGACTTCCCGACGCTGGTGTGGCTCGCTCAAATCGCGACGCTCGAATTCCACACTTCGCTGTCTCTCGCCGGCAAGCTGCCTGAGCCGCGGACGATGGTGTTCGACCTCGACCCCGGACCGCCCGCGACGATCGTCGAGTGCTGTCGCGTCGGGTTGATGCTTCGCGACGTCTTCTCCGAGCATGGCCTGGATTGCTGCGCGAAG
>DATINX010000255.1:0-4661 GCA_035473835.1 Candidatus Dormiibacterota bacterium | reverse complement strand
TTGACTCCGTGCCGCCCGATCGCCCAGAGCCCGTTCATGTCGTGGTACACGGACAGGTCGCCAAGCAGGAGGACCGTTGGGACGTCGGGTCGCCCGGTAGCGATTCCGAGGCCGGTGGAGACCAGCCCGTCGATGCCGCTGGCGCCCCGATTGCCGAAGAAGCGCTGGTGCGGCTTGGCGAGCGGCCAGAAACTGTCCGCGGCACGAATCGGCATGCTCGAGCCGATGAAGACCTGGGCGGCGTCGGGCAGGCGCGCAGCCAGCGCGCGGACGATGTGGCCTTCGTGGATCGGAGTCGAGATGAGCGTCGCCGAGATGGCCGCGCCCGCCTTCTTGCCGGCCGACACCCACTCGTCGCGCCAGGTGACCCTGCCCACCGGCGGGAGCGACTCCAACAGCGCCTGCGGATCGCACGCGATCACGTGCCGGGCCACGTGGTCCTGGTCGGCCCAAGAGTGATCGGGGTCGATGAGAAACGTCGGCGGCGCGGCCGCCGCAAGCCACGTGTTGAGGGCGCGCGAGGTGGGCGTCGCGCCGATGCGGATCACGAGGTCCGGTCCATGCTGCAGCGACCAGCCGGCCCGGAGGAGCGCCTCGTACGACTCCACTGCCGCTCCGGTCTCCGCGCGTCGCAGCTGTGAGCCGGGCTCCGCCAGGACCGGCAAGCCGAGCCGCGTGAGCGCAGGCGCCAGCTTGTCGCCGTCCCTCATTTCGCCCGCCACCACGAGCGGCCTGCGGGCGCGCTGGAGCGCTGACGCGATGTCCGCCAGCTCGGCCGGCGTGGGCAGGAGACGCCCGCTGGTGATCGTCTGCCCCGCCTCGCCCACCGCGGCGGGAACCTCACCCGGGGTCGGCACCAACGGCTCGCGAAACGGCAGGTTGAGGTGAACGGGCCCGTCCACAGCCATCGCCACCGCTCGGGCGGCCAGCCGCCGCCAGATCCGAGGCGCGCCGGGAATGTCGACCGGCGTCCCCGGGTCGAAGAACCAGCGCACCGAGCCGCCATAGAGCTGCTGCTGGTCGATCGCCTGGTTGGCGCCCACGTCGCGCAGCTCGGGCGGTCGGTCCGCGGTGAGGACGATCAGCGGCGTCCGCGAGTAGTACGCCTCGACCACGGCCGCATGAAACTCGGCGGCCGCGGTGCCCGAGGTGCACAGGAGCACGGCCGGCTTCCCGGTCGCCTTGCCAAGCCCGACACCGAAGAAGGAGCCCGACCGTTCGTCGACCTGCACGATCACCTTGATGCGAGGGTGGCGCTGGAGCGCGATCGCGATGGGCGCCGAGCGCGAGCCAGGCGACACGCAAGCGAACTCGACCCCTTGCGCGGCGAGCTCATCGACGAAGGTGGAGGCGAAGGTCTGTGCTACATCCATACAGTTCTCAAGAAAGGTGTTGAAGATCAGCGACGAGAGATTCGGTGTCCAGGTGGTCCAGATCGGGGTGAATCTTCGAGCAACGGAGCGCGCGCATCACGTTAGATGCGTAAGCGAGTAGCGGAGAAGATGAACCCCGAGATGGGCCGCATGGGCGCCGAAGATCCGTCGATGACCTCTTCAACAGCTTTCTAAGTGGCGATTGTGGAGGGCGCCGACGTCAACCTGAACTATTTCGTGACAGGTGAAGGTTCCCCCGTCACCCTCCTCCACGGTTTCACGCAGAGCGGCCGCAGCTGGCGGGAGGTGATCGCGAACATGCCCGCGGGCTGGCGATGGGTGGTGCCAGACCTCCGCGGCCACGGCGAAACCAGGGTCGAGGAAGGCGCCCCCTTCACCATGGACGCGGCCACAGCCGACCTCGTGATGCTCTGGGATCACCTCGGCATAGAGCGCACTCACCTCGTCGGCTATTCGATGGGCGGGCGTCTTGCGATGCACGTCGCGACGCGGTTGCCCGAGCGCATCCTGTCCCTTCTGACCATCGGCGCCCATGCCGGGCTCGAGGGCGACGCGCGCGAGGGTCGGCGCGAAGGCGACGAGGCCCTTGCCGAGCGCATCGAGACGGAAGGCCTCGAAGCGTTCGTCGACTACTGGGGCGCGCTCCCTATGTTCGCCGGCCTCGAGCGCCGCGGTCCGGCGTTCCTCGCCCAGATCCGCGCCGAGCGCATGCGCAACACCGTGGCCGGCCTGGCGGCCTCCCTGCGTGGGATGGGAGCAGGCGTAATGGAACCCTTGTGGGGCGAACTCGTGAACGTGACGGTGCCGAGCACGTTTGTCGCCGGCCAGCTCGACCACGGCTACGTGGCGTCCGCCCGCCGCCTCGCCGCAGCTGTTCCCAGCGGTCGCGTCGAGGTCGTGCCGCGGGCCAGTCATCCTGCGCATCAAGAGCGGCCGGAGGCGTTCGTGCGTGTGCTGGCCGATCACCTCGCCAGCGCTTCTGAGAGAGACTCGAGCACGACGTCCGCGTGAACGCCCGCCGCGTAGCGCGCGGCGCCCAGCCGCTCCTGGTCGAGCATGCCGCCGCCGGCGACGGGGCGCAGCACGAACGACCGGCATCCGTGCGCAGCCTGACGCTCGACCTCACGCGCCACGTCTGGCGGGTGCGCCGCTGTGATGTATGCGGACTTCATGCCAGCAGGCCTGCCGCCAGCAGCAGCGCGTAGGCGATCTCCGCCGCCGCCATTCGTTTGAGTGCCGTCACCAGGGCTGGACTGGAGCGGCTTGCAAACGCCGTCCGCACGGGAACAGCGGCGATCGGGATCGCGAAGTAGACAAGCATCACGGTCACGCCGGCGAGCCCTGTGAGGAACATCACAACAGGCACCGCGAAAGCAGCGCTCACCAGAACGAACAGGAGCGCGAGTGTCCTATCGCGGCCGATTCTCGTCGCGAGCGTTCGCTTGCCCGCGGCGGCGTCCGTCTCGATATCGCGCAGGTTGTTGAGGACGAGGATCGCGGTCGCAAGGCAGCCCATGCTGCAGCCCGCAAGAACGGCGAGCGGGGTAACTCGCAGCGCCTCGACGTAGACGGTCCCGCACGTTGCCACGAGGCCAAAGAAAACGAATACGAACAGCTCACCCAGCCCGAGATATCCATAGGGCCTAGGCCCCCCGGTGTAAAGCCATGCCGCAAGCAGACTTGCCGCGCCGATCGGCAGGAGCCGCCAGTCCGTGGCGAGGCTGAGCGCCAGCCCCGCGAGGCCCGCGATGGCAAAGGCAACGACCGCGGCCAGCCGGACCTGCTCGGGCGCCACGACCCCCGATGCCGCCGCACGGACCGGGCCCACCCGGCGCGGCGTATCCGCCCCGCGCACGAAATCGGAGTAGTCGTTCGCGAAGTTGACTCCGACCTGCATCGCGACGGCGACCACCAGCGCGCCAAATCCGGCCCCGGTCCTGATCCCGCCTTCGTGGATGGCGACCGCGGTGCCCGCGAGCACCGGCGACACCGAGGCGGCCAGCGTCGCGGGACGCACAGCCGACCACCAGACGTGCCCAGGCGTCAGAGCCGCGGAAGCAGTCGCCATGTGACTAGTCTCGATCCCGAGGTCCGCTGGATATTTTGCGAGCGAGACACTACGGCCTTTTCGGGAACTTCGAAAAGTTCGGCTTTCGCTTCTGGACGTACGCGTCGCGGCCCTCCTGGGCCTCTTCGCTCATGTAGTAGAGCAATGTGGCGTCGCCGGCGAGCTGCTGGATGCCGGCCAGGCCGTCATCGGCCGCGTTGAAGCTCGCTTTGAGCATGCGCAGCGCGAGCGGGCTGAGCTCGAGCATGCGACGGCACCAGGCGACTGTTTGCTGCTCGAGCGACGCGAGTGGCACGACCTTGTTCACCAATCCCATGACGAGCGCCTGCTGGGCGTCGTACTGCTCGCACAAGAACCAGATCTCGCGCGCCTTCTTCTGGCCGACGATGCGAGCGAGCAGGCCGGAGCCGTAGCCGCCGTCGAAGCTGCCGACCTTCGGTCCGGTCTGGCCGAACCGGGCGTTGTCGGCGGCGATCGTCAGGTCGCAGACGACGTGAAGGACGTGACCGCCGCCGATCGCGTAGCCGGCCACCATCGCGACCACGGGTTTGGGAAGCCGCCGGATCTGGATCTGGAGGTCGAGCACGTTGAGCCGGCCCGTGCCTTTCGGGTCGATGTAGCCGTCGTCGCCGCGAATGCGCTGGTCACCGCCCGAGCAGAAGGCCTCCGTGCCCGCCCCGGTCAGGATGATGACGCCGATCTCCGGGTCGTCCCGGGCCACCTCGAAGGCCCTGGACATCTCGAAGACCGTGGTCGGCCGGAAGGCGTTGCGAACCTCAGGGCGATTGATCGTGATCTTGGCGATGCCGTCCCAGGTCTCGTAGATGATGTCCTCGTACCGGCCCACCCGTTTCCAACCCGTTTTGGTGGCTGCCTTCGCGCTGGTTCGACTCTTCAAGCTCGCACTCCTAGAGCAATCGCTAGCACTATTAGAATCGTACGCCGCCGCGAGCTAACGCCGCTCGAAAGCCAGCCGTGCGCCGAGGCCGATCAGGACGACGCCGGACAGCCTCGTCATCAGGCCGCGAATCCGCGAGCCGAGGCCGCTGCGGCCAAGCCGGCTGACGACGTGCCCGTAGGCGATCAGCCAGGCCAGCAGCATGATCTCGAAGGCCGCCACCATCAGGACCAGGCGGATCGGCGTGTCGCCGGGGACCGTGAATTGGGGCATGACGGTGACGAAGAACGCTCCGGTCTTG
>DATINX010000254.1:0-8315 GCA_035473835.1 Candidatus Dormiibacterota bacterium | reverse complement strand
ATCGGCCTTCTGCGCGATTGGCAGGCGTGGCAGATCATGCTGTTCTTCGGCCTTCAGTCGGCCCTCTTCTACACGCTGCTCTCATGGCTCCCTACGATCTACCGCGACCGAGGCACCGACCCCGCGGCCGCAGGCGTTGTGCTGGCGGTGATGAGCACCGTCGGCATCCTCGGCAACATCGCCGCGCCGCTCCTGGCCAACCGGACGGGCAACGCCCAGCTGGTCGTAGTGAGTACTGGGGGCCTGACAGCGTTGGGGCTTTTCGGCGTCCTTCTGGCGCCGACACACCTTTCGTTGGTCTGGGCGACGCTCCTCGGGATCGGCACCGGCGGAACGTTCAGCGTGACCCTGCTGCTGATGGCCTCGCGGGCTCGCGACGCGGTGATCGCCGCGCGGCTGTCCGGCATGGCGCAAGGGCTCGGCTACATGATCTCGGCGCTCGGCCCGCTGGTCGCCGGCCTGCTGCATTCGGCGAGCGGCGGCTGGCAGGTTCCCCTGATCGCGACGATCGCGATATGCGCCGCCCAGCTGGCCGCCGGGCTGGGCGCGGCGCGTCCTGGGGTCATCGCCCGCTAGGCGATTCCACTCAACGGTGCGTGAACGGCGGCTGGTAGAAGTCGGCCACGCGGACCATTCGGCCATCGAGCGCGACTTCGCTGAACTGATAAAGGATCGCCGCCGTGGGGGCGAACACCTCGACGCGCTCCAGGCGCATTGAGAAATCTTCGGTGCGTCCTGGTCGCGCTTGCGCGGCGGCGGTTCGAAGCTCTGGGATGGCGACGACATAAACCTCGGCAACCTCGGATTTCGAGGGGTGCAGCGCGGCCGGATCAGCATCGGTGCAGATCACGACCGGCGTGATCGTGAACCCCGACCGTGTGTCGAAGTCGTCGAGCATGCCAACGATGTCGTCGGTGCCGACGGTGAGGCCAAGCTCCTCACGCAGCTCGCGGACCGCGCACTCCTCGGCGCTCTCGCCCTCGTGGATACGGCCGCCAGGCAGCGCCATCTGGCCCGCATGCCTGCTCATGTCTGACGTCCTCTGGAAGATCGGCACGCTGGGATGTCCAGCCCCGTCGAGCACGACTATCGCGACGGCGGCAGGCAGCTGGGCCTTTGCGGATCGGATGCGCTCGAAGGCGCGCAGGTTGGTCTCGATGACGTCGCGCAGGACTATCGAGCCGCGGTGCCGGTGATCGAGCCTGCGACGGCGCGAGGGTCGCGCTCTCGCCACTCGCCTTGCTCGACGGCGACCAGGAAGCCACCCACCGCCTCGTTGAAAGCGTCAGGGTCCTCGAGGTTCAAGGTGTGGCCGGTGCGGGGCAGGATCACCAGGCCGGAGGTCCGGATCATGCGCTTCAGCATGAGGGATGGCTCGAGGCTGCCCTCGTCCTCGTCGCCGGCGACGATCAGAAGCGGCGTGCGCACCGCGCGCAGCTGGGCCTGGAGGCCGTACAGGGAAGGACGCGCGGCCTGCACGCCACGCATGGTCAGCGCCGCGCCGGTGGAATCGTGCTGCGCCAGGGCGTCCACGAACACGCGCCAGGCTGCCGGGTTCCTGTTCTGGAGTTGAACGCGCGCTGGGCCGACGGCGTAGCTTTCCGAGACTTTCGCCGACCCCATGGATTCGAACGCATCCGCGATGGCCTGGCTCTCCTTACGGAACTGCTCTCGTTTCTCAGGCTGGGCTCCGTAGCCGGCGCCGGCGACAACCGCCGCGCGGACCCGTTCGGGATGCCGAAGGACCATGTGCAGCGATGCGAAGCCGCCCATCGACAGCCCGACGACGTGGGCGGTGCCGGCGCCGGCCGCATCGAGAACCGCGACCGCGTCGGCGACCGCGAGCGCTTGCGAATAGGCGGCCGGATCGGTCGGGACCTCCGATGGCGGATAACCGCGAGCGGCGTAGGTGAGGCACCGATGCGACTTCGAGAAGTGGCGCACCTGCGGCGCCCAACTGCGATGGTCACCGGCGAACTCGTGGATGAAGAGGATTGGGAAACCGCTGCCTGCCTCCTCGTAGTGAAGCTCGACGCCGTCAGCGCTTCGAGCTCTCGGCATCAGACGTCCATGAGCGCCTTGCGCTGGGCTCCGTCGATCGGAATGTGCGCGCCGTTGATGAATGCCGCCCGAGGCGACACAAGGAATGTGACCAAGGAAGCGACCTCGACCGGCTCGCAGATCCGGCCGAAGGGTATCGAGGACACCGCCAGGTCGTGCGCACGCTTCTGGTCCACCTTCTTGTCGCGCGCGAAAGCCTTCTCGAGGCCGTCCCAGCGGTCGGTGTTGACGGGTCCTGGGTTCACGGTGTTGATGCGGACGCCGTGGCGCCCGTACTGCTCGGCCACCGACGAAGCGAAGTTGATATCCGCGGCGTTGGCGACACCAGCCGTCATCTCCCAGTAGCTCGGCTTGAGCCCGTCATTCCCGACCACGAGAACGATCGCGCCTTGGCCGCGCTCGCGCATGTGTGGAATGACCGCCCGCACGGAGCGCACGTAACCCATGAACTTCAGGTTCAGGCTCGAGTACCAGTTTTCCTCGGTCAGCTCCTCGAGGAGGCCGCCCGGCGAGCTGCCCGCGCACGTGACGAGGATGTCGATGTGGTCGAAACGGTCGAGCGTGGCAACGACGCAGCGGTTGATGTCTTCCTTTTTGCTCATGTCGCCCGCGATCGGCACGACTGCCCTTTTCGTCTTGGCGGTGATCTCGCGCGCGGTGCGCTCCAGCGGCTCCGCGTTGCGCGCGGTGATGACAACGTCGACACCTTCGCTCGACAGCTGCTCAGCCACGGCGCGGCCGATGCCTTTGCTGGCGCCGGTGATTAGAGCGACTTTGCCGGTCAGCTCAAGATCCATAAATCGTCACCCTCCAAAAGCTCGCGTTGATTAATCTTCCACGACCCTGGCGAGGATCGGGCTCGGGTGAAAACCGTTGCATGGGTTCAGGTCCTGCGGGCAGGCCGAGATCGCGGCAACGATGCCGTCGATCATCGCCCTCATCACGATCTTGTCCCCCGCCTTGCTGGTCGGGATCTCGTTGCCAAAGGTTCGGTCCGCGTGGATGGGTGCGTTCTGGAAGATGTTGATGACATCCGGGATTTGCCATTCCTGGTAATTCCACGGGGCCAGCGCCTCGAGGAAGTTGCTGCGGCAGCTGCGGTGGCCCTCGACGCCGTAATCGATGGTGTAACGGCGGGCATCGCACATCGAGGTGATCAGGTCGTGCATGCCGACGTCGTCGCTGATCACCTCGTACATGTCGCGCCGCCAGTTGGTCTGGAGGCGGTCGCCAACCTTCAGGCTAAGGCGGAGCGTGGCGGAGCGCGTGTGCGTCGCCGAAAGCCATTCCTTGGGATCGTGATCGATGACAGAGATGAAATCGGCGACCTGCTGGCCCTCGACGTCGACGATCTCCAGCAGCGCCCCTTTCGGGACCTTGAAGGCGCGGCCGTGTCCGGCCGGGACGATGACCTCGTTCACGGTTCCCATCAGACGCCTGATGCGTTCGGTATGGCCGCCGGCTCGGTGGTTCGCCCGAGGAATACCTCACCGATGTCTTTGCGCGCCAGCAGATCCTTGGCGGCGGAGGAGACCTTCATGGCGCCTCCAGCCATCACGTATCCCCAGTCCGATATGCCGAGGGCCGCGAGCGCCTTCTGCTCCACGATGAGCACTGCGGTCCCGCCTTTCCCGAGGTTCCGCACGTGCTCCTCGAGCAGCACACGAGCCAGGTCGGAGCTCAAGCCCGCGGTCGGCTCGTCCAGCACCAGGACGTGAGGCTCCAGCATCAGCACCCTCGCCATCGCGAGCATCTTTCGCTCGCCGCCGCTTAGCTTGCTGGCGGTGCGCTTGAGCATCTTCTTCAGCGCGGGGAAGATCTCGAGCACCGCCTCGGTCCTCGCCGCCACGTAGGACCTGCTCAGCAGGTAGCCCCCCATCGCGAGGTTGTCGACGACTGTGAGCGTGTCGAACACATCGTTGACCTGAGGCACGTAGCCGAGGCCTCGCTTGGCGAGGTGGTTGGCGCGCATGTTGGTGACGTCCTCGCCGCCGAGGATCACCCTGCCTGTGAGCGCGGGGAGCATGCCCACCACAGCTTTCAGGAAGGTGCTCTTGCCCGCTCCGTTGGGACCGACGATGGTCACGATCTCCCCCAACCCCACGCTTGCCGAGGCTTCGTTGACGATCGGCGCGCCGCCATAACCGGCGCTCAGGTTCTCGATCTGCAGCTGCGGCTTCGGCCGGGCGCCCTCACTAGCCGATGAGATAGGCATCTAGCACCTCTTGGCGCGCGGTGACGTCACGCATCGAACCCTCCGAGATGACCTTCCCCTGCGCCATAACCACCACCGGCTCGCAAAGCCGCTCGACCACGCTCAGCTCGTGCTCGACCATGATCATCGACAGACCGTCGTCACGCAGGTCGATGAGGTACTGCTCGATCTCGCGCGTCAAGGTCGGGTTCACTCCGGCGAAGGGCTCGTCGAGCAGCAGCATCTTCGGCTTCGACATCAAGGCACGCATGATCTCGAGCAGCCGCTTCTGGCCTCCGCTGAGGTTGCCGGCCAGCTCGTTTTCCTTGGGCGCCATGGCGAAGCGATCGAGGACGCCACGGGCGACGTCGACCAGCGCAGCCTCGCGGGGGCCCCAGTACAGGCGACCGAGCTCGGCGCCGAGGAGCGACTCGCCCTTTTGAGCGGGCGCGGCGACGAGCAGGTTTTCCAGCACCGTCAGCTTCGAGAACTCGGCGGACAGCTGGAAGGTGCGGATGATGCCCCGCCGCGCGATCAGGTGCGAGGGCAGGCCGGTGACGTCCTGGCCTTCGAACATGACCGTGCCCGCATTCGGCTTGATGGCCCCCGCGACGATGCCCATGAGCGTCGACTTGCCGGCTCCGTTGGGTCCGATGAGCCCCGTGATGTGGCTGCGCATCGCGTCGAACGACGCGCCGTCGACGGCCCTCAAGCCCCCGAAATCACGGCGGACGTCGCGAACCGACAGGATCGGCTCGGATTGGGCGGCCATCTAGCCTGAGCCCGCGCCGGCATCCTGAGATGCCGCCGGCGCCGCGGGCCTGGGCCGGAAGCGGCCCGGTTTCTCAGGGAAGAGGCCGCTCGGGCGGAACCACAGGAAGACCAGGATCAAGAGGCCGACGCAGACCCACTGCATGGCCTCGATGAAGCCGTTGTACAGGACCTGCGGCAAGAAGCGCGTCGCCTCGAGGAAGGCGACCGGAACGAGCAGCGTGCCCACCGCGACCCCCCAGTTGTTGGCGGTGCCGCCGACCAGGATCGCGGCCAGGAAGACGAACGTCTCCGGATACAGCCACGACCCCGGCGACCAGGCCTGGATGAACTCGACAAACACCGCACCGCTCATGCCGGCGATGACACCCCCGACCACGAAGATCATCAGCCGCAGGCGCGTCACCCCCTTACCGAGCGCGGATGCGGCGCGCTCGTTGTCGCGCATCGCACGCAGCGTGCGACCCAGAGGTGAGTTGGTGATACCGCGGACGAACAGGTACGTGAGCACAGCGAGCAAGGCAGCCCAGCCCGCGTACACCCACTGGTACTCGAGGGGGGTGAGCCCGAGCTGGTCGAACAGGGGCTGGGGGATCGTCGCCAGGCCCGCCGGCCCGTTCACGAGGCCGGTCCAGTTGGTCGCGACGAGGGTCGCGATCAGCGATAGCACGAGCATGACCATCGCCTGGTAGTCGCTGCGCAGGCGGCGGAGGCTGATGACGCCGACCACCAGGGAGAGGAGTCCCGCCGTGGCGCCCGCCGCGAGGATGGGCAGGGGAAACGGCCAGCTGGCGCCGAACATGTAGTGCTGGAAGTTCTCCGGATAGTCGGGGCCCAGGCTCACGACCGCCGCCGTGTAGGCGCCAACCGCGACGAACACGATGTAGGCGAAGTTGATGATGCCTGCGACCCCGAACTGGAGGTTGAGGCCAAGGACGCCCATGATGTCGATGAACAGGTAGATGAGCAGCGTCGAGATGTAGAACTGCATCGGATCGCTCACGCAGCCACCTCCTTCGCGGCGGCGACCTCAGACAGGATCCCTTGCGGGCGGACCAGCAGAACCACGATCAAGATCGCGAACGCCACCACGCTCTTGTAAGACGGGTTGATCGCGGCCGCGGCGACCTCGCTCGCGAGGCCGATCGTGAGCGCCCCCAACATCGCGCCGTACGGCTGGCCGATGCCTCCAAGCACCGCGGCGGCGATGATCGGGACGAGGAAGCCAGCCCCTGTGGTCTCGCTGAACGTGGCGGTGTTGAGCACCAGCGCCACCCCGGCGATTCCACAGAGCGCTCCGGAGATCAGCCAGGCCACGTCGATCACCTGGTCGGTGGCAATCCCGCAGCTGCGGGCGAGCGCCGGGTTGTTGGCCGTCGCCCGCATCGCCTTGCCCAGCTTGGTCTGCGTCAAGACCAGGTGCACGGCCAGCATGGAGGCGACGGCAATGCCGATGATCGCCAGCTGGCTCGCAGTGAAGATCATGGACCCGATGTTGTACGAGGGCCCCTGTGACGCGTGATAGCTGAAGAAGGTCGGCCGGAAGATCGCGAGCAGGATGTTCTGGATGATCAGGCTCACAGCGATCGTGACGATGATCATTCCGAACAGCCTCGTCCCTCGGCGGACGAACTGGAAGTAGACGAATCGGTTCAGCAGCATGCTGAAGACAGCGCCGAACAAGGCGGCGATCACGAGCGAAATCCAGATGTTCACGCCGGCGTGATTCGCGAGGTATGCCGCGAACGCACAGGCGGTCATGATGTCGCCGTACGCCAGGTTCAGGATGTTCGTGACGCTGAACTGCAGCGTGAAGCCGACCGCCGCGATGGCGAGAATCGACGCGGTAATCAGCCCGAAGCCCACGGCCGGGATGAGCTGATTCACAGCTGATCGCAACCCGGGCGTTGGCTGTCGAAGACCTGCGTCAGGCTACGCGCGGAGCTTGGCGATGTCGGCGGCGCTCACGACATCGAGGTGGGGATTGGAACCGTCGGCCGCGTAACCCACCAGCTCGAATGCGCCGGAGGAGTTGTGGTACTTGTCGAGCGAGATCGGACCGCCCGCGCCTACATACGTGATCTTCATGGCGGCTTTGATCGCGTCGACGCCCTCCTTGTACGAGTGCACTTCAACCGCGCCCGCGGCGGGGGCGACCACCTGCGATACGTACTGGTTGTAGAAGGCTGGATCTGGCGTATTGGCCATGTTCATGGCCAGCGCCATCATGACGATGGCGTCGTAGTCGGTCTCCGTGTATGGGTCCTGGCTCCACTGGCTCGGCTGCGGTACGTCGGCGCTGGATGCGAGCAGCGCGGTGTTGTAGACGTCCCACGCCGGCCCCTGCGACGGAGCATAAGGCTGCGCTCCGGCGAAGATCTTCGTCAGGTTGTCCTTGCCGATGGCGCCGCTGACGGCCTGCGCCCAGGGCGGCTGAACGGTCGGCTGCGTGCCGATCACCGGGATGAGGCCGTGCAGCTGCTGGAGCTGGCTGAGGTACGCCGCATCGGTCTGAGGGTCCGCCTCCGTGAAGATGACGTCAGGATTCGCCGCGATCAGCGCCTCGACCTCGGTCCGGTACGAGCTCTGGTCGAGCGCGAGCTGCTGGTTGATCACGATCTGGCCGCCGAGCTTCTTAAACGCCGAGAGCAGGTTGGGCACGTTGCCCTGCGAGCTGAGGTCATTGCCGAAGACGGCCGCGCCACGGCGATATCCCTTCCTGTATGCGTAGCTCGCCATCGCGACGCCCGCGGCGTCGTCCGGTGGCGTCAACCGCCAGAAGTAGTCGTTCGCGTTGTGGTCGAAGGCAGCCTGGCCCGTGTCACCGAACATGGGCACGTGGGCGCGGTTGATGATCGGGACGGTCGCCAGCGCCTCGTCGGAGCTGGGTCCGTTCATCCCCACGAGGTTCTGGGTCGTGGCCAGCATCTTCTGGGCTGCGGGGACCGCGTCGGCGGGGTCCCCTCGCGTGTCGACAGTGATGCACTGCGCCTGGTGGCCGAGGATGCCGCCGGCGTCGTTGATCGTCTTAGCGGCGGGTATGCAGCCGGCGGCCATCTCTGGGCCGAAGCTGGCGTCAGGGCCGGTGAAGGGGTTGAAGCTGGCAAACGTGAGCGTGCCGCTATAGCTCCGGGGCGTTGCGCTTGGAGTCGTCGAGCCGCAAGCCGCGGCCACAACTGCCACCAGGACGGCGAGTGTGATGCGTCCACTCGAGAGAGTCGACCGAGCACCCATTTTCAAACCTTCCCTTGTCGGTAATTTGTCCGACAATTACGCAACGCTCGGACTA
>DATINX010000253.1:0-6150 GCA_035473835.1 Candidatus Dormiibacterota bacterium | reverse complement strand
GCATTCAGTGGTTGTGATCAACGCATCCGAGGGAGAGCCGCTCAGCTCGAAGGACCGCACACTGCTGTCGCTCAGGCCGCACCTTGCGCTCGACGGAGCCGCACTTGCAGCGGAGACGCTCGGCGCCGACCAGATCGTGCTTTACCTTGCGAAAGGATCCAAAACCGCGGAGCGAACCTTGCGCGACGCGATGGACGAGCGCGCCAGCGCAGGCCTGGCAGAGGCGCCGATGCGAATCGTGACCACCGAGCATCGCTACATCGCGGGCGAGTCGTCGGCTGTCATCAACCGAGTCTCGGGCGGCCTTTCCAAACCGAAGTTCACGCTGCAGCGATCAGCCGAGAAGGGCGTGGACGATCGACCGACCCTGGTTCAGAACGTCGAGACGATCGCCCACGTGGCGATGATCGCGCGCTACGGGAGCGATTGGTTCCGTAGGCTCGGCACGGAGCGATCACCAGGGAGCGCGCTCATGACCGTGACAGGAAACATCGCGCGTCCGGGCGTTTATGAAGTCGACCTTGGGGCGTCGCTGGCGGGGGTGCTGGCGGCGGCGGGCGGAACGGTCTCGCCACCCGCGGGCGCGCTGTTGGGCGGCTATTTCGGGACCTGGCTCCCGGCTGCGTCGCTCAGGGACCTGCCCCTCGATGCGGAGAGGCTTCGCGCCTCGTACGGCGCCTCGCTGGGTTGCGGCGTGCTGGCGATCCTGCCATCGGGAGCCTGCGGCGTGGCGGAGTCCGCGCGCATCGTCGCGTACCTGGCGGCGGAAACGGCCGGCCAGTGCGGGCCCTGCGTCAACGGCCTCGCCGCCCTGGCGGACACGATGCACCGCATTGCGGTGTCTGAGGCTGAGTCGGGCGATCTCGAGCGTGTGCATCGCTGGATCGACATGGTCAAGGGGCGTGGCGCCTGCCATCATCCGGACGGTGCGGTTGGGCAGCTTGCGAGCGCGATCACAGCCTTCAAGGATCATCTTTGGATGCATACCGCGGGCCAGCGCTGCCGCGGGCTGGAGGTGGCCGGCTTTCCCCGGCCGCCGGCGTCGGGGCGGGGTTGGCGATGAGCGAAGAGGTCCAACGCCGGCTGCGCGTGAACCCGCTCCTGTGTGACGCGGTGGGGTACTGCGCGGAGATCGTCCCCGAGCTCATCGGGGTCGACGATTGGGGCTACCCGATCGTGGACGAGCGTCCGATCGATAACGACACTCTGCTTCGCCACGCCCAACGTGCGGTCGCCACCTGCCCGCGGCTGGCGCTGCTGATCGAGGAGTTCAGGCCCGAGCGCCGCTGAGCTGTCGAGGCCGGGTTATTCGGCTCTCGCGGTCTCGCGCGCCGGATCACCTTCGGGCAGGACGTCGCATGCCCAGTCCTCGCGCTTCCAATCCGGCACGGGCGGCCGGCCCGTCTTCTTGGGCACGAACTTGGAGCGCTCGACCAGTTGGTAGCGATGGATGTACCGCGGGCAGTTGGGGAAAATCTCGCGAACGCGCACGCGGACGATGAACTGCGCCAGCGGATAGGCAGCCATCAGCTCATCGTTCTCGTCCACCGTCGCCGTGCCGTTCACGCGCATCCGGTAGCGCTTCTCGAAATCGATGAAGAGCATGCCCACCTCGCCGGTGGCCAGGGCATTGCCCATCGAGAGGTACATCCCGTTGCCGTCGTAGTTCGGAAACGCGAGAGTGCGATCGTCGACGATGCGAACGAAGCCCGGGTCGCCACCCTTGTATGAGCAGTTCGGTCTTCCTTGTGGGTCGACAGTCGCGAGGAAGAACATGTCGCGCTCGGTGATGAACTTCGCGTCACCGTCGTCGATGTGGTCGTGCACCAGCCGCTCCTCGATGCGGTCGGCAAGGCGCCGGGTGTCGAAGCGGTCCTGCAGCGTGCGCTGCGCGTCGTGGTAGATGGTGGCCATGCCTGAAGTCTAGGCTCGGGTGATTCTTCTGACCGGCTTGCCGCAAACTGCAGGTCATGGCGCGCGCCATCCCCGTCTATCTCGAGGTTGGCGACAAGCGTGTGTTTGCGTCCGCGCTCGAATGGCCGGGCTGGACCCGAGCCGGCAAGGACGAGGCGGGCGCTCTGGCGGCGCTCGCCGCGTATGCCTCTCGATACGCGGTCGTGCCCGGGTCCGCGCGCCTCGAGTTTCCCGGCGCCGCCGACTCCACGTTCAAAGTCGTGGAGCGGGTGAAGGGCAACGCGACCACCGACTTCGGTGCTCCGGGGATTCCCGCTTCGAGCGACACCAGGGCCCTCACCCCGGCCGAGGCGCAGCGTCTCTGTGGCCTGCTCGCCGCATCATGGAAAGCGTTCGATGCGGTCGTGGCGAAAGCGCCTGGTGAGCTGCGCAAGGGACCTCGCGGAGGCGGCCGTGACCGCGACAAGATCGCCGACCATGTCATCGGCGCCGAGTCCGCCTACACGCCCAAGCTGGGGCTGAAGCTCAAGACGCCCAGGCGCGACGATCGGGCCGCCATGCAGGCGACCCGGAACGCGATCCTGGACGCCATTCGGGCATCCGCCGGAGGTCCCCAGGGCGGTGAGAAGAGGTGGGCGCCGCGGTATGCCGCTCGCCGAATGGCCTGGCACCTGCTCGACCACGCGTGGGAGATTGAAGATCGCTGTGTTTAGTGGACTGCCCCACCGCCGCGCACGCTTCGCGCGCGGGGCGCCTCCCCACGGTGTGGGGAGGTGAAACCTCGATTGCTGGCGGTGCTGGCCCATCCGGACGACGAGTCGATGGGCATTGGCGGGCTCCTTCTTCGCCACGCTCGCGCCGGCATCGACGTCCGGTTGATCTGCGCGACTCGCGGTGCGAAGGGCTGGATGGGCAAGCCGCCCGGCGCGAAAGAAGAGGACCTGGCGGAAATCAGAACTCGCGAGCTCAAGGCTGCGGCGGACGCGCTCGGGATCGCCGGCTGCGAGCTCTGGGACTATCCCGACGGCGGAGTCGAGGAGTCCGACCAAGCTCAGATCACACGGCGTATCCGCGAACACATCTCAAGGCTGTCGCCGGTCGCGGTCGTCGGTATGGGGCCTGATGGTGTCTACGGGCATCCGGACCACATCGCCGTAGGACGCTGCGCGGATACCGCCGTCGCCGCCATTCCGGAACGGATCAGGCCCGCCCTGTATCACATAGGGATCGACCCGCCGATGGCGGAGTTCTACCGCGCCGTGATGGAGCTCGAGGGCGAGGAGAGCGATGCCCTTCCCCTCGTGGTCACGGACCGTATCGACTTCGTTCTCGAGCTGACCCCCGAGGAGGTGCAGATGAAGATGAGGGCGATCGACTGCCACCAGAGCCAGCTACAGACGTGGCGGGTTGAGATACGCAACCACCCACGCCTGATCAAGCAGGGTTATGGACGTGAGCCATACATCGCGATCTCTTCAAAGTCGCCGGCGCTGACCGCCAAGGGGCTGTTGGGGGAGTTCGCGTGAGCGGTCCTTTCAGCGCCACTGTGCGCGAGATCATGACGGGGCTGGAACCCGTTCTGTGGTTCGTCAACGAATCAACTTATGCGCGTGAGGGCGCAAAGCCGGGCGCCTCCGATTTCTGTTTCGGCAATCCCCACGAGATGCCCCTGCCCGAGATCTCCCAAGCGATCTCGCGCTGGGCGCAACCGAAGAACAAGGATTGGTTCGCCTACAAGTTCAGCGAGAAGCGCACGACTGAAGAAGTGGCGGCTTCGCTGCGCGCGCGGCTGAGGATCGACTTCGAAGCCGCGGACATCGCCATGACGAACGGCGCGTTCGGGGCGATCGCCGCGGCGCTGCGCGCTCTGGTCGACGCCGGCGACGAGGTGATCTACCTGTCACCGCCCTGGTTTTTCTACGTGCCGATGATCGCGTCGATTGGCGCCAGGGCGGTGCGGGTTGACCTTCGTCCGCCGGATTTCGCTCTACCTGTCGATGACATTGCCGCGGCGATCACGCCCCGCACGCGGGCGATCATCGTCAACTCGCCGCACAACCCGAGCGGGCGCATATTGCAACCGGATGAGCTCGCCCGCCTCGCCGATGTGCTCGAGGCTGGATCGCGGCGCCACGGCCGGGCCATCTACCTGCTGTCCGACGAGGCCTACAGCCGCATCCTTTTCGACAGCTCGGCGTTTCACACGCCGCTGAACCATTACTCGCGTTCCCTGCTTCTGTACACGTACGGGAAGACGCTGCTGACACCGGGCCAGCGCATGGGTTACATCGCGATGCCGCCGACGATGCCCGAACGCTCCGAGCTTCGCAGCGCGATCTTCGTCGCCCAGATGGTCTCCGGCTACGCGTTTCCAAACAACGTCATGCAGTACGCGCTTGGCGACCTGGAGAAGCTCAGCGTCGATGTCAATGCGCTGCAGCGGCGTCGGGATCGCATCGTCCCCGCGCTTCGCGAGATGGGCTACGAAGCCTTGACGCCCGCCGGCACGTTCTACGTGCTCGTCCGCTCGCCGGTGCCCGACGACCTCGCGTTCACCGAGAGTCTTGCTCGGGAAAACGTGTTTGTCTTGCCTGGCAAGGTGTTCGAGCTCCCTGGGTGGTTCCGAATCTCGCTGACCGCGAACGACGAGATGGTGGAGAGGGCGTTGCCCGTATTCGAACGTGTCTTGAGAGCGACTCTCGCGGCCTACCCTTAGCTACTGAGTATTGCCTGGCAACGACAGGCAAACCGCGCGACTCGCTGCCACGAGGGGAGGGGGCCCTGAAGTATCCTTGACCCGGCTTTCGGGCGGGAACCGAAGTCAATTACCTAGGCGGGGAGATGCCAGCTCATGGAAACACAAGAGGCCGTCGCAGAGAGCGCACCCATGGAAAACCACAACCAGTCCGATGCCAAGCGTGACGGGCAGAAGAAGTTCACACTCGGCCCGAACGACAGCCTCGAAGGCAAGCTGACCTACGACGGGCATATGACCGTCGACGGTGGGCGTGCCGAAGGCGAGTTTCGGATCGGCGGCAACATCGAGATCGGGAACGGGACGGTGGTCAAGGCCCTGCTCGAGGGCTCGAACGTGACGATCAAGGGCGAGGTCGAGGGCCGGACGACAGCCCGCGACAAGCTCACCCTTGGGAAGTCGGCGAAGCTGAGCGGAGACGTCCAGGTACGCCGGCTGCAGATCGAGGACGGCGCCACGCTGAACGGTTACGTTCGGATGGGTGATTTTGAGCACCAGGCCGGTAGCTAAGCGCCCGACCCCGCCCCCGGCGGACGAGCCGCCGAAGCCAACCCCGCCCACCCCGACGGCCCCCAGCCAGCCCAACTCCGTGACCCTCGGGCCACGGGACCGGGTCATCGGCCAGGTGTACATCGAGGGTGACCTTCGTGTCGCCGGGGTGGTCGAAGGCGAGGTCGAGGTCACAGGCGACGTCGAGATCGACGAGATGGCCAAGGTCAAGGCTTCGCTGTCCGGGCAAGACGTGAACATCCGGGGCCATGTGAATGGCTCTGTGGTGGCGCGAAAGCGGCTGATCGTCGGCCGTTCGGGCTCGTTGATCGGAGACGTTCGCGTGGCTCGCCTGGTGATCCAGGATGGCGCGAGGTTCAGCGGCAAGGTCGCGATGGGCGCCGCGGCCCTGGAGGCGCCCGCCAAGGCCGCGGAGGCGCCGGCGCAGGCCCAGCCGGCCGTCGTCGTGTTGCCCGAGGAGCCGCCCGAGCTCCCTGCACCGGTCGAGGCTGCCATCCTGCCGCAAGTGTCGGCAGACGGCAAGGACGGCAAGGACGGCAAGGACGGGAAAGCCAAGGGCAAGGTGCCGCCGCCTAAAGGCAAGGCGAAGGCCCGCTAGACCGGGTTTACTTTCGGGCGGGCGGCTTTTTGGCCGCCGCCTTTTTGCCTCCGGGTGCCTTGGGCGGAAGCGTGCGCGCGAACGCGAGTGACGCGGCGATCCAGCCTTTGGTCGCGGGAATCTTCGAGCGCCACGTCTCGGGCACTGTGACGTAGCCCTTCATCACATGCCCGGCCATCGGCGCGAAGTCGCGGCCACCCTGCTTGCGAATCGCGTCGGCTTCTTTGTCGGGCAGGCGAACGAACAGGTCCTCGCCGAACAACCCGGCGAACATGTTGCCGTTCACAAAGGCAGAAAGGTTTCCGAACATCGGCCGCAACGTCACCGCCGGTTCGTCGGGCACCAGCTTGGTGAATGCCGCCTTGGCGTCGTC
>DATINX010000252.1:0-13010 GCA_035473835.1 Candidatus Dormiibacterota bacterium | reverse complement strand
GCGTGCCCGGACTGCGGCGCGATCACCGTGCGCTCAGGCTCGTGCTACAAGTGCCTGAACTGCGGGGCTACGACCGGCTGTAGCTGACCGGCGCCCGCTTCAAGCGGTCACGCAGCTCGGAGAGGATCGGGTGCAGCTCGTGCGCGCCATGAACGTGGCTGGTATCCATCGCCCAGTCACGCTTGGCGAGTACGAACGGGTGGGTTTGCTCCCCGCCGAAGGCGCCGTGGCCGCCGGCCTGGTCTTCGAAGTTGATCTGCTTGTCGGCCTTGAACGAACCGAAGAAGACCAGGTCTCCTGACTGCTCAAACGAGTTGAGCCGGAGCAGCTGGTCGTAGAGGATGTCGGCGTCGTCGTATCGGGCCAGGATCTCCTTCACCGCGGCGCCGCGGTACTCGATCCCGGCGGCGATGAAGACGTCCTCCGTGCGCCCCCGCCCCATCACCAGGGCGATTCGCTCCTGCGCCCCCAGGTTGCCCACCAGCTCCGGATGCCGGTTCGAGATGTCTCCGAATGCCAGGCGGCGCCCGCGGTCGGCCATATAGAGATGACCCAGTCCACCCGACGACGTGATGATGACCAGGCCCTTGGCTTCGCTCGCGTCAGGACCGAACTCCTTGCCCTTCATCTCCCGGACGCGAAAGCCTGGCATCCAGTCGGCGACCAGCGCACCGAGCCGCACGCCGGCGTCAATGAAGAAGGGCACAGTGTCTATCTGCCCATCGTCGGAGAGCACCACCAGCTCGTATCGGTCTCGGCGAGCCTCGGCCACCTTCCGGATCGTGTGATCGACCTGCTTCAGGATGGCGAGCGAGTGTCGGTGGTCCGGACCAAATGCGTGCCCGGTTTCGTCAAACGCGTAGAACCCCGCGTAGATGGGCGAATAGCCTTCGTGCATCGCCTTCTCGACTGCGTAGCGAGTCAGGTGATGCACGAATATCTCCTCGGCGGCGTCGTTGAGCACGTAGGTGGCGGCCGGTCTGCGTCCGCCCACGCGGGCGCTGACGTATTGGACCGCTGTGCGCCAGATCGACACCAGCGCGTGCCACAACCAGTCCGCCAGGTGGAGCGGATTGGCGAAGTACGGCAGCACAACCCGCAACGCCGAGCGTGATGTGCCGCTCCGGGAATACACCCTGTCCTGGTAAGCGATCCCGAAGTCGTCCGCCGCCCCCGCCGGGTAGCAGGCGGCGATGCAGGCACCATCCTGGGTGAGAGGCCGGCAGCCGGCGAAGTACTTGTCCGCCACCTTCTTGAAGGTGGACCTGGCCCCGAACTGGACGAGGACCTGCCTCTCGCGGTCCCACCACCGAAAGCTCGGGATCTCTGAGTTGTCGCCGTACAGGATCCCGGCCTGGGCGAACGGGGTGGTGGACGGTATGCCGCATCGATACCGATGGATCTGGTAGCCCTCCGCCGCGACCAGGTGTTTAGTGAAGGGCATCAGCCCGCTGCTCAGAGCTTCTTCGAGCGAGTCAGCTCCGAGCCCATCGACGTGGAGGATTACGAGTGCGTTTCCCATCCAGCCTGCGTAGGTGGAACGCGCGGGCGCGCTCAGCCACCATTGATCTCGGCCCGAATCTCGGCCCGAATCTCGGCCAGCGCCCGGCGCTGGCGCCCATCGGCGTCGAAGTTATCCGGCGCCAGCCACGCCTGGAACGCGTTGCGGATGAGCGGCCACTCGCCGTCCAGGATCGAAAACCACGCACTGTCCCGATTGCGGCCCTTGACGACCAGGTGCTGCCGGAACACTCCTTCGAAAGTGAACCCGAAGCGGTCCGCCGCACGTCGCGAGGGCTCGTTCAGCGCATCGCATTTCCACTCGAGGCGGCGATAGCCGAGACCATCGAAGGCATGCCTCGCCATCAGGTAGATGGCTTCTGTTGCCTTGCGTGTGCGCTGCAGCTGGGGCGAAAACCAGATGTGGCCGATCTCGATCACGCCATGCTCGGGCGCGACGCGCATGAAGGACGCCATACCCTGCGCGGCCCCGGTTTCCGCATCCAGGATGGTCAAGAACAGCGGGTCCGTCGAAGCTGCGCACTGGTCGAGCCACAAGTTGAAGTCTTCGAAGCCGGCGAAGGGTCCGTATGGCAGGTAACGGAACACCAGCTCGTCGGCTCCGCCGTCGTGGGAAGCCCTGAACAGCGGCCGTCCGTGAACCGCCGGATCGAGAGGCTCCAGCCGCACCGTGGTCCCGATCAGCGGCTCGCGCTTGGGCATTT
The DNA here is from genome assembly GCA_035473835.1 of Candidatus Dormiibacterota bacterium. Classification (GTDB taxonomy): domain Bacteria; phylum Chloroflexota; class Dormibacteria; order Dormibacterales; family Dormibacteraceae; genus UBA10449. Next base: position 10,785 of record DATINX010000252.1, on the reverse strand, counting down.
GGGCCGGCGTCCAGTCAAGGCTCATCTCGCGGATGATGTCGAATAAGGGGCCATCTGCGGGTGTTCTCGTCCTCGATATCTGGTGACAGGGGCCTGGAGAGATTGAGATGAAGATCGCAATCATAGGCGCGGGAAACGTGGGCAAGGCGCTGGTCTCTTCGAGCGCGCGCGCGGGTCACACTGTCACCATCAACTTCGCCACGCGGGAGAATGCAGCCGAGTGGGTATAGAGAACGTATGAGCAGCGATTCAGCGACACCAACCGAGCAGGCGGGCATCACCCCGCGTGAGCAAGCGCCCCGTTCGGTCGACCCGCGGACGCGCATCGGCCATGTCCATCTGAAGACGGCCGACATCGACCGCATCCACCACTTCTATGTCGAGATCCTCGGCTTTGACGTTGTATTTCGAATGCGCGACGCCCTGTTCCTCTCAGCGGGCGGCTACCACCACCACCTCGGCTTCAACACCTGGGAATCGAAGGGCGGTTCTCCCCCACCCCCCGGCACGACCGGGCTCTATCACGTGGCGATCCTCTACCCGACTCGGGCTGCGCTTGGTGATGCGCTGCGCCGCCTGGCCGAGGCCGGATGGCCGCTGGACGGGGTCAACGATCACGGCACCCATGAGGCGCTGTACCTTCGCGATCCGGACGGCAATGGCCTCGAGCTGGCCTGGGACCGGCCGGAGGACCAGTGGCCGAGAGACAGCGAAGGCCACCTCAGCTTCACCGGCACGAGGCTCGACCTCGACGGTTTGTTGAAGGAAGGGTCGGAGACGGGCATTGGAGCAGCGAAGCAAATGGCGCCCAGGGAGCCCGCGCGGTAACTCGCTGAAGTTTCAACGGGTGGGGCGCGTGCCCCACCCTCTTTTCACTTGGCCCCGGTGACGCCGCCGTCCACAATCAGGCCCGACGCCATCACGAATCGCGATTCGTCCGACGCCAGGTAAAGGGCGGCCCAGGCAACATCCTCGGGGCGGCCGAGCTCGCTCGTCAGCTGGCGCTTTCGGATCGAGGCGAAGCCTTCTTCGGGATCCTTGTACGAGTCCTTTAGATAGCGCTCCACGAACGGCGTGAGGATGGTCCCCGGCAGGAGCGCGTTGACGCGAATGCCGTGCTGAGCGAGGTCGACCTGCATCGACTTCGTCATCGACAGCACCGCCCCCTTGGACGCCGCGTAGGACACTCGCCGGGCCAAACCGATGTCAGCGATACAGGACGACATGTTGATGATCGAACCCGAGCGCTTCTTGATCATGTAAGGCACCACAGCACGGCTGGTCAGGAATACACCGCGAACGTTCACCTTCATCACGCGGTCGAAGAGATCTGGTTCGGTCTCCATGACGTCTCCAACGCCACTTATGCCGGCGTTGTTGAACAGCACATCGATGCGCTTGAACCGCTTGACCACGCGGGCCGCAAGCGCGACCGTGTCCTCCTCGTCCGTGACGTCGACGTGCTCTGCCACCGCATCCCCGCCCGCCTTCTTGATGCCCGCGACGGTCGATCTGGCCCCACGATCGTCAACATCCGCCACGACGACACGGGCTCCCTCCTTCGCGAATAGACGCGCAGTCGCCCGGCCGATGCCCGAGCCGGCGCCCGTGATCAGACACACCTTGCCCTGCAGCCGCGCGCGGTTCACACGTGTTCGGTTCCGATGATGCGCGCGAGTCCCAACGCGATGAGGATGATGGCCCCATCCACCGCGTCGATCCACGTCGAGCTGATGCTGGAGAGCGTGAGGATGTTGGTGACGAGCGACAGAAGGATGACCCCGGTCAGGGCGCCGACCATGCGCCCCCTCCCGCCCTCGAGCGAAATGCCACCGATGACCGCCGCGGCGAACACCCCGAATATCAGATTCGAGCCCTGCCCCGCGGTCACCGCGGTGACGCGTCCGGCCTGCATGAGGCCGCCGACCGCCGCGAGCACGCTGGCGACCATGAAGACCCCGATCCTTATCCGATCGACTTTGATCCCGGCCGCCCTCGCCGCTTCGAGGCTGCCCCCGATCGCGTACATGGCGCGCCCCACTCGGTGATAGCGCAGGAACGCGGCGGCGACCGCGAACGTGGCCACCGTTATCCAGACCGAAACCGGGATCCCGAACCATGACTCCGAGCCTATGTAGATGAAGGCGGCCGGCAGGTCGTAGATCGTCTGCCCACCGAGCCAGCCCAGCTGGAGGCCGGTGAGGAGGATGCTCATCGCGAGGGTGAAGATGAAGGCGTTGAAGTTCGCCTTGATGACCAGGAAGCCGTTGAAGGTGCCCACGATGAGGCCGACGGCAAGGACCACGAGCAGGCCGACCCACGGGTTCCACTGCGTGCCCAGGCCTTCGCTCGCTTTAGGGGCGATCAGCCAGGCTCCGAGCAAGGGCGCGAGCCCGAACGTGCCCTGAAGGGAGATGTCGAACTTGCCGGTGAGCAAGATCAACGACTCCGCCACCACGACCATGCCCAGGGCGGCTCCCCCTTCGGCCACATTGATCAGATTCGATGTCGTGAAGAAAACGGGGTTCACGATCGCCCCAGCGATCATCAAGACGACGATCACCGGCACGAGCGTCAACTCGCGAAACCAGCTGAGGATGGTCAGCCGCCAGTTCCTCCGACCCACCTCCGAGCCCGACTTCTTGGCCGGCCGCCCGGCCGTTGTATCAGTCATTCGACCGCCTCATCCCTGGTCCACGCCCGCCGGCTGCAATCCCTCGACCGCGGCGATGAGGCGCTGCCTGTCCCAGGGCGGGCGCTCGAACTCGCCGGCGGTCTTACCCCGCACCATCACCTGCAATCGTGTGCATATCCGCAGATCCTCAAAATCATCGGACACGAGGAGCACCGCCATGCCGGCCGTGCGCGCCTGGCCCACCGCGTCGAGCAGCGCTTCCTTCGACGCGACATCCACTCCGACCGTGGGGTTGACAACCACAAGCACCGACGGGTTCGGCGCAAGGGCACGGCCGACCACGACCTTCTGCTGATTGCCACCGCTGAGGCTGGCCACCGGCTGGTCGAGGCTGCGCGCCACAATCTGGAGCTTGCTCGCCTGTTCCTCCGCGATTCGGTCGCGTGCCTCGGACGACACCACGCCGAGAACGTTGCGCGAGATGCGGTCGAGGACCGACAGGGTGATGTTCTCGCCGACCCCAAGCTGCGGGGCGAAGCCCCTGGCATGGCGGTCCTGTGGCACGTATCCCACCCCCAGACGTAGAACCGCGTCCACTTTGCCCGGGGGAACCACTTTTCCGTTTATCGAGATAGTGCCCGCCGCCGGCTTGATGAGGCCGACCACCGCGTCGGCAACGGTGGAGCTACCGGAACCTTCGAGGCCGAGGAGCCCCAAGCACTCCCCCGCGCGCACCTCCAGGCTCACGTCGTCAACGGATCCTGACCGGGACCTCACAGACAGGTGTGAGACCTGCAACCGGCGCTCGCCCAGCGCCCCCACCTCGTCGACGGCATCGATCTCGCTCGCGCTTCGTGGCGGAGCGTTGCCGATCATGGCGGCGACGAGATTTTCCTGGCTGACTTTCGCCACCTGGCCGCTGAGGACGAGCTCGCCATCACGCAAAACGCTGACGCGGTCGCATATCTCGTAGATCTCCTCCAGGTGGTGCGAGATGTAGAGGATGCCGACCCCGCCCTCGCGCAATCGCCTGACTCGATCGAAGAGGCGCTCGACCGCGGCCTTCTCGAGTGATGCGGTCGGCTCGTCGAGGATGAGGAAGCGCGCGCCGATCGACAGGGCCCGGGCGATCTCGACGATCTGCCGCTGCTCGACAGTGAGGCGGCCCGCCTCCTGGTCCACGTCGATGTCAAAGCCCCATTCGAGCATCACGTCGTGTGCGCGCTCGCGCATGCGGCGCCAGTTGACGACAGGGCTGCGTTCGCCATTGGTCGGCCGGTTCAAGAACACGTTCTCGGCCACCGTCAGAGGCGGCACCACCATCGACTTCTGATACACGCAGGCCACCTTCGCCAGCCACGCGCCGCGGTCGGCCAGGCTTGGCGCCGCCTGTGCGCTCAGGCGGATCGTTCCGCGATCCGGCCTGGCCAGGCCGGTGAGCAGCGTGACCAGCGTTGATTTGCCGGCGCCGTTGCGGCCCACGAGCCCGTGACACTCGCCGGACAGGACGTTCAGCGACACATCGATGAGGGCCCTGGTTTCGCCGAACGTCTTGGAGACCCCTTCCGCCTCGCCCACGGGGACCGGCTGATCATTCGCCGGCCCCGCGGACGAGTGCACCTGCATCAGGTAAGGATTCTCTACCTCTGGATTACTTGTTGTTGCACCACAGGCTGGTGCTGTTGACCTGGGTCGAGCCGTTGTCACCCGCGAGCGTGACGAGCGGAGCGGCAAGGCCGTCCTCCAGGTTGCCGGCTACGGTCTGGATGGTGCTGTTGTGGTCGGTGGTCGCGCCGGCGGCGTACTTGGTGCCTGCGATCGCCTGCTGGGCGTAGTAGATGGCGTAGTACGCATATTTGTCGGCCGGCTGGTCGATGGTGGCGTCGAGCTGGCTCGAGCGAATGAGGTCGCATTCGTGCGGCGAACCATCATTGCCAACCAGGAGGACCTTCTTGTTCTTCTGCTTCTCGGCTGCGAGGATGCCGTCCTCCGGGACGCTCCAATGGACGTAGATGCCGCGCAGGTCGGAGATGGCCGTCAGGGCTGTAACGGCGTTCTGAACCGCCGGGTCGGTGCCCCAGTTCTTGGTCTGGTAGGACTTGACGGTGAAGTTGGGGTATTTGGACGAGATGACCTGGTTGCAGCCCGCGGCGCGGTCCCGGGCATTGAGTGAGGTGAGGTCGCCCTCGACCATGGCGATGGTGCCTGGGCTGCTCGCGTGTGAGGCGATGTAGTCGCAGGACTTGAGGCCGTACTGGGTGTTGTCGGCGCGAACGATCATGTAAACGCTGCCCTGGTCCGGGGCTACGTCGACTGTGACGACAGGGACGCCCTTGCTCGCGGCGTAGTCCAGGGCCGGCTTGATGGCGGAGCTGTCCGCCGGGTTGACGATGAGGGCCTTGACGCCCTGCGCGATCAGCGACCGGACGTCGGTGATCTGCTGGGCGGCTTCGTTGCCGTTGGCCTCGACGTTGGCTACCAGCGGCCCCACCAGAGTGGCATTCAGCTGCGTCTTGTACTGGTCCTCGTACTTGAGGTAGTTGCCCCAAAAACCGGGGAGGTTGTACGTAAGCACCACCCCGATCTTCACCGGTGTGGTGGTGCCCGGCGTGCTCCCGCTGCTCCCGCACGCGGCGAGAACGGCCACCGCCGCCGCCGCTCCCATGAGTCGAACGTGACTTCCGTGTGCTCTCAAATTATTTCCTCCTCCTTGACGCTGTATGCGGCGGGATTGCCGCCAGTAATCCGATGTTTGACGGTTTACGCACCTTAGTTCCGACCCGAACAAGTGTCAAGTAGCAAAGTTGAGGGGCCCAGCCATCGGACGTCCGATCACTTGGCGACTGCCGTCCACGCGGCTCCATCGGGAAATCCGAACACGTTGATGGACTCGGGCCGCATCTGCGCGCTGTAGCCCGGCCTGGCCGGCGGCATGTAGCGGCCATGCTCCACGCGGACCGGATCGACGAAGTGCTCGTGAAGGTGGTCGACGTACTCGCACACCCGGTTCTCGAGCGAGGCGCCGACGGCGATGTAGTCGAAGATCGCCAGGTGCTGAACGTATTCGCACAGGCCCACCCCGCCCGCGTGGGGGCATACCGGGATGCCAAATTTGGCCGCCAGCAGCAGGACCGACAGCACTTCGTTGACGCCGCCCAGCCGGCAGCTGTCGATCTGGCAGAAATCGATCGCGCCGGCCTGCATGAACTGCTTGAACATGACCCGGTTCTGCACGTGCTCGCCGGTGGCGACGCCAATGGGGGCGATCGCCTCCCGGATCCGCCGGTGGCCGAGCACGTCATCGGGGCTGGTCGGCTCTTCGATCCACCACGGATTCACTTCGGCGAGGGCGTGCACCGCCTCGATGGCCTGATCGATGCTCCAGACCTGGTTGGCGTCGAGCATCAAGTGCGCGCCGGGACCGATGGCCTGCCGCAGCGCCCGCGCTCGACGTAGATCGTCCTGGGGATCGGCGCCGACCTTGAGCTTGAGATGCGTGAAGCCCGACCGCATAGCCCTGCCGGCAAGCTCAACGATTTTGCCGTCGGAGTAGCCCAGCCAGCCCGCGGAGGTCGTGTAAGCGGGAAATCCATCGCGCAGCATCTCGGCTTCGCGCATGCCGCGGCTCGACACATTCGCCCGCAGGAGACCGAGCGCCTCGTCGGGATCGAGCGCGTCATCGATGTATCGAAAATCGATGCAAGCGACCAGCTTCTCGGGCGACATGTCGGCGAGCAGCTTCCACAAGGGTTTGCCCTCGAGCTTGGCGTACAGATCCCACACCGCATTGACGAGCGCAGCCGTGGCCAGGTGGACGACTCCCTTCTCGGGTCCGAGCCAACGGAGCTGGCTGTCCGCGACGAGGCCACGCCAGAATCCGGCCATATCCGATGTGATGCCATCCATGTCTCGCCCCACCACGTGATGGGCGAGCAGGTCGATCGCGGCCACGCATAGTTCCGTGCCCCGGCCGATGGTGAAAGTGAGGCCATGCCCTGCCAGGCCGCCGGGATGATCGGTCTCCAGGCTGACGTATGCGGCCGAGTAGTCGGGGTCGATGTTCATCGCATCCGACCCGTCGAGCGTTCGGGAGGTCGGAAAGCGAATGTCGCGCGCTACGGCTCGCAGGATCCTTGTGCCCACCTGGCCTCCGAGTTATATGCTAAAGCTCCGATGTTTGTCAACCGGGCGAACCGTGGCCGGCGACATCCAGCGGCGGAGGTCGCCATAAGGTCGGACCTCTTGGCAGGTTGCTCGGGATGCCCCACAATCCACTTCCAATGACCGACTCCACCTCCCCACGCCGCGGCAAACGCAACCCCAGCGTCACCGACGAGGCGATCGACAAGATCCAGAAGCTGATCATCTCCGGCAGCTGGGGACCCGGCGACCGCCTGCCGAAGGAAACGGAGCTGGCGGCCCAGCTGGGGCTGTCCCGAAACTCTCTGCGCGAGGCGGTGCGTGCGCTGTCTCAGCTGCGGGTGCTCGAGGTTCGGCAGGGCGATGGCACTTACGTAACCAGCCTCGAGCCCGAGCTGCTGCTGGCGAGCACGAGCTTCGTCAGCCACCTGCTCGTCGGAGAGTCGGCGCTGGAACTCTTTGAGGTTCGCCGGCTGCTGGAAGGCGCCGCCGCGGCGCTGGCTGCGGCGCGCATCGACCTGGCGGGCAAAGAAGCGCTCGGCAGCAAGCTCGAGCGGATGATCGAGTCGGGAACCGTCGAAGAGCTGGTGCAGGCGGACGTCGACTTCCATGCCATCATCGCGCGGGCAACGGGAAACACATTTCTCACCTCGCTGCTGGCCAGCCTCTCCTCTCGAACAATGCGGGCGCGCATGTGGCGCGGCCGGGAGGTCGACAACGCGCTCGACGTGACTCGAGACGAGCACCGACGGATTTACGAGGCGATCGTGAGCGGCGACCCGGAGCTGGCGCGGGCCGCGGCCATGGCTCACATCGCGAGTGGCGAGCGGTGGCTGCGCGCGCAGCTTGCGGCAGCGGGCGAGCCGTCGCCCGCGCCTGCAGAGATCGGCGCTTGAACAAATCCACTTCCCGCACCCACGCACGCTGCTGACGCCGTGAAGATCGGCCTCCACACGCAGCTCAAGCCCGGTGTCGAGGAGCGCTACGAGCAGTACCACCGCGCGGTGTGGCCGGAGGTGCTCGACGGCATGCGCACGGTCGGGATCACGCAGTATGTGATCTTTCGCGACGGCCTCGACCTCTTTCATTTCATCGAGTGCGACGACTACGACAGCGCCATCGCGGAGCTCGCGCGCAACCCGCTGAACCAGCGCTGGGAGGCGGAGATGGCGCCGATGACGACGGTCGCGCACGACTTCAGCGGCAAGGGCAGCGACCGCATGTCGCTCATCTTCGATCTCTGAAACCCTGGAGACGAATTGAATCCGCGCGAGCGCGTGCCCCTCGGTCGCACACAGCTCAAAGTCACGCGTTTCGGCCTCGGCACCGCGCCCCTCGCCGGCCTGTTCGAGGAGGTCGACGAGGGCCAGGCGTTACGGGTGATCGAGAGGGCCTGGGAGGCGGGCATCCGCTTCTTCGACACCGCTCCCCTCTACGGCTACGGGCTGGCCGAGATTCGCCTTGGCAAGGTGCTGAGGCAGATGCCGCGCGACGAGTTCATCCTCGCGAGCAAGGTGGGCCGGCTCCTCCGCGCCGACGCCCCGCCCGAGCCCGGCCAGTCATTTCGAGGGACCCCTCCGGTCAACCCGAAGTTCGATTTCAGCTACGACGGGGTCATGCGCTCGTTTGAAGAAAGCCTCGAACGCCTCGGTCTCGAGCGCATCGACATTCTTCACATCCACGACCCCGACGACCACTTCGACGAAGCACTCCAGGGCGCGTACCGCGCCCTGAATCGCTTGCGCGCCGATGGCGTCATTGCGGCGGTCGGCGCGGGCATGAATCAGGCCGAGATGCTGACCCGCTTCGCGCGCGAAGGGGATTTCGATTGCTTCTTACTCGCCGGACGCTACACGCTGCTCGACCAGGTCGCGCTCAACAAGCTCTTGCCTGAGTGCATCGAGCGCGGGATCGCCATCATCGCCGCCGGCGTCTACAACAGCGGCATCCTGGCAGACCCCAAACCAGGCGCCCGCTACAACTACCAGACCGCGCCGCCGGACCTGCTGGAGCGGGCACGCCGAATTCGTGAGGTCTGCTCCCACCACGGCGTCCCGTTGAAGGCGGCCGCGGTGCAATTCCCTCTCGGTCATCGCGCGGTGTCGTGCGTCGTCGTCGGCTGCCGGTCTGTCGACCAGCTGGACGAGAGCCTTGAGATGTTCGAGCTCCAAATTCCGCAGGCCTTGTGGCAGGACCTCAAGAACCAAGGCCTACTACCGCACGAATCGCCAAATCCATGATCGTCGACGCCCACCATCACTTCTGGGATCCCTCACGCCGCGCTTATCCGTGGATGGGCGATGAGCTGGCGCCGATCAGGCGCCGTTTCGGACCTGAAGAGCTAGCGCCGCTGCTCGCGACATCGGGGGTCGCCCGAACCGTGCTGGTGCAGACCGTCTCAAGCGTTGACGAAACTCGCGAATTCCTGGCTACCGCCGCCGAGACCGAATTCGTCGCCGGCGTCGTCGGCTGGGTAGACCTCGCAGACCCTGGCGTGAAGGAGGCGATCGAAGGTCTCCGCGCGGGCGCCGGCGGGAACTTCCTCGTCGGCATCCGGCACCAGGTCCACGACGAGCTCGATGCACGCTGGCTGCTGCGCGATGACGTGCAGCGCGGCATCCATGCCGTCGGCGATGCCGGCCTCGTCTATGACCTTCTGGTCAAGACACGCGAGCTGCCGGCGTCGGTCGAGCTGGCGCGCACGTTTCCAACCGTGCGCTTCGTTCTCGACCACATCGCCAAACCGCGGATTGCCGCAGGCGAGCGCGATCTCGAATGGGAGCATGCGATGGCGCCGCTAGCCGCATGCTCGAACGTCTCTTGCAAGCTCTCCGGGATGGTCACCGAGGCCAGTTGGACCTCGTGGTCTCCGGGGGATTTGCTCCCTTACGTGAGCCATGTCCTCGACTGGTTCGGGCCCGAGAGGTGCATGTTCGGATCCGACTGGCCGGTGTGCCTGCTCGTGGCGGATTACGGGGCCGTGCTCGACACGTTGAAGCTCGCCATGAAAGACCTCGACCGCAATGCCAAAGACGCGGTGCTCGCCGGTAATGCGATCGACGTCTACAGGCTGTAAACCGGCGCCCTAAGCGACGTCGTCGACCAGCGCCGCCCAGCGCTCATCGATGCGCCTGACCTTGTAGATCATGAATGCTCCCGCCCACGCGATTACGAACGCGCCCACGATCACGTACCCGGCCTTGCCGATGAAGTCGAAGTTGGCGATGGCGTCGAACGCTGGGCCGTGGAGGCCGAGCAGCCGAATGAGGATCTGGGCGAGCTCGACCACCCCCACGAACATCGCCACGAAGACTGACAGAGCCGTGACCGTCATGTTGTAGAACACCTTGCGGATGGGGCTTGCGAACGCCCACGAGTAAGCCTTCGACATGAACGCGCCGTCTGTGGTGTCCATGAGCGACATGCCCGCAGCGAATATCAAAGGCAGTGAGATGACGGCGGTGAATGGAAGTCCCTGTGCGGCGGCACCTGCCGAGATCGCGAGCAGGGCAACTTCGGATGCCGTGTCGAAACCGAGCCCGAACAGAAACCCGATCGGATACAGGTGCCAGCTCTGCTCGACAACACGGAACATGCGCCCGAACAGTCGGGTCATAAGGCCCCCGGCCACGAGCTCCGTCTCGAGGCCCTGGCGGTCGTACTCGCCGCGCTGCATTCTGCGGTAGACGCGAATGATGTCGAGCAGGATCAGCAGGTTCATGACACCGATCAGGACAAGGAAGCCGCCCGAGACGAGCGAGCCAACGGCGCCGCCGGCGCTCCTCAGCTCTCCGTTACCGCCCACCACGCCCTGCACGATCGACTTGACCGCAAGCCCGAGCGCGACCGCGATCAGGAAAACGACCGTCGAGTGACCAAGCGAGAAGAAGAAGCCCACACCGACGGGCTTGCTGCCCTGCTGGAGCAGCTTTCTCGTCGTGTTGTCGATGGCCGAGATGTGGTCTGCATCGAAAGCGTGGCGGAGGCCGAACGTGTAAGCCAGGCCGCCG
>DATINX010000251.1:0-1628 GCA_035473835.1 Candidatus Dormiibacterota bacterium | reverse complement strand
CGCCTCCAGCGTTTTTAACGCCGGAAAGCCCGCCGTCCGGGTCAGCATCTCTCGGGACCGAACCCGTCTTGCATCGCGCTCAGCTTTGAGAACTTCTTCGAGGAAGTCGGTGCCGTCGCCTGATGTGTTGGAATTTGGCGTGACGTGATCTCCGGCGTTTTGAGAGTACCGAGTCAGGCAGCGAGGTCAATCTGTTGATCGATGGGGTTTGTGGCGAGCGTCTGCCAACCATCGACTTTCCGCATGTTGATCTGCCCCGAGGCGAGCAGCGCCCAGAACAACATCGCAGCAGTATCGGCCGACGGCAGCACGGTCTGGGTTTTGATCCGTCGCTTGAACTCCTCATGCAGACGCTCGATCGCGTTCGTTGTTCTCGCGCTTCGCCATTGGCTCGGAGGCAGGCGGGTGAAGGTGAAGAGGCGCTCGCCGGCTTCCTCCAGGCAGTCGGCGACGGGGCGATGACGCAGCCGCCACTTTCGGATGAAGGCCTTACGGCGGGTCTCGATTTCCTCGGGCGTGGCGGCGTAGATCATGTCGGTGTAATCGGTGGTGATCTCGTCGTGCAGGCGCTCGGTCGCGTGGGCGAGTAGGTTCCTGTGCTTATGGACCGTGCACCTCTGAACCGGCACGCCGTACCAGACCGCGGCGATTGCCTTTTCCAGCCCCGACGCGCCGTCCACGATGAGGAAGGCAGGACGACGTAGACCGCGATCGATCAGATCGTCGAGAACGGCACGCCAGGCCTCAGTGCTCTCTCCACCCATGCTCTTGAGCGCCAGCAGCACTTTCTGGCCGTCCTCGCGCACGCCGATGACGACAAGCAATGATATCGAGGTGGCCTTGCGGTCGAGCCGGACCCGCACCACGGTGCCGTCGAGGATCAGCCGCACAATTGGCTCCTCCGCGAGCGAGCGGGCGTTCCAGGCCTCCCAGTCGGCCTTCACCTTCCGCCACACCCGGCTCACCGTGTCCTTGCCGACTGCACCGCCGAACAGCGCCGCAAGTGCTCGGCGGACCCGGCGCGTGTTGGTGCCGGCCAGGTATGTACTTGCAATCAGCGCATCGGCGGCCAGCGTGCGGCGCTGATAGGCCCGCAGCATCTTGCTCTTCCACTCCGTCGTCTGGCCATCGGGGCCGTCGAGCCGGGCGCGCGGAACCGCGATTTCGGTCCGCCCGAAGGTGCCCATCAGCGAACGGGAACGATGGCCATGCCGGTGGCCGGTGACACCAACCGGCCCGTCAGCGTCACCGCTCGACGACTGCGAACGCCGGCCGTATCGCGGGCGCATCAGTGCCGCATCCAGCTCGCCCTCGACCATCGCCTGGATGAATTCGCGCACCCGATCGCGCACTCCAGCTTCGATGGGATCGAACCAGTCGTCGAACAAATAACCTGCCGTCTCAGCGGCAGGCTGCGAGGAATCAGACTTCCTGGTAATGTTTTCCATGGCGTGGTCTCCAGTCCGACGCACCAACGCCGGACGATTCGAGGTTGGTCACCCCGGAGACTACGCCACCCTCAATTCCTACCACCCCGTCGACGGGACCAAGGGAGCCACGCCTGCGCATAAAGCAACATGTGGAATCTCCCGGAATCGGACCACCCCTTAGTGCCCAACTGACAGAAG
>DATINX010000250.1:0-1711 GCA_035473835.1 Candidatus Dormiibacterota bacterium | reverse complement strand
GTCGCGCACGGCCGAGATTACGATGCCGGTCATCTCGATGGGGCTGCCGTCAGGCCTTGTGCCGAAGGCTCCGTTGTTTGTGCCGGTGATCGTGAACGTCGCGGCGACCCGGGACCCGTCACGGTTCTCGAAAGAGTCGACAATCTGGGAATCAAAGTTCCCGATGGCCGCGCTGAAGTCCTCGGCCCACGTCTTGAATGCCTCGCGACCTTCGATCCTGCGGCCCCCAGCAATGATGACGAAGTCCTCGACGACGAGGTCGTCGATAGCGTCGAAGTTCTGCGGCGACTGCCACACCTGCTCCCAGAAGTTGTGAACCGCGTCGATGCCTGAACGCTTCTCCATGATCGCTCCTCGGTTGTGGCCGGTACCGGGGGAAAGCCGTAAAGCTTCATGGAACCCAGAGGCTCGTGATCCAGACGGCGCTACCCATATCCATCGTTACCCCATCTTCTCCGGGTCCAAATTGGCTCCGTCGCACTTTCGGTGGTGACGGCGTGCCGGGATGCCTCACGATGAGCTGTGCGTGATGTCGATCAGCTTGTGAGCCGTGCGCGTGCTGCTGCGCCTGCCGTTGCCCGCGCTGCGGGTACCGCGGGTACTCGGGGTCGACGACTTCGCCCTGCGCCGGCGTCACTGCTACGCCACGATCCTGATCGACGCCGAGACGCGCAGACGTGTTGATGTGGTGCCCGAGCGCGCACTGCCGACGCCCTCGAGGCCTGGCTGCGCGAGCACCCTGGCGTCGAGATCACGTCAACCTCCCCAGCACAGTTCCGCGCGACGTGGCCAAGGCGCTCCAGTCCGGCGACCGGTCCGCTCGCGACGAGCACAGCCTTGCCGGGCCTGCGGGCGGCGCAAACGGGGTGATGCCAAGAAATTGGTGGGGCGCATTACCGTCATGGGAAACAACCCGGGGAGGTCACAATGAGCACGAGCGACGACCGCAGCGCCGCGACCGAGAGGGTGCAGTTCGCGCCGGGACTGTGGCGTACCGATCTGCAGCGGCAGGATCTGAGCATCCCCGGGCGTGAGGTCGTTCAGTCGCGCGTAGACATCGACCCGCAGGCGCCAGCCGTCAAGCACACGCATCCGGGTGAAGAGATCATCTATGTCCTTCAAGGGTCGCTGGAGTATCAGGTCGAAGGCCAGCCGACGAGGACGTTCCACGCCGGTGACGCCTTGACCGTCCCGGATGGAGCGGTTCACGCGGTGAGGAACGTCGGCAGCGGCACCGGGTCGGTCCTCGCCACCGATGTCGTCGAGAAAGGCAAGCCGCTCCTGACGCTGGCCGAGTGAGCGCCAGCCCGCCGGTACGGCCATCCTTCATCCGCCCCGCCCAGCAGCAGGGTGAGGAAGCCAGGAGGACAGCATGACGACCACGACCGACCTCACCATCCGCCCTTTCGAGGTCCACGTGCCGGAAGAGGACCTGGCCGATCTCCGGCGCCGGATCGCGGCGTGGCGGCCGCCCGAGCGGGAGCCTGTCGATGATCAGTCACAGGGCGTGCAGCTCGGGACGGTGCAGGACCTCGCGAACTACTGGGCGACCGACTACGACTGGCGCCGATGCGAGGCGAAGCTGAACACGCTGCCGCAGTTCATCACCAGCATCGACGGCCTGGACGTCCATTTCATCCACGTCCAGTCGCCTCAGCGCAGCGCGCTGCCGCTGATCGTCACGCACGGCTGGCCCGGCTCGATCATCGAG
>DATINX010000249.1:0-2689 GCA_035473835.1 Candidatus Dormiibacterota bacterium | reverse complement strand
GAGCTCAAGTCACCGTGGCGGCGACACGTCCGAGGACGCCGTTGACGAAGCGACCGGCCTCATCGCCGGAAAACGTCTTGGCCAGCTCGATCGATTCGTTGATCGCGGCCTTGGTTGGCACCCTGCGGTCGATCGTGATCTCGTAGACCGCGATGCGCAGGACGATTCGATCCACCTTGGCCATCTGCTCGAGCTTCCAGTTGTCGGATGCCTCGCTGAGGATGGCGTCGAGCCTTTCGCGATTTTCGATCACGCCACGCACGAGCTGTCCGGCAAAGGCGGCAACGTCCGGCGTGGCCGCGCCCTCCGCCGCGTGATAGCTGAGGACATCGTCGGGATTGTCGTCCCCGGATGCTTCCAACTGGAACAGGACTTTGAGGGCCAGCTCCCTGGCCTGGTGCCGCTTCCCCATAGCGTGACGCTTGCCGCTAGGTGGCGAAGGCGACGCTCGAGACGAAGACGTTCACCTCACCAACCTCGAGGCCGAGCATCCGCTCGGTTGCTTCGACGACGTTGCCCTGCACTGCGCTTGCCACCTCGGCCAGCTTGGCGTCCGACTCGACGCTGATGAACACCTCGAGGTGGATCGAGCGATCGGCTTCGACCTGCACGCGAACACCGCGATGCGCGGTCTGGCGCCGAACCCAGTCACCGAAATGCCGGGCGGCCGCCTCATCCATGCCGGCGACGCCTTCCATCTCGCAGGCGGCGAGCGCCGCGATGCTAGCGATGACTTCGTTGGCCACGCGCACCGCACCCACGGTGCCATTGCTGCCCATACAGCCGCATCCTACCCCGTGGCGCCGATGTCTCGCTGTAGTGGTGCGTCCACGGCTAGGCGCGCTCCATGTACGTCTGGTTTCGGGTATCGACCCGGATCAAGTCACCAGTCTGGATGAAGAGCGGAACCTGGATCACCGCGCCGGTTTCCAGCTTCGCGGGTTTCGTGGCTCCAGAAACCGTGTCGCCACGGAACCCCGGGTCGGTCTCGACAACACGCAGCTCCACGTTGATCGGCAGCTCCACCCCGATGAGCTTGCCCTGGTACGTCAGGAGGTACGCCGGGCTGCCCTCCTTCAAGAGCGGCAGCACGGATTCCAGCAGGTCCTCATCGACGGGCACCTGGTCGTAGGTTCGGGTGTCCATGAAGTAGTGGTGGCTGCCATCGGCGTACAGGTAGCTGGCCTCGGCCTTGTCGATGCGGACTGTGCGGTACTTGTCGCCGCTGCGGAAGCTCTGCTCGAAGATCGAACCGGTCAGCAGGTTGCGCAGCTTGGCCTTGATCACGGCGCCAGCACGGGCGAGCTTGATGTGCTCGACGCTGACGATCTCGAGGAGCTGGCCGTCCATCTCGAACATGGTCCCGTTGCGAAAGTCATTGGTCGAGATCAAGCCGGTTTGGTCTCCAATTCCGCCAGGTACTCCATGGCAAAAAGGTAGCCGGTGAAGCCAAGACCCGCGATGATGCCGCGCGCGGCGCGCGCAGTGACACTCTTCGATCGGAACTCCTCGCGCGCGTGGATGTTCGAGAGGTGTACCTCCACCGTCGGGATGGAGAGCGCCTGGAGGCAGTCGAAGAGGGCAAGCGAATAGTGCGAGAGCGCGCCTGGGTTGATGATGATGCCCGCCGAGGCAGGGGCTTCCTTCTGCAAGAAGTCGATGATCTCGGCTTCGCCGTTGGCCTGGAAGAAGTCGACCTGCACCTTCAGCTCACCCGCCCTGACACGAACAGCATCCATCAGGTCGACCAGCGACTTCGATCCGTAGATGTGCGGCTCGCGCTTTCCGAGCAGGTTCAGGTTGGGGCCGTTGACGACGAGGATGCGCTTCAAACGAGGGCCTTGCGCACGAACCGGCGCACCACGGCGGCCGGCACGACGTGCCCGGGCTCCGCGTGGCCGAGTCTCCGCGGCATCACCCAGGCGACCCGTCCTCGTCGAGCTTTCTTGTCGTGCTCGATCGCGGCGAGCACGCGGGCGGGGTCGGCGGACGGAGAGCGGTCGGGCAGCCCGAACTCGGTCAGGAGCGCGTCCTGCGCCTCGACCAGCCGCGGTCCGCACAGCTCGAGGGAGAGCGCGATCTTGGCCGCCACCCGCATGCCGAACGCAACCGCTCGGCCGTGGGAGACGCGATACCGCGTGGCCGCCTCGAGGGCGTGACCCGCCGTGTGGCCGTAGTTGAGGATCGCGCGCGGGCCGCGCTCGCGCTCGTCCCTGGCCACCACCAGCGCCTTCGCGGTGACGCAGCGGAACACCACGCGCTCGAGAGCCCGCCGATCACCCTCGAGCAGGCGCTCGCGTTCCTCTTGCAGCAGCTCGAAGATCCCCCGATCCATCGCGACGCCGTACTTTACAACCTCGGCAAATGCATCCCGGTAGTTCGCGGCTGGCAGGGTCGCCAGGGCCGCCATGTCGGCAACGACGCCCGAAGGCGGCCAGAAAGTTCCGATCGCATTCTTCGAACGGACCCCGTTCACGCCAGTCTTGCCGCCGACGCTCGAATCGACCATCGCCAGCAAGGTCGTCGGTACCGCGACAAGCCGGATCCCCCGCAGCCACACGGACGCCGCGAATCCCGCCAGGTCGCCTACGGTGCCACCCCCGACGGCGACCACGAGGCCGTCGCGATCGATCTTCTGCCTCTCGAAAAAGGCGAGCACGTCTGTCAGCGCCGTCAGCGACTTCGAGCG
>DATINX010000248.1:0-3759 GCA_035473835.1 Candidatus Dormiibacterota bacterium | reverse complement strand
TGACGTCGGCGATGCAGCCGCACGTCTCCAGGGGAGCGGGATGACAGCGCGGATAGAACGTGTGCAGCCGCACGACCTTGGCCGCCTTGGCGAACGCCGCCTGTGTCCGCTCCTTGTCGCCCGACTCCCAGTGATAGATGTGGTTGTCTTTCTGGCCTTCCTTCTCGTCGCGGATCAGGGGTGCCCCGTCGGCCTTCGCCCCATCGGGACTTGTGACGGCCTGCAGCACGTCGTAGTCGACAACGATCGCGTCCCGAGCGTCCTCCGCCTGAACTTTGGTCTCAGCGATGACCGCCGCCACCTCCTGGCCCTGGAATCGAACCTTGTCGGTCGCGAGGACGGCCTGGGTGTCGCCGCTGAGCGTCGGCATCCACGCCAGCTTGTGCTGGGCCATGAGCTCGCCCGTGACCACCGCGATCACGCCCGGCTTGGCGCCGGCGGCACTGGTATCTATGGATTTGATCCGCGCGTGCGCGTGGGGGCTGCGCAAGATGGCCATGTGGAGCATGCCGGGAAGTACGTAGTCATCTACGTAGTTGCCCTTCCCGCGTAGGAAGCGCCCGTCTTCCTTGCGCTTGATCGATTCACCGATCCCGCCGTGCATGTGCATGGTGCTGCTCATTCGCCACCTCCCGCGCCCACGGCTTGAGGAGCGTTGGCCGCGGCCTGCTGCGCCTTCGCGGCATGCTGGACCGCTTTGACGATGTTCATGTACCCGGTGCAGCGGCAGATGTTGCCGCTGATCGCCCAGCGAATCTGGTCCTCGGTGGGATTGGGATTGCGCTCGAGGAGCGCGGTGCTGACCATCATCATGCCGGGGGTGCAGAAGCCGCACTGAAGGCCATGCTCCTCGTGGAAGCCGACCTGGACCGCCGAAAGCGTGCCGCCCTGCGCCAGCCCCTCGACGGTCTTGACCTCGCGGCCGTCGGCCTGGACGGCGAGCACGGTGCAGGATTTGACCGGGTCTCCATCGAGCAGCACGGTGCACGCGCCGCAGCTGGTCGTGTCGCAGCCAATATGCGTGCCGGTGAGGGCCAGGTTGGTCCGCAAGAAGTCGACCAGCAGGACTCGTGGCTCGACGTCGCCGCTCTTCTCGGCGCCGTTGACCTTCATCGTTACTTTCATGACTTCCCCTCCTGGGCCCGGCGGATCGCCGTGTGCAGTCCGCGCTGCACGAACACTCGAACCACGTCCTTCTTATATGCGGCGGTGCCGCGGACGTCGTCTTTGGGGTCCGCGGCGTCGGCCGCGAGCCGCGCCGCCTCGCGGATGACCTCGTCGGTCGGTTCCTTGCCCACCAGCGCCTTCTCAGCCGCGACGGCCTCGATGTTGGTCGACCCCACGGAGGTCAGACCGATGCCGGCCCTCGACACCTTGCCTCCATTCATCTCCACCTGCACGGCCACGGCCACGGTGGCGAAATCGCCCACCTTGCGCTCGAGCTTGTTGTAAGCGCCCCCCGATGGGCCCGATGGGATCGGGATCCGGATCTCCGTCACGATCTCGTTTGCTTTGAGCCCGGTCGTGAACGGGTCCTGGAAGAAGCCCGCGATCGGAATCACCCTTTCGCCCGACGCCGAGTGGGCCACCAGCTTGGCGCCCAGGGCCAGCATCACCGAGCCCCAGTCGCCGGCCGGGTCGGCGTGGCAGACTGAACCAACCAGGGTGCCTCGATTGCGCACCAGCGGGTCGGCGATCCAGTGCGCCGCCTCACCCATGATCGGAGTTTTCTGGGCCAGGTCGGCATCACGTTCGATGTCGACGTGACGGACGAGGGCGCCGACTCTCAGATCGCCGTTCTCGCGAGCGATGCGATTGAGACCTGGCACGCGTCCGATGTCGACGATGAGCGCCGGCTGGGCAAACCTGAGCTTGAGGAGCGGGATCAGGCTCTGGCCGCCGGCCATGACCTTGGCGTCGTCACCCCGTTCGGCCAGTAACCTCAGCGCTTCCTCGAGCGAGGCTGGAGATCGATAGTCAAAGGCGGCAGGCAACATAAGGCAGCACCTCCGAAGCAAGGAAACCAGAGGCACTCGCGCCGGTCACCACCCATGCGGGCGAACCTCGACCACCCGAAAGGGTGATTAAGGAGTCAGATCCAGCCCGATTTTCCTGCGAGGATTGCCGCCTCCACACGGTTCCGCACGCCCAGCTTGCGAAAGATCTCCTGGACGTGTGTCTTTACCGTGTTCTCGCTTAGATGCACCTCGGCCGCTATCTCCCGGTTGGAGTGGCCGCGGCTGATCAGGCGGAGAATCGCCACCTGAGACCCGCTCAACGCCGCCCGTCCGGACCCGGCCGGCTGTCGCGTCCGCGCCGACTCGATCACGTGACCCGCCACCTGGGGCGCCAGCACCGCCTGCCCTCGGTAGACGGCCCGGATGCTCTCCTTCAGGCTGAAGCGCTCGACGTCCTTGACGACGTAGCCGCGCGCTCCGGCCTCGAGGCACTCCTGGACGAGGTCTGGGTCCGTGTAGGTCGTGAGGATCACCACCGAGACGTCGGGATGCGAGTGACGCAGCCGGCGGCAGACCTCGACGCCGCTGAGGTCGGGCAGGCGAGCGTCGAGCAGGACCACGTCGGGCTGCGTGGTTTCGACCAGGTCCGCCACCGCCGCACCAGAGCCGGTCTGGCCGACGACATCGAAGTCGCGCTCGGGCTGGAGCATCGCCATCAGCCCCTCGCGGACCATCTCGTGGTCGTCCACGATGAGGACCCGGATCCGTCCTTCTTGCTTCACCCTTGCGCCGGCAGCCTGGCCCGAATCGCCAGTCCGCTCTCCTCGCCGTTGCGCACCTCGAACGTACCCCCCAACGCCTCGACCTGGCGGCGGCTCCGTTTCAAGCCGAAGTGGGTGGTGCTCTCCTGGTAGTTCTGGAGCATCTGCTCAGAGGCCCCGACGCCGTCGTCCTGGATGACGAGGTCGACATGGTCGTCCGAGTAACGCAGGCTGACCAGGACTCGCCCGGCCTTGGCGTGTCGCACCACGTTCGCCAGGGCCTCGCGGGCCAGGACGAACAGGGTGTGCGCAGATTCCGAGCTGAGGCCGACAGGTTTGCCGCTGACGACCAGGTCGGCCTCCACCGAATCGGATTTGCCCGCCTCGCGAACGAGTCGCCGAAGCTCGGAGGGCAGGCCGCCGGCTGCAGCAGGAGGCAGCGACAGCGCGAAGATCGCCTCGCGCACCGCCTCGGACGTGTGGATGGCCAGCTGGCGCACCTCGCCGAGGTCCGCGGCGATCGTGTCCGTCACAGAATCACGTTCGAGGATCGCATTGACCTTGAGACCGAGCGTGAAGATGGCCTGCTCGATCCGGTCGTGGAGCTCGGCGGCGATCCGCTCCCGTTCCTGGCGAAGCACCTGGTCGCGCTCCGCCTGGCTGAGATCGCGATGCAGCTGCTCCAGCTCGTCGATCATCCGCCTCTGGTCCTCGTACAGACGCGCGTTCTCGATCGCCACCGCGACCTGGTTGGCGAAGGTCGAAAGCAGGCGCTCCTCGTCGGTCGTGTAGCCGCTCGGCTTGTTCGCCACCCCGACCATGCCGATCACGCGTTCGCCGACCTGGAGCGGCACGCCCATGAAGGTGCGCACCGGCGGGTGGCCGCGAGGCTGGCCGACCCGGTCGGGGTCGTGGAGAACGTCGTTGGAGATCTTCGAGCGTCCATTGGTGATCACCACTCCGAAGACGCTCGGCCGGACCGGGATCAGCCTGAAGTTGTTGTAGAAGTTCGGGTCCAGCGGCTCGAACCCTTTGATCGC
>DATINX010000247.1:0-4674 GCA_035473835.1 Candidatus Dormiibacterota bacterium | reverse complement strand
CCAACGTGGTCGTCGGCGGCAAGACGCTCGTTTCGAAATGAGGCGGCTTCACAACATCGGCCGCCTCTTCACCGGCACCAACACCGGCGTGATCGAGAGCGCCGCGATCATCTGCGACGACGATGAGCACATCGCCTGGTGTGGACGACAGGGCACGGAGCCGCTCGACCTGCTCGGATACGTCGCGCACGAGGAAGACTGCGGCGGAGGCCTCGTGACGGCCGGTCTCGTCGACGCGCATACGCATCCCGTCTACGCGGGCAACCGGATGGCCGAGATCGCTATGCGATCGGCAGGGGCGACGTATGAGGACGTCGCGAACGCAGGCGGTGGCATCGTGGCCACCGTCAAAGCCACGCGTGAAGCGGCGCCCGAAGCCCTCGAGCGCGCAACCGCGACCAGGCTGAGGCGATGGCTGGAGGGCGGAGCGACCACCGTCGAGGCGAAGACGGGCTATCACCTCGAGCGGGAAGGCGAGCTCGAAGCTACGCGGATTCTCAAACGCATCAGCGAGCGAACCGACCTGCCTCGCATCGAGGTCACGTTCCTGGCCGCACATGCCAAGCCGCCCGACCGCGGCGCCAATCTCGACGCGTACGCAAGGCAGGTCGCGGGCTGGTGTGGCGATGCGCACGCCGCGGGCGCTCGGTTCTGCGATGTGTTCTGCGACCGCGGCTATTTCTCGGTCTCGCAGTCGCGCCGCATCCTCAAGGCCGCAATCGCGGCGCACCTCATCCCGCGCCTCCATGCCGACGAGCTTGCCCGCACCGGCGGCTCGCGGCTGGCAGCCGATCTCCATGCCGCATCGGCCGATCACCTCCTCTGCGCCAACCGCGGCGATGCTGTCGCGCTCGCGCGCGCTGGCGTGGTGGCCACTCTGGCGCCGGGCACCGCACTGTCGATCGGCAGGCTGCCGCCGATCAAGGAGATGCTCGCGGCCGGCACCGTCATAGCACTCGGCACCGATCACAACCCAGGCACGAGCGGGATCACGAGCATGAGCGTGGTGGTGGCGATGGCGGTGGCCGTGTTCAAGCTGTCGGTCGAGCAAGCCCTCCTCGCGGCCACCCTTGGCGGAGCGCTCTCCATCGCCCGTACGGACCGAGGCGTGGTCGCTGCCTCGAAACTGGCCGACCTGGTCCTCTGGGACGCCGATCACGAAGGGGCGTTCGCCTGGGCTTACGGCCTTCGGCCGCTCCGCGTCTGGCGGGGCGGTGCGCAAGTTTTGAGTTGACCAGCGTTGCAAGTGACGTGCATTTGGCGTACAAAGTGGGCTACAAATGACCGCTGCTCTCACTAAATCTGACAATCTAGTGCGGTCGAAATGGAGGACAGGGACTAGTGGCTAAGTGGAATCCCTTGGCGTTGAAGCTCCTTATGTGGTTGATGGGAATCCTGATCGTGGCAGGCTCGGCGTTCCCCACATGGATCCCCTTCGACACGTGGTTTGGCGTCACGGCCTCGGTGGCCGGCGTCGCGTTCGGTGCCGGATTGATGATCGCGGGCTTCGACCCAACCGGAAACGTGAGCTGGGTCCGCGCCCTGATCCTGTACGCGATCCTGCAGGTGATCTATCAGATCTTCCTTCAGATCTCGATCGGGCGTTTTGACATCGTCGCTTTCCTTATCGCGATCCTGGCGGCGGTGATCTTGATCGTCCTCTACCCCAACAAGGCCGAGCTGTGGATGAGCGGCTCCAAGGGCATGATGGGCGGAGGCATGGCCCGCTCGACGAAGTAAGGTCGTATCAGCCGACAGCAGGGGCAGCGCAAGCTGCCCCTTTTGTTTGACCGTGTCGAGCTCTTCGTGCGTCGTAGTCAGGCCTGGCTCTGCCAGGCCGTCTACCCACCTTCTGTTTGCGCGCCGTACGTGGCTGGGCGTGTCTTTCAGTAAATCCCAACCGCGGGAAAGAGCGCAGCCGCGTCGGCGAAGCCGACCCGGCGATGAGGGAAAACCGGCAGGTTTTTCCTCATACCCTATGTAGTGCCCGGCTCGTCGCCGCTCACGATCCAGCGGCCACCGCCGCCGGCCGCCACCAGGTCGTCAGCCGCACGCGGACCCCACGAGCTTTTGGGGTAGATCTCCGGGTGGCCCTCGGCCTCCCACGCCTTGATCAACGGATCCACGATCTCCCACTGGAGCTCGATTTCCTCGGCGCCGGGGAACGCGGAATGGCCGCCGTTGAGCACTTCCGAGAGCACGTTCTCGTAGGCGTCGGGTAGCTCGGCGCGAGTGAGCTTCGCGTAGTCGAGCCGCATCCCGGCGGGCACCAGTTCGAATCGCGGGCCCTGCCGCTTGGCTCCAATCCGCAGCGTGATGCCCTCGTCGGGCTGGACCCTGATGACTAGCAACGTCGGGATGCCACGCTGTCGCCGTCCGCCGATGCGCAGCAGCGGCGCGTCGCGTAGCTTGATCACGATCTCGGTGGCGCGACGTCGCAGCGTCTTGCCCGTGCGGATGAAGATCGGGACTCCATCCCATCGCCAGTTCTCGATCGACACTCGCGCGGCCGCATAGGTCTCGCGCCGAGACTCCGGTGCGACACCAGCTTCATCGAGATAGCCCTCGTACTGACCCCTCACCGCGGTCGTCACATCCAGGGGCGACGTCGCGCGAAGCGCGGCTCGCTTGGCGCGGCGGACGTAGTCCGCGTCGAACGTGGTCGGGGGTTCCATCGTCACCAGCGCGAGCAGCTGGAGGACGTGGTTCTGGATCATGTCGCGAACAGCGCCGGTCTGGTCGTAATAGCCGGCGCGCTGGCCGATACCTTCCTCCTCGGCGGCGGTGATCTGGATGGTCTCGACGAGGTTGCGATTCCACACCGGCTCGAACAGCGAGTTCGAGAAGCGAAATGCCAGGACGTTCTGGACCGTGTCCTTGGCGAGGTAGTGATCGATCCGATAGATCTGCGTCTCATCGAACGCCGCGGCGAGCTGCGCGTTGAGCTGCTTGGCGGATGCGAGATCGTGCCCCAGCGGCTTCTCGACCACGATCCTTCGCGAAGGATCACCCTTCGTCGCCATGCCCGAGTTCGCGATCGCGACCAGGATCGGGCTGAAAGTCTCGGGGGGCGTGGCAAGGTAGAAGATGACGACCGGGCTGCCGGAGATGAGCGCGTTGACGGGGTCGAAGGTCGCCGGATCGTCGTAGTCGAGCTGCACCCACTCCGCCGTGGCGGCGAGGTCGGTGCTGCCGCTGGCTTCCTTGACAGTGTCGCGAAACTCTTCTTTGGTCTTGTGGCTGCGCCCGGCGCCGATCACGCGCAGCTTGATTCCCTCATGTGCCGCCAGTGCTCCCAGCGAGGGAAGGATCTTCCGCCGGGCGAGGTCGCCGGATGCTCCGAAGATGACGAGATCGACCCCCGAAGCCATGGGCAAATGCTAGTTCCTAGTCGGCGATGACCTCAGTTCCGGCGATCTCGTCGTGGACCGCGCGTGCGCGGAGCGCGGCCAGCGGCGCGGTGAGAAGGCGCACGACCGCCTGGCCGGCGCTGACCCGCGAGCCGTCGATCGACACCACCTGCTGCCTGGCAATCAACCCGCCGACGGTACGACCGGACGAGGTCCAGCAGGCGACGTGGTAGGCGGCGACGATCCCAAGCAGCACGGGCACGCGGCGCCTTCGGGCCGCCGTCAACGCCAGCGCGGCGCACAGGCCGGCGTCGATGGCCGCGGCGGCAAGTCGACTTGTCGGGGGGGCCGGGATGCCTGGCTCCGGCGTGCGACCCCTTTGGTGGAGGAGGTGTAGGCGCGTGATTGTGTGGTGGAAAGGGAGCTGGGTCACGACATAAAGCGGAAGCGGGAGCAGGGGTCGATATCCCTCCAGCGAAGCTTCCAGGCAGCCCTTCGACGCGGCGATCCGAAGCCATCCTCCTGGCCTGCCGACGAGCAGTCCGCCTTCGATCGGCAGCACCACGCTCGAACGAGTGCTCCTTGCCGCCCCGAATCGAACGAGCTCCACAGGACCGAGGAACAGGGACGTTCCTCGCGTGTGCACGAGGCCAAGCGTCAGGCGGTGCATGTCCTCGAAGAAGCCTTCGCGAAGCTCGCGACCGGAGATCGCTCTCGACGACGCCACCGAATCCACGAGGTTGACGCGACCGTCGCTCCACTTCACGTCAGATATGTTGAGCGCTCGGTGGCCAAACTCGAGTTTTCCGCGGCGGTCGTCATTCACACCACGCCCGAGCGCGCCTTCGATTACTTCGCCGACTACCGCCACGTGGCCGATGTGCTCGACGGGATCGCCCGCTGGGAGCCGATCGGCTCCCGCTCGACAGGCGTGGGGGCCCGCTACCGCGTCGAGATGGTCGCGATGGGCTTCCCGCTGCAGAACGAGCTGCGCCTGAACCGCTGGCGCCGCCCGTACGAGATCGGCTGGGTCTCGGAATCGGGCCTGATCAAGCAGGAGGGCGGCTTCGCCTTCGCCAAGGCGCCTGAAGGAGTGCGGGTCGAGCTTCGCATCGGCTACACACCCCCCATGTCGGTCGTCGGTGCGCTCGTCGCCAAACGCCTCGATCGGATCGTCCGGCAGCGGCTCCAGCGCGCCCTGGAGAAGATCCGCGATGCGTTGCAAGCGTCCTAGAGTGTTGCCGTGCGATTGAGCCGCGAGGCGCAGGCGATCCTGAGCCGAGCCCAGATCGGCATGCTGGCCCTGAGGGCGCCGCGTCTTCCG
>DATINX010000246.1:0-3364 GCA_035473835.1 Candidatus Dormiibacterota bacterium | reverse complement strand
GACGCGCGCGAGGTCGAGCAGCTCCTGGGCCATGCGCAGCACCCGCTCCGATTCCTCATGCACGATGGTGGCGGCACGGGTGCGTTCGAGGTCTGACTTGATGCTGCCGTCGACCAGCGCCTGGCTGAATCCGATGAGGCTTGTCAGCGGCGTCTTGAGCTCGTGTGAGACGTTGGCGAGAAACTCGCGCTGAGCCTTGCGCGCCCGCTCCACCGCCTCGGCCATTCGGTCGAAGGCTGACCCGAGCGTTCCGATCTCATCCGATCCGCAAATCCCCACCCGCCGGGAGTACTGCCCCGCCGCGATGTCCTCCGCGGCCGCGGCCAGCTTGCCGAGCGGCCGCGTGACGGAGAGGCTCAGGAGCAGGACCAGAAAGATGGCCACCAGCAACGCCGCGCCGCCCGCCTGCAGGAGCCGCGGTACGAGCTCGCCGGCGGCGGCGCCCGTCACGGATCCCTGCCGGCCGGCGACAAGCACGTAGCTGGCCCCAAGCGGATCGCGCGCGGGGGCGATCGTGACCGCGGCCGCCAGGTACGTCTGGCCGTCCAGGGTCGTGCGTGCCTCGCCGACACCGGTCATCCGCTTCGATGCCACGACCGGTATGGCCAGGCCGGCTGTGGCCGGGCTGCCGCTGTCGAACACGACCACGCGCTGCTTGTTGAGCAATATCAGGCGGTCGACGTTCAGCGATTGGGCGAGGAAGCCGAGCCTGTTCTGGAAATCGATCGCATCGTCAATTCCTCTGGCGGCGGTGCACGTGCCGGCGCCTGTCCGCACTATCGGGCGGACGGTGCACTCTTCATGCCGCACAAGCACGGCGTCCACCTGCGCTGCCCGGTCCAGCTGGTCCTGAGCGCTCTGCAGCTCGAGGTCGCGCACCAGCACCCAGGTCAGGGCGCCGCTCAGCAGAAGACTCACGGCCACGATGCCCGCCGCCGCCGCCAGCAGCCGGAGTCGGAGGCTCAGCTCGCCGCCAGCTCCAGCCGGTAGCCGACGCCCCACACGGTCTGGATGCTCGGTTCAGAGATCTTGGCCGCGGCCAGCTTCTCGCGCAGCTGCTGGACGTGCACGTCGACGGTCCTGGTGTAGCCGGGGAAGTCGTAGCCCCAAACCAGATCGAGCAGCTCGCTCCGCTGGAACACACGCCCGGGATGCCGTGCCAGAAGGGCGAGCAGGTCGAACTCCTTGGGCCTCAGCTGGACGCGGGCGCTCCCCAGGCGAACCTCGTGCCGCTCGAGATCGACCTCGAGCCTGCCCGCCCTGATGAGCTTGGGCTGGTCCGGCTCGAGGCGGGCCCTGCGCAGGAGCGCCTTCGCGCGTGCCACCAGCTCCTGAGGGTGAAAGGGCTTGGTCAGGTAGTCGTCAGCGCCTACCTCGAGGCCGACCACCTTGTCAGTGACCTCGTCGCGGGCCGTGAGCATGATGATCGGCACCTGGCTCTGCTTGCGGATCTCCTTGCAGATGGTGAGGCCGTCCGTGCCCGGCAGCATGATGTCGAGGATGACGAGGTCGGGCTTGACCTGACCGAAGCGGGCCAGCGCCTGGCCGCCGTCCCCCACCCCCTCGACGTCATAGCCCTCTCTCGACAGGTAGAGGCGCGCGAGCTCCACGATGTGCGCCTCGTCGTCGACGACCAGGACCTTGAAGCTCAAAGCGGCCATAACATCAATACATCACCATCCCGTCATCCGGATGTCGGTTTGACGTGATGGAAATGTAAACGGACTAGCTGCGGGCTTTGGTTCCGCTCTTGGTTCCGGTCTTGAGGCGGCGCTTGGAGGCGCCGCCCTTGGATCCGCTCCGCTTGCCCGTGCCTGCCCGCAGAACCAGCTTGAGCGGGTTGCCGGTGAGCCCGAACTGGCTGCGGATCGCCTTCTCCAGGTACCTGCGATAGGAGAAGTGGAGCAGGCCGACGTCATTCACGAACATGACCACCGTCGGCGTTTCCGACGCCGCCTGGGTGGCGTAGCCGAGAGTGAGGCGACGGCCTTTGTAGCTCGGCGGCGGATGGTCCACGAACGCCTGGCGGAGGACGCGATTGAGCTCGCTGGGCGGCATCTTGATGCGGCGCTGGCCGACCACTTCCAACGCCGCCGGGATCACCGACTCGATGCCCTCCTTGGTCTTCGCCGAGACGGTGAGGATCGGCGCGTAGGGCGCGAACTTGAAGCTTCGCGCGAGCGCCTCGCGCCAGTACGCAGGCGTGCGCTGGGCCGGCTCGACGAGGTCGATCTTGTTGACGACGATGACGAGACCCTTGCCGGCTTCGAGCGCGTAGCCGGCTACATGCTGATCCTGGGCGAGCACCCCAGCCGACGCCTCGATGACGAGCAGCACCGCATCGCCCCGCTCCATCGCGTGAATGCCGCGCATCAGGCTGTACTGCTCGAGTCGATCGCGGGCCGCGGATTTGCGGCGGATGCCGGCGGTGTCGACCAGGACAACCGGGACGCCGTCGAAGACCAGCTCGGTGTCGACGGGGTCGCGCGTGGTCCCGGGGATGGGGCTGACCAGGGCGCGCTCGTCACCGAGCAGAGCGTTGAGCAGGGACGACTTGCCGACGTTCGGGCGGCCCATGATGGCGAGGCGGTCGGCCTGCGAATCGGTCTCCTGGTCTTCTGCCGGCGGCAGCGCTTCGATGATTCGATCCAGGAAGTCACCGATGCCAAGGCCGTGCTGCGCGGACACCAGGCTGGGCTCGTCAAAACCCAGCTCGAGGATCTCGTGCGCAAAGTGACGGTCGTTGGGTGAGTCGGCTTTGTTCGCGGCCACGAGGACCTTGCGGCCCGACCGGCGAAGCATTCGAGTGATCTCACGATCGATCGGCGTGAGCCCTTCGCGGACGTCGAGCAGCAGCAAGATGATGTCGGCCTCGTCGATCGCGATCTTGGTCTGAGCTTCGATGGCGGCACGCGACTCGTCCTTCGCCCCGTCCAGGTCGAGCCCGGCCGTGTCGACGACGGTGAACTCGCGGCCGCGCCACTCGGCGACCCCGTAAAGGCGGTCGCGCGTCAGGCCCGACTGCGGGTCGACGATGGCTTTGCGCCAACCCAGGATTCGATTGAACAGGGTCGATTTACCCACGTTGGGTCGGCCCACGATGGCGAGAATCGACCTTGGCACTGGTCAATTACACGTGAACGGGACGCCTCGCCGTTGAGAAGGGGGTTGCGCGGCCGGCTCGACGCCATCATCGAGCGCCCGAATATCGCGCCAAATTCAGGACCAGCGCCGATGCCGCCACAGCGCTCAGGACCGCTCCGAAGCCGAGAGCCGCAACAGGGCTGACGAACGTCCACAAGACGCCCGCGATGACGCTCGAGACCAGGTCCCCAATGCCATTGACGCCGTTCAGCACGCCGAA
>DATINX010000245.1:0-2575 GCA_035473835.1 Candidatus Dormiibacterota bacterium | reverse complement strand
ACCTGCGCCTCGATCGAACGCCGGTCCTGCTCGGTCAGATCGCCCACCTGCATCAGAGCATCGACGAAAAACCGCAGCGGCGAGTGTGATGCGTCCGCTCGATAGAGTCGACCGAGCACCCATTTTCAAACCTTCCCTTGTCGGTAATTTGTCCGACAATTACGCAACGCTCGGACTATATAGGCGCTCGGTAAGGCTGTCAATAAGGCCATCCACACGGGAAAGGAGCCGGTTATATGCCACGCATCGAAAGGATCAGGCTTCCCGATCAGCTCCCTGAGCCGATCAGCCATTACACGGACGCCGTGATCGCGGACGGCTGGATCTGGATCTCAGGGATGCTGGCGTTGGACGCGTCAGGCCGGCTGCTGGGGGGCGATGACGTGGTCGCGCAAGCCGAGCGGGTGCACGAGAACATCAAGGCGGCGCTCGAGAAGGCGGGTGCGACCTTTGCCGACGTGGTCAAGGTCACCGTCTACCTGCGCCGGATCGAGGATCGCGCCGCCGTCAACACGGTTCGCCGCCGCTTCTTCGGCGAGAGCAGGCCCGCCAGCACCCTGGTGGAGGTGTCCGCATTCGTCATCCCGGACGCTCTGGTGGAGATCGACGCCGTCGCGCTGAGGCCGGAGGCATCAATGAGGAAGGAGCGCCAAGCATGAAGCTCGTCGATCTCACGCACGTCTTTTCCATCCATACGCCGGGTTGGGTGGGTTATCCGTCGCCGAAGCTGAGCTACTTCCAGCGCCACGCCACCAACGGCATCGTTTCGCAGTACCTCGAGACGCCCCTCCACGCCGGCACGCATTTCGACGGCGAGATGCACATCGTGTCAGGCGGCAAGGACATGGCCTCGATTCCCCTGACCACCCTATGCCGGGAAGGAGTGATCGTCGATCTCTCCGACGAGATGGACGACTGGTCGGTGATCACGCCCAAGCAGGTCACGGATCGAATGGAGATCAAGAAGGGCGACATCGTGGTGTTTCACACGGGCTGGCATCGCTTCTTCAACGGGCGTCCCCAGGAGGACGAGGAACGCTATTTCTTGCGCCACCCCGGCGGGGACCGGTCGCTGGCCGAATGGATCGTCGAGATGCAGCTGGCGTGGACGGCAGTCGACTGCGGCTCGGGCGACCACCCGATGAACACGTCGATCCGCACCAAGCGGCCGGACGCGACACGCGAGTACGAGAAGCGGATGGGCAAGAAGGTCGGCGAGATCTGGCCGGAGGAGGACCTATTCGTAATGCACAGGGTTCCGTTCCGGCATGGCATCACTCACGTGGAGAATCTCGGCGGTGACGTCGAGCAGGCACTCAACAAGCGATGCCTGATCGGCGCGTTTCCGATTCCGATCGAGGGGGGCGAAGCGTCACCCTGCCGGATCGTCGCGTTCATGGACGAGTAGGGGCGCGGCCGGTCAGACCGAGCGCCCGAGGCGCTTCTTGGCCGCCTCGAGCGCGTTGCGCCGCTCGCTGCTCGTGGCGGCGCGACGACGTAGTCCCGCCGTCTTGTCGAGCGCTTCATCGCGGGCAACGTGGCGGGCAGCAATCAAGAGACTGGCCTTGGTCCCTTCCACTGCGCTGCGCGGGCTGGCAGCCAGCATCTCGGCCATCGCGCGCGTCCTCTTATTCGTGTCCGCCGCCGCAACCACCTCGCTGACAAGGCCCCACATCAGCGCTTCGGAAGCGCCCAGGACCGGCATTGCGAGCAGCAGGTCGGCGGCTCGGCCAAGTCCGGCGGTGTCGACAAGGCGCGCAATGAGCTGGTAGCGATAGACGACGCCGAGCGAAACGGCCCGCAGCGACAGCTGCAGATCGTCGGAGGCGATCCGAAGGTCGCAGCTGAGCGCGAGCTCGACTCCCCCTCCGTGGCAGTGGCCCTGGATCATGGCGATCACGGGCACTGGACAGGACATGATGGCGTCGACCGCCTTGCCCATGGATGCGTCGGCCTCGAGGTCGGATTCGGTGCCTTTGATCTGGTCGAGGTCGAAGCCGGCAGAGAAGGCGGCCCCGCCGGCCCCGCCCAGCACGACCGCTCCGGCGTTCTTGCCATCGGACTCGAGCACGCGGGCGAGCTCGGCCAGCAGCTCGTGGTCGACGACATTCCGTCGTTTTGGGCGGTCGATGGTGAGAGCGAGAACGCCTTCGGACCACCAATCGACGCGAAGGTCAGCGGCCACGGGCCCAAATGGAATCACAAGGGGCGCCTTCACGCTGGGGGCCGACCCGAAACTCTCCGGTCGCGTCCACAACTAGCTCAGTGGTTGGCGCGCGATGAGATTGAAGACGTGCCAGTGCTTGGGCGAGCCGTCAGCGGTATGTCCATCCTCCTCGACCTCGGACAGCTCGATCAGGTCCAGCGCGCTGAACATCCGCTCCAGGTCCGCCTGTGTGCTAAAGGTCAGGCTGTTCTCGGGCCCGTTCCACTCGTCGTTCTTGCCGAAGAATGTCGCCGCCATCACTCCGCCCGTCCGTACCGAGTCACGGAGACGCCGAATCGTCGCGTCGAAATGGTGCCGCGGGATGAACGGCAGCGAGTACTGGGCGTTGATCAGGTCGAAGCCGGAGGG
>DATINX010000244.1:0-6989 GCA_035473835.1 Candidatus Dormiibacterota bacterium | reverse complement strand
GCGCCGGCGGCGGAGATGGAGTTCGCACTCCCCATCTCGTCGAAAGCGGTCGAGCGACTGGCCTGCGACTGCAGCCTCACCCGCATCCTGCTCGACGCCGACTCGATGGTCATCGACGTCGGGCGCGCCAAGCGGGTGGTGTCGGGCGCCCAGAGCAAAGCACTCAGGGTTCGGGACGGCGGCTGTGTCGTACCAGGTTGTGATCGCCCGGCGAGGTGGAGCTCAGCCCACCATGTGGTGCACTGGATCCATGGCGGTGCGACCGACCTTTCCAATCTCACTCTTCTCTGCTATCGCCACCACGGGATGGTCCACGAGGGCGGTTGTCAGCTGGTGCGCTCGGACGACGGCCGCATGCTGCTCGTCCCGCCGGCGACTCCGTTCCAACGGCTGGCGCGCGGGCCGGACTAAAGCTCCCGACTGCAGATCATTCGCCGGGCTGCCACAGAGCGATTACGTTTTCCTTGCGGACGATGGCCATCTCGCACCAGCGTTCCTCGTCATAGGTCGCGCGCGCATATGCCGCGGCGAGATCGTCGTCGGGGGCGACCACGCTGCCAACCAGGTGCAGCGGCTCACCACGGGTCTTGCGCGCGAACACCTCGTACTCGACCGCGTCACCGCTGACTCGCTTGTATGTCGTCACGTCAGACGGCCAGGCCCCACGCCTCCAGCGCGTCGCGTCCCGCCTCCGTCATGCGGGCGCTCGTCCAGGGGGGATCCCAGACCACCTTCACTCGAACCTCGCGCACTCCGTCTTCGCGCAGCAGCCGCTCGCGAACGTCATCGAGGATGAAGTCGGATGCGGGGCAGCCCATCGCCGTGAAGGTGAGCTCGACCTCGACCACCCCATCGCGCTGCTCGAGGCCGTAGATCAATCCGAGGTCCACCAGGTTCACCGGCATCTCGGGATCTTGAACCTCGGCCAAAGCCGCCCACAGTCGCTCGTTCATGAGCCGTTCTTATGGTGGCTCTTGCGGAATTTGTGGAATTCCTCCTGGAACATCGCCACCATTTCGGCGTTGCGCGGTCCACGCGCGCGCCAACGCTCGAGCACGTCATCCCACGAGATCGGCTGCTTGAAGTCCCAGCGCTTTTCTTGCGCGTCGAACTCGCACGGAAACGGGTAGTCCAGCTCCCACACGTCCTTGCCGTCTCTGGTTTCCTTGTGCGCCGGCACCTTGATCCCGATCTGCTCGCAGTACGGCACCACCGTTGAGAGCCACCACTGGCGCAGCTGGTCGTTGGTCAATCCTTTCAGCCTGTATTCGAGCTGTGTCGAGTGCATCTTCAGGTCGTCGGGCAGGCCGAACCACTCGACGCTGAGCGGGAACATCCAGTCGACCGCACGCTGCAGCTCATCCTTTGCGGAGCCCCCCGCGGCGCTGATCCGCTTCATCCAAGTCCGACCGTTGCGGAGGTGGAAGTTCTCCTCCGCCATGACCTTGTTCAGCCCGCGCTTCCAGGGCCCGTACGAGCACTTCTCGTGGATGTCGCCGAGCAGGCAGAAGCCGGCCTGGTCGTACATCCCGTTGGCGACCACCAGCTCGGTCCAGGTGTCCAGCGGAACGTCGAATGCGTATGGGTAACGGAAGCTCTTGGGGTCGCGGGTAAAGATCAGCTGTTCCTGGTCTTCGCCCAGCTCCTCGAGGATGTGGTAGGCGATGTGAGCGTGTGCCAGCTCGTCCTGGATGATCGCGATCCCGGTCATGAATGCGTTGATGGAGGGCGCCCGCTTGGCGGCGAGGTAGTAGGCGGGGGCCGAGATCAGCTCTGTGTCGCCCGAAACGATCAGGGTGTGCTTGAGCTCGCGGAGGTACTCGGGGGTCATCTCGTTGCGGGACTCGATCAACTCCCCCGACTTGATCATCTGGTCGAACTCGGCCTGAGTTGCCATCGCCCTCCATTCTCGAACAACCTGGCCCGGGTAGAATCGTGATTCCCAAAGAGCCGTCCGCTCCTGGCTACGCACCGTGGTGGCTATAGCTCAGCATGGCAGAGCACCAGATTGTGGATCTGGCTGTCGCGGGTTCAAATCCCGCTAGCCACCCCAACTCACGATTTGAACTCCTGCGGCCGCGCGAGTTCAGATTCGCCGGAGGAGGCCTTTTTCAGCTGACATATTCGCTATCACGTCCTACGGTGAACCCCGACAAAGAGTGGTTGGGGTACGGCCAATCGGAGCGGCTCAGACCGCTGAGTGCTGTTCCACCGCACCGGTCGCGAGGTCGAAGTACCGGCGCGGCAACGCGTTTGGGTCGTGGCCGAAAAGGACCAACTCGTAGGCAGCCTCGTCGACGCCTTGTTGGCTATGGATGTCGTCGGGCGGCGGGCCGAAGAAGAGGAGGTCGCCAACTTCGAGAAGCCGTTCTTCGACGACCTCCAGACGGGCTCGGCCAGGGTCGATTCCGCCCTCGGTGTGTCGATAGAGCACGTGGTGGTCCCGGCCTCGGATCACACAGCCGAGACCCCATGAGTTGTGGTCGTGGATCGGGGTCGGTGCCTCCGTTGGAAACCTGGCCAGCATCAGGACAGAGCCATCGGAGCCTGTCGCAAGGATCGTGGCCATTGAGCCCGAACCATGGAGCCCGGCGAGTTCAACCGAATCGATAACGCCCGGGTCGCGCCCAAGACGTCGAAGCAACTCCCCGAGCCGCTCACGACCGCTCGGGGAGATTCCGTACTCGGCGAGAACCCCGACGGCATCCGCCACCATCTCGGAAGGCGTGTACGACACCTAGAGCCGATTCTAAGCCCAGCAGTCCGACTCCCCAATTGATTGCCCCACGGTCCAAGACTGCCAGGACCGCCACTGCGGCGACTGACCTCAAACCGCTTCTGGAGCGCCATTTGGTCCCGTTTCGCGCCGCCGGAGCCCCTGGCTCGTATTCAAAACGGCAGTTCTAAAATCGTCCGGGTAGCGACCCGTCCTTTCATTCTGGTCAGTAGTGGTAACGCGCCTGGAGGATGACCACGTCGTCTCCATCGACCAAGTAGACGAGCCGGTGCTCATCGTCAATTCGGCGTGACCATGCTCCCGCCAACGCATGGCGCAGCTGTTCAGGCTTCCCGATACCCGCGAAAGGATCCCGGACGATGTCATCGATAAGGCGGTTGATGCGCTTGAGCATCGTCCGGTCCGTATTCAGCCAGTGGGTGTAGTCCTCCCAACCGTTGGGAGTGAATACCACCCTCAACGGATCAGGTCGTGCTTCTCTCGCGCTCCCCTGGCGGCCTGGTCCAGGCTCTCGAGCAGCCTGCGGGCGTTCTTTGGCGCCCGAAGTAGATGGGCCGTTTCTTCGAGGGCGTCATAGTCCGCGCGCGAGATGAGAACTGCGTCCCCACGCCGCGACGTGATCTCGATCGGGGTGTGATCTTCATTCACTTTCTCGATCAGAGGGAACAGATTCTTCCGAGCCTCGCTTGCTGTCACTGTCACAATGTCGTTATGGTACCAGAAGTTGTACCAGTTGTTACTTTGACGCGAAGAGCGGAAAGCGTTCGCCTCGTTCTAGTTGGGTCGGAGTCCGCGTCAGCGGAGGCATGCAGTTGTTCGGCTGAAGGGCCCTCACCCTGCCCTCTTCCGCGAGCGGGAGAGGGAATCTAGCTCGCCCTTGGGCTTACGTCTACGGGCTGCAAATACGTCCACTGGCCGCTCTGGACTTGCCAGATCGAGATCATCGGCGAGATCGCGTCTCCATAAGCGTCGAACTTGTAGTGGCCGGTGACGCCGTCATTGAGCGTTCCATGGGCGACCGCGTCCAGCACCTCGGCCCTGGTTGGTGCGCTGCCTCCATTGGCATTCACGACACGCTGGATCGCCTCGATCAGGATGAGTGCGCAGTCATAAGCAGGAAAGGTGTAGTCCGCGATTGTCTTGTCTTGGGGATAGGCGTCTTTGTACGCTTTGAACGCCGCCGCTGCGGCCGGATCCTTCGAATGGGTCGCGTCGACCAAATTGAGTGTCCCAAAGGTCGCGGCCGCGGAGATGGTGGCGTCGATGTTGCAACTTGAATCATTGGTTGCGCCCTCAATGACGAGAAAGAACCCGAAGTCGTTCTTCATCTGGACGCGGGCCTGGCAGGCGTCCGCGCTTCCATATCCCAACGCGTAGATGGCCTGGGCGCCCATCGCCTTTGCCTTGGCTAGGAATCCGGTGAACTTGGTGGTACCCCAGGGTAGATCTTCCCGCCAAACCAGGCTCCCGCCTAGGCCTGCGAGCTCATCGCTGAAGTGGTCGAGGTACAGGCTGCCATCGTCACCCAATTCGTTGAAGGCGGCCACCCGCTTGATGTTGAGGCTCGCGGCCCAGCGAGCCATTGCCGTCCCCTGCTTGTATTCCGGGGCTGTGATCCGGAAGAAGTTGTTGGGTCGCGTGGCGCGCACCGCGCGTATGCCCGCGGTGCAATAGGCCGGCGGCAGGGTCAGGCAGACGTCGGTGCTCGACGGGCTCACCATCGCGAGATTTTCCAGGGCAGCACGCGGGATCTGGTCCCTGATCACGTAGGAGTTGAACGGACCGATCATGCCCATCACCCGGGGGTCGGCGATCATCCTCTTGACGTTCTGAACGCCGAGTGATGCGTTCGGAAACAGCCCAAGCGAATCGTCCAGCGGCAGGTAACTCAGGCGGAACGCGCCGATTTGGGGGTGTTGTGCGATTGCGAGCTTAATCGCTCGCTCAAGTGAGCCGACGTTAGCAGGTTGGCCCGATGTGGGTAGGTCGCTGGCGATCACGATCGTCGGCGGCGCCGGATTGGAACCAGTCTCGCACGCCGAGGCAAGCACGACGATCACCGCCAGCATGGAGGCTCGCGCGATCATGGGGCTACGCGAACCAGCTCGCGGATCCGGTGATTGAAGGTGTCGGCCACCAGGAGGTTCCCGTTTGACTCGACGGCCACGTCCTCGGGAGCGCTGAACTGGGCCTCGCCGGCAGGCTGGCCATCTCCCGAGAATCCGCTGATCCCGGTGCCCGCGAACGCGACGATGTCCCCGTTGGGCTTCACCTCGCGGATCCGATTGTTGCCCGTGTCGGCGATGAAGACGCTGCCGTCCGGCGCCACCGCGACCCCGAACGGGATCTTGAGCCGAGCGCTCGCGGCCGGCCCGCCGTCTCCGCTGTCGCCGAAAATGTTGCCGCTGCCGGCGAACGTGGTGATGGTTCTTGTCTTCAGATTGATCACCCGGATGCGGTCGTTGCCGCTGTCGGCGATGTACAGGTAGCCACGCTTCTCGTCGAGGGCGAGGCCCATCGGCGAGTCGAGTACCGCCGACGCGGCGGGCCCGTTGTCTCCTTGGAATCCTGGATCGCCGGAACCCGCCAGCAGCTTCGCATCCTGTCCAGCCTGGTACAGCCACACGTCGTTTCCGGCGCGGTCGGCGATGTAGATGGAGCCGTCGCCGGCAAGGGCGAGACCGCCCACCGGATCGGTTATGTAGCCGGAAGGTTGGTAGCCCGTGGCCCGTAAGGCCACGACAAACCTGATCAGGGAGTCAGCTCCGACCGACCAGACTTCGAGCGCGCCATTCTGGTTCGTGAGGATGTACAAGCGGTTGTGCCCGTCGACGACCACGCTGCTGGGGAAGTCAATCCCGACATCAGTCGCCAGGGCGCCGTCCGTGAGGGGTGAATGTCCTCCTCCAGCAACGGTGATGATGGTTCCGTCCGCGCGGCGCATTCGGATGCGCCGGTTGCCATAGTCGGCGATGTAGAAGGCATGGCCTATTCCAGGTGAAACAGCGCTCGGCAGGGCCATTTCCGCGCTTGTCGCGGGCCCTTTGTCACCAGAGTAGGTGCCCTTCGGGAAGCCGGGATTGATCGGCTGGGTCCCCGCGACGGTGTTGATGATTGGCCCGGGTGGCTCCCTGAACAGGGCGATCCCTCCCAGGGCCAGAACCACGAACACGAGTGCCAGCGCGAGCAGGAGTCGAAGCCTCCTCGTCTGGTTCCGGCTCGGCGCCGGCTGAACGGCGGGCGCGCTCGAGACGGGCGCCGACCCCGAGGTGCCCTCGCGAACGACCCAGGCCGCCACCTGCGCTCGGCTGTTCACTCCGAGCTTCTCGCGGATGTGTTCCAGGTGCCCGTCAACGGTCCGCTCGGATACGAAGAGGCGCGCCGCGATCTCGCGGTTGGTCAAGCCATCCGCGACCAGTTGCGCCACCTCGAGCTCGCGGCGGCTGAGTTTGATAGGCCCGCTGGCCGGAGGGGGAGTGCCCATGTCCGTGCAGCGGTATTGAACTCCGAAAACGGGTACCTGAACAGGTACATGAAGGGGTCTTCTGCCCGCTGGTTGACCGTTGGGGCCACACCTAGGGTCATGTCATCGACCGCCACCCAGGCGG
This sequence comes from Candidatus Dormiibacterota bacterium, assembly GCA_035473835.1. Classification (GTDB taxonomy): domain Bacteria; phylum Chloroflexota; class Dormibacteria; order Dormibacterales; family Dormibacteraceae; genus UBA10449. Next base: position 644 of record DATINX010000244.1, on the reverse strand, counting down.
TCCAAGGCTCAAGGAGGCTCCCGAAATGCAGTTCCGGCAGAACCTACGCCGCTTTTCGTTTCGGCCGATCGTCGTCACGGTCACCGTCCTGTTTGCGCTCGTTCTCGGCCTGTTCGGTGGGTACGCCGCTGCAACAGTCAACGTTCGTCCGCCGGTCTCCAGCGGATCAAGCACCCCAACAGCCAACTTTCCGGGACCGGACGCGCAAGACCGAAATGCCAAGCTGCGTGACGCGCAGCTCTCGAAGGACACGACCCACGGCCACTAGCCGGCGACCCGCGCTGGAGCTCCTCGTCGTCTGTAGGAGCTCCAGCAGCTTCGGTACGCGACCAAGGTGCTGTTCGGCGACGATGCACTCCTATTGGGTCGGCGCACGTACGAAGGCTTGTCGGCGGCCTATACCAAGATGGCGCACGAGGCTGGGGGTGTGCCGATCGAGTTCGTTGACCGGATGAACAGCAGTCCCGAGTACGTAGCCTCGCGCACGTTGCGCGAGGCGACATGGAATGCCACGGTAATTGAAGGAGACGACGCCACCTTGATGGAGCATGGCCTGGTTGATGAGTTCCACCTGCTTGTCACGCCCGTTGCAATCGGGAAGGGCCAGCATCTCTTCGAGGACATTGACTTCGCACCGCAACTCA
>DATINX010000243.1:0-9783 GCA_035473835.1 Candidatus Dormiibacterota bacterium | reverse complement strand
CCGGCGTCGAGGAGCTGCTTCTCCTGCTCGACTGGTATGGCCTGGCGTTGCTCCAGGTCAGCCACGAGGGCCTCCGCCACGGGATGCTCCTGGCCTACCTGGAACGGTGCGAAGATTGGTGGCGTTGAAGCGTTAAGCGCCGAGAGCCCCGGGTAGGATGAATTCATGGAGAGTGTGACCGACCACGGAGCAGCGCTCAAGAAGGCGCTGGCGCTGACGTGCGCCATACTCGTGATCGAGTTCGCCGGCGGCCTGTTCTCCCACTCCCTGGCACTGCTTTCCGACGCCGGCCACGTCCTGACCGATGTCTTTGCGCTGGGTCTTGCCTGGTTCGCTGTCGAGCAGGCGAAACGTCCGGCCGACCGCAAGCGCAGCTACGGGTACCAGCGGGTGAGCATCCTGGCGGCGCTCGTGAACTCGGTGGCCCTGGTCGTGATCGTGATCGCGATCGCCATCGAAGCGGTGCGCAGGCTGGCCCACCCCGAGCCGGTGCAGGGCCTGGTCGTGATCGGGTCGGCTCTCCTGGCCATCGCCATCAACGCCTATGTCGTCCTCGGCCTCCGCGGGCATGGCAAGAGCCTGAACCTGCGCGCGGCGATGCTTCATGTCACCGGCGACATCGGCGCCTCGGTCGGTGTGGTCGTGGCAGGCGCGGTCATCTTGCTGACCGGCTGGCTCTACATCGACCCGATTCTCTCGCTGGGCATCGCGGCGCTGATCGCGTTCGGTGCCTGGCAGATCGTGCGCGAGACCGTCAACCTCCTGCTCGAGGGCACACCGAGCGACATCGTGCTCGGCGACGTGGCGAGCGAGATCACGAAGACCGACCGCGTCGTCGCCATGCACGACCTGCACGTTTGGGCGCTTTCGTCAGAGGAGATGGCGCTCAGCGCGCATGTCGTCCTCGAGGATTGCCCTCTGGGCGAGGCCGAGCACGTGGTGCGGGACCTCGAACAGAGGCTGTGTTCGCGCTTTGCGATCGGGCACACGACCATCCAGGTCGAGAGCTGTCACCCGTGCGGCGAGATCCACCATGGCGCGGGAGAGCACAACCACCCGCACGACCACCTGGTGTTCAGCTCGAAGGCTGGGCCGGCAGCGCGTCCTCCTGCTGCAGGATCCTCCGCGCGAGGGCGATAGCGGACGCGTACGTCGAATCCATGCCTCGATAGCTGAGGCCTCGCGCCCCCAGCGTGCGCGCCTGCGTGTACGGAGTGTCCGAGGCGTAGAAGACGATGCCGAGGTCGAAGCCTAGCTTGGCCATGTTGACGCTCTCGCCCAGCGGATAGCGGTCGGGCTGCGTGACCTCGTAGCACGCGTCCAGGTATGGACCCGCCTCCATCTCCACAACCGTGTAGCGGCCCTGGTAGTACATGTCGAGGTAGTCGCGGTTCTGCAGAAACGTTCCGCGCACTGTGACCGCTCGCTGGTTGTCGAGCGCCGAGCCGTACACGAGGTTGGGCTGGACGTCGGCCGCCGCGATGCAGTTGTCGAGCCAGTACGTGTTGCCCGAATGCTCGTTGTAGACGGCGTTGGGGATCATCACGTCGCCGACCTCAGCATTGAGCGTCGCCGCCTTACCGAGCACGTAAACGCCCGCGACCCACGCACTGTGCTCAGCGACCTGCCGAAGGATGTGATAAGCGGCCAGGCCGAGCGGGTAGTCGACGTTGACGATGCACGCGCCCGAGGCCCGCAGCTTCTTCTCATCGACGGGCCCAACCCGAGGATCGATGGACGCGGGGTCGAGCTCTGAGATCTTGAAGACCTGGGCCGCCGAGTCCACGCCCGTTCCTCGAGCGGGGATGTGGCGGATGCCGTTGGCCTTCTCCATCTCCATCCGCTTGCCGCGGAGGCTTCCACGTTCGGGATGGTTGTCGAACAGCTGGCGAGCCCCGTAGTAAAGCCAGTTGTAGCGGGAAGCGCGGCTGTGTCCCGCCTCGAGCTTGCGGCGCTCCTCGTCGAGGTCGGGGTCGTTGGTGCGGACGAACTCGAGGATGTCATTCTCGAACTGTCGCGCGACGCCGGTGAGGACGTTGACCAGGCTGTGCGTGTTCGAGGAGACGAAGTAGATCGGCGCTTCACGCATGCCCATCTCGTCCATCGCGGCCGCGATCGGCTGCCACCACCGGCTCGCGTTGCGCGCATAGCCGAGGTGGCTGCCGCCGATCAGACGCAGGACGATGCGGCACTCCTCGCGCTTGATCTTGGCCAGCACGGCATCGAAGTCATCGCCCCATGTCAGGCGGAGCCGGCTCCAGTCCTCATCCCCGGCACCCAATGCCATTCGTGCGTCCTCATCGCTCAGCGGCACGTCCTCCAGGAGCCGGTGCATCTTGTTCCATTCGATCTGGAAGGCGACGAGGGTGGGCACCAGGTCGTCGATGTCGGAAGGAGACGCGATGAGGACGGCGAGGGTGTCTCCGTTCTGGTACCACCTGCGGCGTCGGGCAGGTGCCTTGACGGCCTGCCAGCTGAGGATGTCCGCGCCGAAAACCGCCCGAAACCCCTGCGGGCTCTGGCCCATGAGGACCCGCCTGCAGCGGGCGATGGCGGAGGGCAGGCGGCGGACGGCGTAGATCAGGGCGCCCATGTCGACCTGCGGCTCGGCGGCCAGTGGGTGCAGCACGGATCCCATGGCGAGGTGCGCATGGATCAGGGAGTCGACCTTGATGTCGCCCGAGCTCTGCAGCATCGTCGTGTAGGTGCGGACGTAGAGCTCGACCGCCTGCTTGCCGGTCCACCCCGCTCGAAGCGGCGACTCCATGGGCTGAGTCTAGAGTTCCGTCCAGGCTTACAAAACCTTTACCCCTGCGTGTGGAATCGGCGCCCCGGATTGAGGTCTAGTTGTAAGCGTGATCAAGAACATCGCGACCTTCCGCCACCTTCGATTGCTCGGTTTCGCCGCCGGCGCGGTTGCCATCGCTGCGGGAGCGGTCTGGATCACCGCCTCCGCCGCCGGTCTCAATGTCGGCTTTCGCGCGCCGCAATCGGCCGCGGCCGCATCGACGAACGCGACCACCGCGAGCACGGCGGCGCAGGCCGGCAAGGCTTCGGCCGCGTGCAACGCGTTTGTCTCCCACTTCGCCGCGAACCTGGGCAGCAGCCAGAGCAAGGTCGATGCCGCATTCCAGAAAGCAATCGGCCAGACCCTGGACGACGAGGTCAAGAGCGGCGCCATCACGCAGTCGCAGGCGGACGCCATCAAGGCCAAGGTTGCCGGCCAGGCTCCTTGCGCCCTGCTGCCGTCGGCGGCGGGCAACGCCACCGGCTCGAAAATCGCCGCCTACAGGCAGGTCCTGCTGAGCGCGGCGGCCTCGGCGCTCGGAGTGACCGACGCGCAGCTCAAGGCCGCCCTTGCGCAGGGCATGACGCTGTCGCAGGTCGCCGCGGCTCAGAACCCGCCGGTCACCGAAGCCCAGTTCCGGACCAGGTTGATCGCGAAGCTGACGCCAATGCTCGATGCCGCTGTAGCGAGCAAGAAGCTCACCACCGCGCAGGAGCAGGCGATCATCAAGCAGCTGCAGACAGGGGCCATCCCTTACTGGAGCGCCCCGATGCGGGCGCCCAAGAAGCCGGCGACGCCAACCCCGGCGGCTGCCTAGTCGGGCGGCCGCTTCTCCAGCGCCGTGGCGATCCGCTCGAGCGCCGTGGCGATCCGCTGGATCGCCTGCACCACCCGGACGACGAGCACGACCACAACGGCCACGATCGCGCCCACGAAGAGCAGGTAGAGGAGGCCGAGCGCCGCCGGCCCGACCACATCCATGCCGAGAGCGTAACGCCGCCCCGGCTAGCTGTCCGGTTGCTCTTCGGGTGGTGCGCCGAGGCGGCGCATGAGCTCTTCGAGCAGCTGGCGCGTCTCCGGGTCCGACATGAGTCGCTGCTGCATGTCCTCGGCTGAGCGCCGGATCTCGGGATCTGACAGCAGGCGCTCCGACATGGCCTGGAACCGCGTCGCCATGTCCTTCATAGACGCTTCCTGGGCGACCTGGATCAGGATCGGCTGGCTCGCCGCGGCAACCACGGCCTCAGCCTGGACCCGCACCATCTCGAGCCCCTTGCAGCCGAGACATTCGCCCTTGAGTCCACAGTGGCAGAGCTGCGGGCGCAGGTGATCGAGCGCCACGTGAAGCTCGGACATGTCGATCGGACCGGCCATCGTGACTAGCCTACGCTCGCCTCCGGGGTGGGGCGGATCAGGCCGGCTATCTGGTCCGCGCGTACATGGACTCGATCTCGCTCCGGTAGTGGTCCTGCACCACTTTGCGCTTCACGTCGAGCTTGAGCGAGAGCTCGCCCTTGGCCTCTGAGAAGTCCTCGGGCAGTAGGGTGAAGTACTGGATCTGCTCCCAGTTGCCACGGGTGGCATTGACAACGTCGACGAGCTTCTGGACATGAGCCCTGAGGCCGCTTTCGTCGAGCCCCTCCTTGCGTGCGGCGTCCCAATCGGGAACGACAAGGGCGGTCACGAAAGGCTTGCCCTCGCCGACCACGACGGCCCGCTCGACGAGGTGGTCGCGCATCAGCTCGAACTCGAGGGGCTGCGGGGCGACGTATTTGCCCACCGCGGTCTTGAAGAGCGCCTTCTTGCGGTCGGTGATCTTGAGAAAACCGTCGCCGTCGATCTGACCGATGTCGCCGGTGTAGATCCATCCATCCCGCAGCATCTCGGCGGTGGCGGCGGGATTGTTGTGATACCCGAGCATGTTGCCCGGGCTCTTGACGAGGATCTCGCCGTCCTCCGCGATCTTCAGCTCGACCCCGGGGAACGGTTTGCCCACGGACAGAAAGCGATGCGCCGCCAGGGTGTTGGAGCACGCGCCTGAGGAGACCTCTGTCATGCCCCAGCCGTTGAGGATCGGGACCCCGATAGCCCAGAAGAACTCTTCTATCTCTTGCGCGAGAGCGGCGCCTCCGCTGATGAAGAAGCGCAGCCGGCCTCCGGTCAGACGCTTGCGCAGAGGCGAGAGGACGAGGCGATCCGCCAGCATGTGCTGCCAGCGTAGGAGCGCGCCGGGAGATGGCTCATGGGCGAATCTCGTCCCCACGTCGACCGCCCAGTGAAAGAGCGCGCGACGCACGGCGGGCGCCTCGCGGACGCGCGCCATCACGGCCGAATGCATCTTTTCGTAGACGCGAGGAACGGAGTTCATCACGGTTGGCTGCACCTCGCCCAGCTCCCGAGCCAGGTGGTCGGTTCCGCGCGAGATCCACGTCTGGCCGCCGAAGAGAAGGCCGATGAAGATCCCATTGATGCGCTCGAAGACGTGCGCATAGGGCAGGAACGAGACCGTCGAGTCGTCGGTCGACAGAGGAAAGACCTTGAGGATGGCGCGTGAGATGTCGACCAGGCACCTGTGCGCCAGCTCGGCGCCCTTGGGCTCGCCAGTCGTGCCGGACGTGTACACGATGGTGCAGAGATCGTCCGGGCTGATCTTCTCCAGGCGGGCATTGATCTCGCCGAGCGAGGCGGGGGGCCGGCTCACCCACTGCGTGACCTCGACGTCCATACGCACGATGCTCCGCAGCGTGTCATGGGTGCTGAGCTTGTTTGCCAGGTGCTCACCCGATGCGATCGCCAGCACCGCGCCGCAATCGGAGGCGATTTTTTGGGCCAGCTCGGGCGGGCTGCTGGGATAGATGGGCACCGTGATCGCACCGACCGATTGGATCGCGAAGTCGCAGTAAAGCCACTCGACGCGGTTCTCCGACATGAGGACCACCGTGTCGCGCGGCTTGATGCCGGCCTCCACCAGGGCCGACGCGACCGCGAGCGCCATGCGTTTCATGTCGGCCCAGGTCGCAACCTGCCACGGTTGATCGCCGGACCGGTGATGAACCAGCGGGCGGTCGCCGAAACGGGCGGCCTGGCGGAAGAAGACGCCAACCGTCGTCCGATCGGCGATGGCGTCCGGGTTTACATCCTCGGTCGAGACTGGCGTCCCGACGGCCATCGACTTCTCTACTTGACCGCCTTGATCGAAAGGGTGAGGATGCCGGACGGAACGCTGACCGTGATGCGGTCTCCCTTCTTCTTGCCCACGAGGGCACGCCCGACCGGTGAGTCGACGGATATGCGACCCGCTGATGGATCACTCTCCACGGCGCCGACCAGGTGATAGGTCTCGGCGTGCCCGTCGGAGTCGACGACGTCGATTGTCGACCCAGGTCCCGCGACGCTCGAGTGCGACTCTTTGATGATCTGGGCGCGCCCGATCATCTCCTGCAGCTCGTAGATGCGGCTGTCGAGGAGGCCGACCTCCTCCTTCGCCTGCTCGTATTCGGGATTGTCCTCGATGTCGCCCGGCTGAAAAGCCTCTTTCAGGCGCTCGCCCGCCTCGGCGCGCCGCTGCAGCGCAACCTCGAGATCGCGCTTGAGCTTCTCCAAGCCTTCAGGCGTGAGCAATACCGGTTCGGTGAGGTCCATTCGATCTGAAATGATACCCGTCAGTTGGACCCCTCCGATTTGAGGTCAGGGCTGGCGGAACGGCTCGCGAGCGAGCAGCCGATCGACGCAGAGACGTTCAACGCCGCGTGCTTCATGCTCTCGCGCGCGCTGCCCGAGATCGAGTTCACGGTGCTCGAAGCAGGCCCGCTGGTGCGGCGCCTGCTGCGGGTGGCCGGCCGCGTGGTGATCGACACGGGAGTGCCCGGTGCGGAGCCCGGGACGTGGCCGAACACCAGGGAGATGGCCCTACAGTGGATCGACGAAGCCGTCCGCGGCCTGGGCTACAAGATCACACCTGAGTCCGAGGCCGAGCCGGAACGCGGCTAGTAGTAGACCTCTTCCGCGATCGAATTCTGCTGCAGGTAGAGGCTGCCCCCGGGACCGATGATCTGGGCCAGCGCCGGCGTGGCGGCGGTGAACTTGATGACGACGCGGACCTGGATGACAGTGCCTACCCCGGGGTCGGGACGATCGCCCCACGGGCCGTACGAGACGCAGCTGCCGAGGTCGCCGCCGCTCGACAGGGTGCACGAGCGGACCGCAAAGCACGCGTACTGCGTACCGCCGAAGCTGCCCGCGGCGCAGCCTCCGGGGTCGCCGCAAGTGGTGGTTGTACTCGTGCAGTCTCCGTAAACCTGGCCGGGGCCGGTGGTGCCCCACGCGGCCACCGAGTTGGGGATTCCGGTGTTGGGCTCGTCGCGCACAGCGGAGCCGATGTCGCTCGTGTCGGAGATGATTCCCATTCGCGCGCCGGCCCGGGCGGCGCCGGTAGCGTCGATCGACTGCCAATACGCGCGGCCGACGTCCACGGTCAGGAGGACGAACAGGAGCAGCACCGGCACAGTGATCGTGAACTCCACGAGGGCCTGGCCGCGAGTGGATCGGAACATTGAGCTCACTGAGCCAGGTCGACCGTCCCGACCGTCTGCTGGCCGGGGCCGGGGCCGCCTGTGTTCTTGAAGGTGTGCGAGGCGTAGGCGTAGTCACCGCAGCGGTCGCCGTCGCTCACGAACACCGTGACCGCGACGTATTGGCCGCTCGGGATCGGGAAGGTGTATTTCACCGTGGCAATGTTCGGCCCGGAGTTTGCGAAGTAGGGCGCCACGCCAGCGAAGTCCTTCTCGTGCCCCCACATCCAGGCGCCGGAGACCTCGATCGTCGCGCCGTTGCTGCTCGGGATGTTGTACAGCCAGTCGGCCGACGCGGGCTGCGCCCCCACCGGGCCCGTCGACAGGAGGTTGTACGTGCCCGGGTGCGCGGGATCTGCATAGGCCGGGAACTGATCACCTGGGTTGTTGGTGGGAGGCGGCTGAGGCGCACCTGGAGGGGGCACGCTGGTCCAGATGCCCTGGGAGAAGAAGACCGGTGTTCCGTTGTTGACCTTGATGAACTGGTCGTAGGCGTCCATGGCCCACTCGTCCGTGTAGTTGACGGTGAGCGTCTCGTAGCCAGGCGCTGCGGCGGTCAGCGTCACGCTCGAGATGATCGACGTCTCGTTCTTACCCGACGTCTGGATGCCGGGCACCGTGCCGGCTCCGTAGCCGTTGGAGAAGTCCATCGTCCCGGAGGTGCCGAAGGTCGTGAACGTGTAGGCCAGGACCTGTCCGATCACTGCGGCGCCGCTGTTGTTCATGCCGAGGTTCACCTCGACGCCGCCGGCAGTGGCGTTCGCCGTCTGGTAGATGATGCCCTGGAACTGGTTGCTGGACCCCGGCTGCGAGTCAAGGTGGACGAACGAGTTGTTCTCCAGGTCGATCGCAAGCGGCGAGCCGCCGACCGCCGTCATGCTGTTGACGCCGGCTCCCGCGATGTTGAGGCTCGTCACCTCGTGGGTGGTGACGAAGCCGCCGGAGGTGGGCTCCATTCGAAACACACTGGAGTTGCCGCCGATGATCGTCGGGTCGCCGCCGCCGCCGTTGGCGCCTGAGAAGCCGCCGGCGCATGACCCTGAGGTGGGGGCCACGTATGCGCTGAAGTTCCCGCCGCCGTGACCTATCCACACGCCTGCTGTGAGAGTCGGGCATGAGTTGGCCAGACCGGCCGTGCAGAGGTCGAAGTCAGACGCCGCCGTCTCCTGGCTGTGGTCGATCCCGTTGGCCGTGTAGCCGCCACCGGTGGCCGTGTTCACGGGAGCGATACCCGTGATGTCATACAAGCCCTGGTCGAACTCGTAGGTACCGTGGTTGATCACGATGTAGCTGTAGAAGCCAGGTTCGATCAGGTACGGCTCCGCCGCGTTGAGGCACGGCCCGTACACGGCTTGACCATTGAGGACCAGGCCTCCGCAGTTCTTCAACCCCGTGGTGTCGACGGTCGGGTACCAGTAAGCCTGGGGCGAGAATGCACCCTGGTTGGCGTCGAGCTCGTTGAGCGTCGCCTGGCCGGCCGTCGTGCACGGTGTCACGGTGACCGCGCCCGCGCCGTACTTCGAGCAGTAGACCTTGGCTCCCGCCGCGAGCGTGAATCCATTCGTGCCCTTGACCGCGCCCGAGGCGCAGACAACGCCACCATATGAGTCGCACAAAGTGGTGCGGTCCTGGATCACCATGTCACCGTTGGACTGCACCGCCGACAGGTCGGTGGGCGGAATGAAGTACTGGCCGTCGAAACCGTAGATCTTCGGACTTGACCCCTGCCGGGACCAGAACGTCGGGCAGTTGTTGCCGACCACGCTGCAGGAGAGCAGGGTGCGCTTGACCGGCTTTGTTTCATCGAAGCACTGCTGGCTAGCCGTCACACAGTTGGCCTGCGGCTGGTAGATGACCAATGCCTGCGGCGGCGGGGCATTGATGTTCGACCCGGGCAGAGTGGCGTGCGCGGCCGCTCCGACGGTCACGTAGGCCCGGTTGATCCCGAGCACGCTCGCGAACAGCTGGCCCACACTTGCCGAGATCACAACCTGAACGCAGGAGAACTGCCCGGCGCCCTGACAAACAGGAGGCACTGGGGCGCCCGGAAGGGCCACCGCAGGGGAATTCACGCTGACCTTGGTCGTGAACCCGGTCGTGGCGCCGCAGGCGTAGCCGGCGGCGTCGAACCACGAGGTGGTGAATCCGCCTCCGGCGGTGGAGTCGCATGCGTTGCCGTAGATCGTGCTGAAGCCGTTGTTGGCGGCGAAGTCGTGGGCGGCGTGGATCGCATTCGAGTTGGCTATCAGCGCCACGCTGACGTTCCCGGAGATCGTCATCTCCTTGGCGGCGGCGAGCGCGGCAAAGTCCGCCGCATTCTGGGCGTTCCGCTTGATCAGATAATCGCGACTCGTGTCGATCGCCAGGCCGGCGATCGCGGCGAGAACCACAAAGCCGGCCGCGGCGATGGGCAGGATCTGACCG
>DATINX010000242.1:0-3633 GCA_035473835.1 Candidatus Dormiibacterota bacterium | reverse complement strand
GCAAAGCACGGTGCCGGCGAACAGGGAGGAGGCGGGCCACCACGGCCGCAGCGCCAGGCCCGCGCATAGCGCCGCACACATCACGAGCAGTCCTCGCTCCTCGCCCAGGCGCGCCGACAGCGGAGGGCCTGCGAATGCCGCCAGGCTAAAGCAGATCACCGGAATCGTGACCAGGAGCGAGCGCCCGAAATCTCCCAAAGGCAGGTCGCGCAACACCGGGGGGATCTCACCCACGGCGATGCGGAGGTTAAATGCGAGCAGCACGATGCCCGCAGCGGTGAGCCGCTTCAGCGCTATTTCGCTCGGAGCAGCGCGAGTATGCGGGCGGGCGTGAAGGGCAGGGTCGCGTCTGACACGGAAAGCGCGTCCGCGACCGCGTTCGCGACCGCCGCCGTCGAGCCGATGGTGCCGCCCTCGCCGATGCCTTTCGTTCCCAGCTCGTGCACAGTCGACCGCGTGACGAGATGCTCGACCTTGACTGCGGGCGCCTCGCCTGCGGTCGGGATCAGATAGTCCATGAAGCTGCCGCTGAGCAGCTGGCCGTCGGGCGCGTAGGTGATCTCCTCGAGGAGGACGGCGCCGACCCCCTGTGCCACCCCTCCCGCGATCTGTCCATCGACGATCATCGGGTTGATCACGGTGCCGCAGTCGTCGGCGACGACGTAGCGGCGGATCTCGACCGCGCCGCTGCCGGGATCCACCTCGACGAGGCAGGCATGGCTGGCGTACGGATGAGAGGCCTGGACAGGGTCGTATTCGACCGAGACGTCGAGCCGGTGCCCGCCGTTCTCGGCCGGGTCGGCGGCCGCGAGCTGCGCCAGCGTGACGCCCGCGGCCTTGCCGTCGACGAGGATCGCGGAGCCGCCGATCGACAGCCGCTCGACCGGTTGGTCGAGCCGCCACGAGGCGGCATTGAGGATCTCGTCGCGGAGTTGTTTGGCGGCGCGGTGGGTGCATGTGGCGGCGCTGACAGAGCTGCGGCTCATGAAGGACCCCGTGCCGCGACCGACCTTGGCCGTATCCGTCTGCTCCACGATTACACTCTCGGGCTCGATATCCAAACCGGCCGCCGCGACCTGGGCGAACGTCGTGTGCACGCCCTGGCCGATGGCGGGACAGCTCGTCTGCACGTGCACCCGGCCTTCCTCGCCGACCCACACCCTCGCCGTGTCCGTGCCCGGGATGCCGACCATGCCCCGGGCCTTGAACGTCGACGAGCCCGCGCCGGTGAACTCGACGTACGAGCTGAGGCCGATGCCGATGAGCCGGCCGGAGGCCCTCGCCCGTGCCTGCTCGGCACGAGCGCCCGCGTAGTCGAACGCCGTGAGGGCGGATTCGAGCGCCGCGGGGTAATCGCCGGATTCGTAGGGGTGCCCCGTCGCTGCGGTGTAGGGCATCTGCGAGGGGGTCACGAGGTTGCGGCGCCGCACGTCGGCGGGATCGATCGCCAGCTTGGCGGCGATCAGGTCCATAAGCCGTTCGTGGGTGAGCGCGGCGGTCGCCATGCCGACGCCGCGATACGGGCCCTCGGGGCACTTGTTGGACGCCACCGCGTAAGAGTCGTACTCGTAGTTGCGGATGTCGTATGGGCCCGGGATCAATCCCGCGCAGGTCATCGGGTCCAGGAGTGGACCGTGCGGTCGGATGCCATACGCGCCGATGTTCGAGAGCACGGTAGCCCGCAGTCCGAGGACACGCCCGTCGCTGTGCACCGCTGCGCTGAACACGATCCTCTGATCGCGAGCATGGTTCGCGGACTGCAGGTGCTCGGAGCGGTCCTCGATCCATTTGACAGTCTCGCCCAGGTACAGGGCGATCCACGACAGCAGGATCTCTTCGGTGTACACATGAGCTTTGAGACCGAAACCCCCGCCGATGTCGGCGGCGACGACCCGGACGCGGTCCGCATCCAGGTGCAGGCTTTCGGCAATCCCCTCCGCGACGATATGCGGCGCCTGCGTGGAGCTCCACGTGATCACTCCGCCCGAGCCGTCCGGTCTCGCCACGACGCCGCGACCCTCCATCGGAGCCGCCGAGACACGTGGATGGACCGTCTCGCCATCGACGACGACGTGGGCCTCGGCGAAAGCCCTGTCGACATCACCGATCGTGCGATGACCGAGGAAGTACAGGTTCTTCGGCACGGTGTCGTGCACAAGCGGCGCGCCATCGGCCATCGCGTCCTCGAAGGTGGCCACCGCCGGGAGGGGATCCAGGTCGGCTTCGATCACCTCCAGCGCGTCTTCGGCCTCGTAGCGGCTGCGGGCCACAACCGCGGCCACGATCTCGCCCACGAAGCGAACGCGGTCTCCCGCGATGATCGGGCGGTCTGGCGCGATCGCGCCGGGCGTGCTGAGGTGCACACGCATCGGGTCGCAAGAGCCCTCCAGGTCGGCGGCCGTGAACGCCGCGACGACCCCAGGGAGGCGGCGCGCGGCGGCAGCGTCGATTCCCTTTATGTGCGCGCTCGCGAGCGGGCTGCGCAGCAGGGCGACATGCAAGTGGTGCTCGGGCTTAAGGTCGTCGATGAACATCGCGGCCCCGCGGAGCAGGCGGTCATCCTCGAGGCGCGGGAGGCTTCTCCCGATCGGCCCAGCTCGAACATTCACCCGCCCGCCTCCTGCACGTCTTGACAGTCCCGTCAATTAGTAATACAAATCACCAACATCGGCAAGCGGGTAATTCGACGCGACAAGGTGGTCGAATCGGTCGGGGGCACGTCGCTTGCATTTCGAGCTCGCGAGGCCATCCTTCACTCAATCCTCGAGCGCCGCTTCGAGGATAGCCGCCTGCCGCCCGAAAACGAGCTGGCCGACATGCTCGGAGTCAGCCGGACGACGGTGCGCTCGGCCCTGCAGTCGCTCGAGCAGCACGGCGTGCTCACACGAAGCCCGCGGCGCGGAACCCAGGTCCATGGGCGCCTCAGCCCGTCGATGGTCGCCCTCCAGCGTCTCATCGGCTTCACCCGACTGCTCGAAGAACAGGGCTACAGCGTCGAGACTCTGACCGACGCGAGGATCACCACCAGCGCGCCCGACCAGGTCATCAAGGCGCTTGCCGTACCCAAGGGAACCCCGATCTACGAGATCGACCGCCTTTTCGTAGCCAGCGGCAAGCCGGCGATCTGGGCGATCAACTACATCCAGGTTTCTCTGTTCGCGGAGCCGCCTCGGGACGACCAGCTCGCGCAGTCGCCGTTCGACATGGGAGACCTGCTGGTCGGAGGGCCGGTCGACAACGCCCTTGTCGAGATCGTGCCTCGGAAGGCGAACGCGGATGTCGCCAAGCAGCTCGGCCTCAAGCCCGCCGAGGCCTATCTCCTGCTCAAGGAGATGCACTTCTCGGAGTCGGGCGCCGTGCTCGGCTTCAGCCTCATCCACGTCAACGATCACTTCGTTCGGTTCCGGCTGCACCGCGGCGGCGACGGGCGGTGACGCCGCTGCCCACAGCCGCGCGTCAGCAGGTTGTGTATGGAATCGGATCCTCCCCGCTGCGTAAGGAGGACTGGCCGCTCGTTCGCGGCGAGGGCACGTTCATTGCGGACTTCAGGCGCCCGGGCATGGTGCATGCATTCGTCGTGCGCAGCCCATTCGGGCACGCTCGCTTCACCACCATCGATCGCAAGGCTGCGCT
>DATINX010000241.1:0-5459 GCA_035473835.1 Candidatus Dormiibacterota bacterium | reverse complement strand
AACATCGAGAACGTGCTGCAGGTGGTTTCGATATTCGGCCTCAACCAATCCGACGTCCACCTCATGTGCGGGCCTGGATATCACAGCGCGGTCGCATTCTTCGCCGCCCTCCATCAGGTGCTGGGTGCCACCGACGTCATCCAGCCCAAGTTCGAAGCCGATGGTGCGCTGGACCTCATCGAAAGTCACCGCGTGACGACCACATTCATGGCGCCGACGCTGCTCCAGCGCCTGGTCGACGCCCAGGAACGCAGGCCGCGCGACCTCTCGTCGCTGCGCGCGCTGATCCTCGGCGCGGCGCCCTGCCCCCACGCGCTCAAGGTGCGAGCACAGGCGGTGCTCGGGCAGGTCATCTGGGAGTTCTACGGCGCGACCGAGACCGGCATCAACACGGTCCTGCGCCCTGAAGACCAGTTGCTCAAGCCCGGGTCTTGCGGCACGGCGGTGCCGGGCCAGGAGATCAAGCTGGTCGCTCCCGACGGCAGCGACGTCCCCGACGGCGAACCCGGCGAATTTATGGTCCGCAACAACTGGCTGGCCGAGTACTACAACCGGCCCGACGCTACCGGGAAGAGCCTCCACGACGGCTTCTTCTCCGTCGGCGACGTGGCGTATCGCGACGCGGAGGGCTACTACTTCATCTGCGACCGGCAGATCGACATGATCATCTCTGGCGGGGTCAACATCTACCCGGCGGAGGTCGAAGCGGTGCTGCATGCCCATCCCGCCGTGATCGATGCGGCGGTGATCGGCGTCCCCGACGAGCAGTGGGGCGAGTCGGTCAAGGCGGTGGTCCAGCTGCGGCCGGGCATGAACGCGCCGGCCGACGAGCTGATCGCGTTCTGCGATACGAGGCTGGCCGGCTACAAGAAGCCGCGCACCGTCGATTTCGTCGACGAGCTTCCGCGCGATGCGGCCGGCAAGCTCCTCAAGCGCAAGGTCCGCGAGCCCTACTGGGCGGGGATGAGCCGTAGGGTCTAGGCCCGAACCTCCGAACGGGTGCGGAGGTTAAGCGGCGACGAGCCTCCGCACGTAATCGAGGGATCGCTTGATCGCCGGGAGCGGCTTGTCGTCCTTCGACGTGAGGCGCACGTCGTGGTCGATCGCATACCAGCCCCGGTAGCGCGAGCGCCTCAACGTCTCGACGACGGCGTCGACCCGCGCGTCCCCCGTGCCCAGCTGCCTGTAAAGACCCTGGCTCACCGCCTGCCCGTAATCGATCCGGTGCTCGCGCACCTGGCGGGCAAGGCTCGCGTCGACGTCGTTGAGGCGAACGTGGCGGATCCGCCCCGCGGCTAGCTCGAGCACCTCGAGCGGGTCCGCGCCGACCATCGCCAGGTGGGTCGGGTCGAAGCACAGACCTGCCTCGGTGCCCACGAGGAGCCTTTCGATGTCGGTGGGGCCCTGGATCATGCTGCCGAATCGAGGCAGCACCGCCAGCCGGAGGCGATGCCGCGCGCAGACATGCTCGACGGAACCGATCAGGTTGAGCAGATGGGCCCAGCCACCGCTGTCGAGCACGATGCCGTGGGCGGTACCCGCGCCGCGCGGCGCGATGGCGGACAGCACCAGCGTCTCGGCGCCGACCGCGGCCAGCCAGCTTGCATGGCCGTCGATGTGAGCGAGCTCCGAGCCTCGGATGTCGTGGTGATGGAGCACCGCATGCGCCTGGCCCGACACGACGCGCAGCCAGTGCCGCCGCAAGAGCAGCTTCGCCTGGTCGCTGCGGTCCGGAAGGAATCCGGATGGGCCCGCCTCGACCGCGGAGAGGCCGAGCGACCAAACCTCCGAGAGGACGCGCTCGGCATCGAGCTGATGACCCCATCCGGGAACGTCGCTCACACCCCACGATGCCGGTGAGAGCGCGATGCGCAATCCGCCGCGATCACGAGACGGATTCCGTCCCGGCACGTTCCTCAGCGCGCGCCCAATCACGGCGCAGAGATTAACCGGATGCTCAATGCTAGGCTGGTCGGACTGTGCCAGCCAGAGCTCAAATCGATCTCGACCTGCGGCCGGCAACGGCTGCGGATGCTGGCATCGTCGCGGACCTCGATACAGCGCGGACTCCAGATGAACCGCGAGACGCGGCAATGCTGGCCTTCTGGTGGACGGTCAACATGCAGGGCGAAGTCTTCACCAGGCAGCTGGCTGAAAGAAACGGGACGGCGGCCGCATATCTCTACGGGGCGCACGCACGGTGGACCCGGGAGTCCGAGCGGTTCGTGTCGATTCGTTCCGTCCTACATCCGGACATCGCGAATGCAGCGCTGTTCAAACGGCTTGTAGAACGAGCCGAGTCGTGGGCGCGTGCTGAAGGCGGAACGACCGCCGTCGCACGGATACGCGAGGACTTCAAAGATGAGCTCCGCGTCCTCGAGCGCATGGGCTACCGCGAGGTACGGCGGGCGCGCGAGTGGCAACTGAACCTGGTCGCCAACCGCGAGCGGCTGCTGGCAGGCGCGGAGCTGAACCGCAGGCGAATGGCCGAGCAGGGCGTGCGCATGCTCACCCTGGACCAGGACGGAGACCCGGAGAAGCTCGACAAGCTGTACGAGCTGTCGCTTGCGGCCGACCAGGATATCCCGACGACCGTGCCAAACCCGGTCATGTCCTACGAGGAATGGCACCATCTCTGGTTCGCCAACCCGGGCACCCATGTGGATCGCTTCTGGCTCGCGCGCGAAGGTGATGCGATCGTCGGCCTCTCCGCGATCGAGTACCCGCCCACTCGCGGCTATCCGTGGACGTCATTTACGGCGACGTCGCGTAGTGTTCGCGGGCGCGGAATCGCCCGCGCGCTCAAGCACGAGACCGTGGCGCAGGCGATCGCGCTTGGTGTCGAGAGGATCGGCACGTCCAACGACGGCGAGAACGCGCCGATTCTTCACATCAACGCCGACATGGGTTACGAACCGACGCTCCCCGTGCTCGAGCTTCACCGCGAGCTCGGTTCGTGAGCGACGTTCCTTACGGCGTCCGGGCGCTGCCCGAGCTCTATAAGGAATGGGGGGCGAGCGGGATGATCGCCAACATCGGGACGCGGCTCGTCGAGATCGGACCCGGCACCCTGGTGCTGGAGGGAAGCCTCACCCCCGAGGCGCATGGCTTCCCGACCAGCCGCGGGCCGATCGTCCACGGCGGCGCCATCGCGACGCTGGCGGACGAAGCGCTCGCCTCGGTGGCCTTCACAGTCGCCGAGGAGGGCGAGACCACCACCACGGTCGACCTGAAGGTCGACTACTTGCGGCCGGGCAAGCCGGGCAAGCTCCTATGCCGCGCCACCGTTCGCCATCGCACACGGCGGCTGGCGTTCTGCGAAGCGTCTGTCGAGCAGGATGGCGGCGAGGTCATCGCCGAGGCACGCGCGGTGATCGCTTACGTGAGGCCTTAACCCGCGACAGGAGCCGGCAGGCTGACCGCCGCCCACCGCCGGCCGCCGTCTGCCGTCGTCTCGAGGACTGGTTTGGCGCCGACCATCGCGGCAAACCACGCGTGGCGCCGATCGAGGACCTGGAGGGTTCCGGGCAGGGGCTCGGGCACGCCGATCGTCTCGGGCGCGGTCCATGTGATGCCGCCGTCCGACGTGCTTGCCAGGCTACCGGCGCCCACCCACCACCAATCGAGGGGTCCGGCGAAACCGACGGATCCGCCTGTCGGGGGTGGCGAGATCGGGCTCCACGACGCGCCGCCATCGGCCGAACGGAGCCCAACCTCCTCGGCGTACGCGACCGAGCTGCCAAGGCCGGAGCTGGCTGAGAAGTCCGTCAGCAACGAGCGGTAAGGGCTCGCGTCCACGAACGTGCGGTAGTGATAAACGATCGACTGACCGCCATCGAACCCGCGCACGGTCAGGGGCGGATAGTCGAGCAGTATCCCGCCAGTCGACCACCTTCCTTGCGGTGGTGCGATGGGGACGACATCCGCCACCACGCCCGAACCACGTGTCGGGCTGGCCGCGACGAAGAACTCCTCCGGAGCGGTCGCGTTCGGCGGGGCAAGCGGCCAGCTGCCGTTTGGGGCCGGCAGCATGATGCGTCGCCAGGTAGACCCGCCGTCGTCGCTGGCATACGCGTAGGCGGCGCTCGAGCGCGTGTACAGCCAGCCGTGATCGTGATCTGCGAACGCGACGCGAAACGCCCAGTCACCGCTGCTCACGGGGTTGCCCAGGTCGACCCACGAGGTTCCACCGTCCGATGTTATGAAGAGCGCCTCTGAGGTCTCTCCGCGAGGGTCGGGCGGAGACTGCACCAGCAGCCACCCATGACCGGGGTCGACGTAATCGGCCGAGATCACGTGGCCTCCGCCCTGCGCGAGGTCCTGGCGGAGCCAGGTCTTCCCGCCATCACGCGTCCGGAACTTGACCGCCTGCAGGCCCAGCACCACCACGACACCGTTGAGCTTGTCGAAGAAGTGCGCGTACTCGCCGACGTCGCCGCCAGGACCCGTGAGCTGGCGCGCCCATGTGCGCCCGGCGTCGGTCGTGTGCAGGACGGCGAAGTCGTTCGAGGGCACCTCGCCGACCACCCATCCTGTCGACGGATCGACGAAGTCGAGCGTCGAGACCTGGGCAAATGGCGCGGCCGGCAAGGTCGGGCTGGGCTGCTTGCTCCCGCCTGATGACAGTTGGGGATGGACGTATGTGAGGGTCACCAGGCCGATCACCAGCAGCGAGAGGACCATCAAGGCCACCGCGCGGCCGGCGCGGCCGGGCTTCAGGGGCGAGCGAAGGTCCTCTTCGGTTTCCATCCCTGTTAGAGATGATTGTGAACGCTCATGATCCGTCCAGCCACGCTGACCGACGCGCCCGCAATCGCAGGTGTGCACGTGTCCAGCTGGCGGTCAACGTATCAAGGTTTGCTGCCTGACGATTTCCTGGCCTCCCTGAGCGAGGCGAACTATTCAGAACGGTGGAAGCGCGTGATCGCGGACGGCACCTCGAAGGTTTACGTCGCCGAAGACGAGGGCGGTGTGGTGGGCTTCGCGTCGGGCGGTCGAGAGCGCGCCGGCGAAACGGGCTACGAGGGCGAGCTGTATGCGATCTACGTGCTCGATGAGGCGCAGCGGCGCGGTTTCGGGCGCGAGCTGGTGCGTGCGACGGTGGGCGGCCTGCGCGAGCTGGGTCTTGGCGACATGATCATCTGGGTCCTGCGCGACAACCAATCGGCACGAGGTTTCTATGAGCGGCTGGGCGGCGTCTATGTCCGTTCGCAGCCGATTACGATCGGGTCCGCGACCCTTCAGGAGGTTTCCTACGGCTGGCCGCGGCTGGAGGATGTGCGTTACTGAGCCGGATGCTTGGCGGCGCGCGGCCGGGCTACCAGTAAAGGAGTCGCGGCGCTCAGCAGGCAGAACAGGCTGATGGCGAGAAACGCATAGGCCGGGCTGATCGTGAACAGGTAGCCGCCGACGAGCGAGCCCAGGATCTGGATCGCAGTCTGGATGGTCTGGAAGGCCCC
>DATINX010000240.1:0-6917 GCA_035473835.1 Candidatus Dormiibacterota bacterium | reverse complement strand
TCGTGGGGGATCAGCACCCGTCTGGTCGGCGCGCTGGTGATGGCGCATGGCGACGACTCGGGGCTCATCGTGCCTCCCAAGGTCGCGCCCATCCAGGTGATCGTCGTCCCGATCTTCCGCGACGACGAAACGCGGGCGAAGGTCGAGCGCTTCATCACCTCGTGGGCGCCCGAGCTAAAGGCGGCAGGTATCCGACACCGCGTCGACTGGCGAGACGAACGGCCTGGCGACAAGTACTCGCACTGGGAGCTCAAGGGAGTGCCGGTGCGCCTCAATGTCGGCGGCCGCGACGTCGACGCCGGCCAGGTGGAGCTGGTGGACCGGCTGTCCCGCGAACGGCGCTCCATACCCGTCGCGGGCATCGCGGACAGGCTGCGCAAGGAGCTCGACGAATATCAGTCGAAGCTCTTCGCGCGCGCTCAGGAGTTTCAGCGGCAGAACACGTTCGAGCTCTCCACGCTCGATGAGTTGGTCGCGCACTTCCGCGAACGCGCCGGTTTCGTGTGGGCGCCGTGGTGCGGCGACGCCGAATGCGAGGCGAAGATCAAGGCCGAGACGGGTGGCGCGACCATCCGCACGCTCGACCCCGACGAGAAGCCGTCAGGAAAGTGCCTGGCGTGCGGCAAGCCGGCGACGTACCGCGTGGCGTTGGCGAAGGCTTACTAAGAAGACAACGGTGGAGCTTTAGGCCGGATTTATTCCGGCCGCCCCCCGCGTGTCACCATCCAGACGCCTCCCACCGTGGCCGAGGAGAGTGGCGGGTCCGCGGGGGGGACATCTGTCCCCTCCGCGAATTAACGGTGGAGCTTTAGGCCGGATTTATTCCGGCCGTCCCCCCAGCGTGTCACCATCCAGACGCCTCCCACCGTGGCCGAGGAGAGGGGCGGGTCCGCGGGGGGGACATCTGTCCCCTCCGCGAATCATGTCGTCGGGTTCTCGAAGGCGCCGATGGTGGGCGCGTCCTGGTAGAGCGATTTCTGCGCGATGAGTTTCAACGAGCCGTTCTTCGCGGCGTCGAGCACCGCCTCCGCGACGTCAGGGTGGAAGTGCGTGCCGGCACCATCGCGCACCTGGTCGATGGCGACGTCCAGGCTCATGCCTTTGCGATACGGGCGGTCTGACGTCATCGCGTCGATCGCGTCCGCCGCGCTGACGATCCACGCGAACATCGGCAGCTGGTCACCCTTCTTCCGGTCGGGGTAGCCCTTGCCGTCGTAGCGCTCGTGGTGTGATCGCACGATGACGAGCTCGTCGGTGAGCATCTTCAGGCCGCTGAGGATGTTGAAGCCGACGATAGGGTGCTCGCGCATCTTCGCGAACTCCTCATTGGTCAGCTTGCCCGCCTTCTGCAGCACGGCGTCCGGCACCCCGATCTTGCCGATGTCATGCAGGCGGCCGCCGCGCTCGAGGCGGACCCATGCGCTCTGCTCCTTGGGCGAGTACTTCATCTGCCGGGCGATCATCAGCGCGTACTGCGTCACCCGTTCGGAATGGCCGGCTGTGTATGGGTCGCGCGCGTCGACGGCGTTGGCGAGCGCTTCGAGGGAGGCCAGGATGACCTCTTCGCGGTCCTTGAACAGGCGGGCGTTGTCGATCGTCACCCCTGCCTGCGCGGCCAGCTCGCTGACCAGGTTGCGGTGATCAGCGGTGAAAGCGTGGCCGACTTTGTAGTTCGCCAGGAACAGCACGCCTGTCGGCTTGCCGCGCAGCGTGATCGGGACGCACAGGACCGCGCGCGGGTTGAGCGGGCTGTCATTGGCGCTGTCGATCTCCATGGCTTCCATGTAGGGCATGGTCGACGTCATGACGTCGCGGCAGATGTCGCCGCCTACCCCGAGGGCCAGCTTCTCCGCGGTCCGCGAGTCCGTGCCGAAACCGCCTTTCAGGATGAGGCGGCCCGACTCCTCCAGCGCGAGGCAGCCGATCTGCGCCGATGACGCCTTGGCCGCGCCCGCGAGCACCTGCTGAAGCACCTGGTTGAGGTCGAGGGTGGAGGTCGCCGCCTGGAGTGCCTCCTGCAGGTTCCTGAGCTCCCAGATGCTGCGCTGGTTGTTGTCATACAGCTCGGCGTTTCTCACCGCGACGACACCCTGGTTGCCCAGGGTGGCGAGCACGCGCTGGTCGTCGAACGTCCACTCGCGCTTCTTGATGTCGAAGACCGACAGCGTGCCCCAGAGGTGCCCGTCCTCGAGCATCGGCACACAGATGGCCGCCTGCAGCCCATATGTCACCAGGTCTGGCGGCGAGCGCAAGTCAAAGCTCGCCGCGATGTCCGGCACCGGGACGGTGCGGCCGCCGAGCATCACGGCCCCGATCACTCCTTGCCCGTTGTGGACCTCGAGCCCGTCGACCTCGGACGGAAAACCAAGAGACATGATCACCGCCTGCTTGCCGTCGGCCGTGCTTCGGGTCAACAGCCCGGCGCTGGCGCCGGTCACGCGCACCGCGGTCTCCAGCGTCTTCTGCTCGAGGACCTTCGATCCCTGCGTCACCGTGGTGAGCGCTTGCGAGACCTCGCCGAGCGCGTCGAGCGCGGTATCGAGCCGGGAGGCCTGGCCCGTGATGGCCTGCAGGATGCGCGAGTTCTCGACCGCCACCCCGGCCATCGAGCCCAGCTCGTCCAGGGCGACCACGTCTCTGGAGGTAAAGCCGTTGACTCCGAGGCGGCCCAGGCAGATCGCGCCCAGAACGCCGTTCTGCGTTCGAATCGGGACCAGGGCTTCATGCGCGCCCGAGGTTCCGGCCGGCGCCTCAAGGCCGCTGAAGATGCCCTCCTCGGCGGTGACCAACGGGCGCAGGATGGTCTCGCCGCCGCGTACCTTGGCCATCGG
Organism: Candidatus Dormiibacterota bacterium; assembly: GCA_035473835.1. GTDB lineage: Bacteria > Chloroflexota > Dormibacteria > Dormibacterales > Dormibacteraceae > UBA10449. The sequence continues at coordinate 4,086 of DATINX010000240.1, read as the reverse complement.
CCCGTCGATCGGGGAGGGCGCATAAGGCTCGCCGACGTAGACAAACGTGTCATCGGCCTGGAACAGAGCCACCCTCCCGGCGTCGTAGCGAATGACCTGGGTGCCCTTGCTGAGAACCAGCGCCAGCACCTCGGCCATCGTCTTGCCGGACGACTCTTTGATCAGCTCGTTCATGAGCGAGTAGCGAGCCGACTCTTTCTGAGACAGGGCCACCGCATGGGCGCTGGCGAGCTGGGCACCGGCCCTGGACATCAAGGTGGTGGCGAGCCGCAGGTCGTCGTCGGTGAAGCCGCCTTGCTTGTTGCCCAGCACTATGAAGCCGGCGATCTGCTCGCCGATCTTCATCGGCACCGCGAGCACGCTCGTGACCTTCAGCTCGTCGGGGACGTAGTTGACGAGCTCGGCCAGGTTCGATTGGTCGTCGCCGACAAACTCCCTTCCGGATTGGATCGCGGTAACGAGAGGACCGACGGCGGGGCCGGACCTGTTCACGGGCTGAGGCCGGAGGCGGCCCAGGCCGAGCCCCGGCGGCTGCGGCACGAACACCTTGCCGTCGGCCGAGGCGAGGTAGTAACAGGCGAACGAGGCGCCCATCTTGCGGGCGATGGTCGTGGTGAGCGCACTGACATCACCCGGACTGGTCCCGCCGTCCGCGTCCGAGGTTGCCGCCAGGAAGGCGCGGTGCTTTTCCTCAAGCTGCCCTGCAAGGCGCTCCATGTCGTCGAGCTGGACGTGCAGCGCTTCGGTGAAGTTGTTGTAAGCGATGCTGCCAACGAACCCGCCCAGGCCGAGCAGCATCAGCCCCGCCGCTTCGAGCGGCAAATGGGGGTCACCGAAATCCAAATGGGCGGCCGCGAAAGCCGCGACCAGCGCGGCGATGCCGAGAGGGGCCGAGATCTTCCAGTGGACGTTCATGGCGCCCGCCGCCAGCGCCAGCAGCCCGGCCGTGACCGCGAGAACGGCTTCCTGTCCCGTATGGCCGGCGACGTTCAGCGAAGCTCCGGCGAGGATCAGGACCGCGGTCGCCACCGAGAAGCCGACGCGAACGGCGAACGTCCCTCGTTCCGAGCTCATCTGGCGGAGTAAGTCTAGGAACTTAAGCGCTGACTTCATCCTCTCAGCCCCCCTCACCGACCGCGCCAGGCGGCGCGGCCGGCGCTCCGCACGTCGTGGGGAGCCGAGGCCTCTCCTAAACTCTGTGCACAGGCAAATTGACGGTTTCCGAGCTGCTGCGCATCGCCGACCATCTCGAGCCGAAGGACCGCGAGCTGGTCCGGAAGGCGTACGAGCGCGCCGCCGCCGCCCACCGAGGCCAGCGCCGCCTGTCAGGTGAGGACTACGTCAACCATCCTGTCGAGGTCGCCGCCATCCTGGCCGACCTTCAGCTCGACGCCCAGACACTCGCCGCGGCCCTCCTCCACGACACGGTGGAGGACACCGCGCTGACCGCCGAGGAGGTCGAGAAGGAGTTCGGGCCCGAGGTCGCCCGCCTGGTCGAAGGGGTGACAAAGCTGGGCCGCATCGCGATCCGCACCGACCAGCAGCAGCAGGCGGAGAACATCCGGAAGATGATGGTCGCGATGGCGGAGGACCTCCGGGTCGTCCTCATCAAGCTTGCCGACCGCCTCCACAACATGCGGACGCTCGACCCTCTGCCCGAAGCCAAGCGGCGCAAGATCTCGCGCGAGACGCTCGACATCTACGCCCCTCTTGCGCACCGGCTCGGTATCGGGCAGCTCAAGTGGGAGCTCGAGGATCTCGCGTTCCGGAACCTGGAGCCGGAGGCATGGGACGACGTTGTCAAGCGCATCGCTCGCAAGCGCCACGATCGCGAGACGCTGGTCTCGGACCTCCGCGAGATCCTCGCCCGCGAGCTCGACAAGGTCGGCATCACGGCGGAGATCACCGGCCGCCCGAAGCACATCTACTCCGTCTGGCAGAAGATGACCCGCGAGAAGAAGGACTTCTCGGAGATCTACGACCTGTCCGCGATTCGGGTGCAGGTGGATTCGGTGCGCGATTGCTATGGCGTGCTCGGAGTGGTGCATTCGCTGTGGAAGCCGGTTCCGGGCCGGTTCAAGGACTACATCGCGATGCCGAAGTCGAACGGCTACCAATCGCTCCACACGACGGTCATCACTCACACCGGCGAGCCGATCGAGATCCAGATCCGCACCCACGAGATGCACCGTGTGGCCGAGTTCGGGGTTGCCGCGCACTGGACCTACAAGGAGGGCGGCAAGGACGCCAGCTTCGACCAGAAGCTGTCGTGGCTCCGAAGCCTGCTCGAGTGGCAGAACGAAATCGGCGATTCCGAATCGTTCCTCGACACGGTCAAGGTCGACCTGTTTCAGGACGAGGTCTACGTCTTCACCCCCAAGGGCGACGTGCTCAACCTGCCGGCGGACTCGACCCCTGTCGATTTCGCATATCGGATCCACACCGAGGTCGGGCACAGGTGCATCGGTGCCAAGGTCAATGGGCGAATGGTGCCGCTCGATTACGAGCTGCAGAACGGAGAGATCGTCGAGATCCTGACGTCGAAGGGGCCCCACGGGCCCAGCCGCGACTGGCTCAACTTCGTCAAGAGCGCGTCCGCCAAGGAGCGCATCCGCAAGTGGTACAAGAGCCAGCGGCGCGAAGAGAATGTGGCCAAGGGCCGCGACCTCCTCGACAAGGAGCTGCACCGCATGCATCGGGTGAGCCTGGCGGACCTCCCCGACGGAAAGCTGGTCGAGATCGCGGGCATCCACCGGTATCCGGCCATTGACGACTTCCTCGCCGCCATCGGGTATGGCGACCTCTCGCCTCACTCCGTGGTGATGCGCATGTCGCTGACACCTGACGGTGCTGGTGGCGACCTGCGCGCGATCCCGCTCATCCCCAACGTGCAGCCCACGCCGCGGGTGCTGGTGCGGGGGGAGAAGGGAATCCTGACCAAGATCGCGCCCTGCTGCCAGCCGGTGCCGGGCGACGCGATCGTCGGTTACACGACGCGCGGCCGCGGCGTGACCGTGCACCGCGCCGACTGCATCAATGCGGTCAATGCCCAGGATCAGGCGCGCGTGGTGGGTGTCGACTGGGACTCGGAGGCCACGCACATCTATCCGGTCGCCATCAAGATCGAAGCCTGGGACCGGCAGGGGTTGCTGCGCGACATCGCCACCGTCGTCGCCGAGAATCGCGTCAACATGTCGGCCCTCGAGGTGCACGTCTACGACGACAAGAGCGCGGTCGTCTCGGCAACCGTGGAGATCGATTCGCTGGCCCAGCTTTCGCGACTCATGGAAAAGCTGGAGGGCGTGAAGGACGTGCACACTGTGGCGCGCGAAGCGTCGTGACGGATTCGAGCTGAACGTCCGCATCACGGCCACCGCCGACCGCAGGTTCGGCACCAACTCGTACCTCGTCGAGGATGTGGACACGCGCGACGCCGTCGTCATCGACGCCAACTTCGAGCCGCAGCTGATGCTCGACCTGGTCAAAGAGAAAGCCGCGAATGTCAGGGCGATCTTGCTCACGCATACGGATGTGGATCACATAGCCGGTTTGCCGGAGCTCTTGAAAGCGCTTGGGCCAATACCCGTGGCTGTTCACGACGCCGAGCGCCAGGTGGTGACCGATGGCCGCCCGCTCCGCCGCGAGTTTGCAGTGGACGCGCCCCGCATCGCTAACGTGGAAAGCCTGGTGGAAGGCGTGCCCTACGCAGCCGGGTCCCTGGAGTTCGCGGTCGCCCACACACCCGGCCACAGCCCAGGTGGCGTGTCGCTGAGGATCGGGAACGCGCTGTTCACCGGAGATGCCCTCTTTGCCGGCTCGATCGGGCGCTCGGACTTCCGCAACTCGGACGGCCGCGCGTTGCTGGAGGGGATCACGAGCAAGTTACTGACATTGCCGGACGATCTGGCCGTCTACAGCGGCCACGGCCCCGCGACCACTATTGGAGACGAGCGCCGCACAAACCCGTTTTTGACCTAGTGTCGGGTCGAGATGCTGAGCGCGACCAACAAGGCGGGACCAAGCAGGATCAACCAGAGAGTCGGGAACACGCAACCGACGGTGGGGAGGAGGATCTTCAGCGAGGCC
>DATINX010000239.1:0-10025 GCA_035473835.1 Candidatus Dormiibacterota bacterium | reverse complement strand
GATCGAGGAGTTCTCCAGGATTGTCGAGGTGACGGGAGGGGTCTACCGCCATCGGTAGTCGCCACCTCGGCACCCTGGTCCTCCTCCGACATGGCCAGAGCACATGGAACCTCGAGAACCTCTTCACAGGCTGGCACGATGTGTCGCTAAGCGAGCTGGGGACCAAGGAGGCGATGGAGGCAGGGCGGCAGATGCACGCGGCCGGCCTCGCTCCGACCGTTGTCCACACCTCTCTCTTGATCCGCGCCATCCAGACCGCGGATCTTGCCCTTGCCGAAATGAGCCGCACCTGGATCCCTGTCCGGCGCTCCTGGCGCCTCAACGAGCGGCACTACGGCGCGCTCCAGGGGCTCAATAAGAAGCAGACCGCGGAGCGTTTTGGCGAGGAGAAGGTGAAGATCTGGCGCCGGAGCTATGACGTGCGGCCGCCCGAGCTCGAGGTCGCCGACGCGCGCCATCCGTCACACGATCCGCGATACGCCGGCATGCCTCCAGAGCTGCTGCCCAGCGCGGAGTGCCTGCGAGACGTAGTGGAGCGAATGCTTCCGTATTGGTACGACGCCATCGCGCCCGACCTGACACGCGAGTCGTGCGTGCTGGTCTCCGCCCACGGCAACAGCCTGCGGGCTCTCGTCAAACACCTGGACCGCCTGACCGACCAGCAGGTGGTGGACCTCGACATCCCAACCGGGGTGCCGCGCGTTTACGAGCTCAACGATGACTTCACACCGCGCTCGAGCAGGTACCTCGGCGACCCCCAGGAGATCGAGCGTCGCGCTGAGGCGGTCCGCAACCAGGCCGCCAGCTCAAAATCCGATCCCCGCTAGACTGATTTCGCAACCAAGATCACAGCCCGGACATAAGGGGGACCTGACGACATGGCATACGAGCTTCCGCCGCTCCCATACCCGTTCGACGCGCTCGAGCCGCACATCGACGCGCGAACTATGGAGATCCATCACGACAAGCATCACGCGGCTTACGTGAACAACGCCAACGGCGCTCTGGAGAAGCACCCGGAGCTGGCCACAAAGTCGGTCGAGGATCTTCTGCGCGGGATCAGCTCAGTGCCGGAAGACGTCCGCAACGTCCTGCGCAACAATGCAGGCGGCCATTCGAATCACTCCATCTTCTGGACCATCATGGGCCCCCACGCAGGCGGCGCTCCATCAGGAAAGCTGGACGATGCCATCAACAGCACCTTCGGCAGCTTCGACACTTTGAAGGAACAGATCTCCAAGGCGGGGATGGGGCAGTTCGGGAGCGGATGGGCCTGGCTGCTGGCGGACTCAGGCGGCAAGCTGCTGGTCAAGTCTTATCCGAACCAGGACAGCCCGTACATGGAAAACCTGACGCCGATCTTCGGCGTGGACGTCTGGGAGCACGCGTACTACCTCAAGTACCAGAACAAGCGCGCCGACTATGTGGCCGCCTGGTTCAACACGTTGAACTGGAAGGCCATCGAGGCGCGGTACAAGTAACCGACTGATGGCACAGATCAAGAACGCGCTGATCATCATCGAGACCGTGGTCGCCCTCCTCTTGATGGCGGGCGTCCTCATCCAGACTCCCAAGGCGTCTGGGCTCGGCGGCACCATCGGCGGTGGCGGCGATGGGCTCGGCGGCGGGTACCGGACCCGCCGCGGGCTGGAGCGGCAGGTCTATTGGACGACGTGGGTTCTGGTGGCCGCGTTCTTGATCTGCTCCATAGCCAACATCTGGATACGTCCGAAGTAGTCCGCCGCCCGGCGCCCCCTTCGCCGTTCCGGAGGGTCGCCCTATTGACATTGGGGACGACGCTCGCGGCGTTCGCCCTGTCCAGCTGCCAGCCGGTCGCGACCACGCCCAAGCCCACACACGGTGGTACCGCGGTCGAGGCGCTGGTCGGCCAGGCCGGGGTCCTGAACCCGCTGTTTGCATCGGACGACAGCGCTCGCGACGTCAACAGCGTGATCTACCAGGGGCTGACCACGGTGAACGCCGAGCAGAACGTCGTCGGCATGCTTGCTTCCGATTGGACGATATCGGCCGACCACCTGACGTACACCTTCAACATCCGCACCGACGTGAAGTGGGCAGACGGGCAGCCCTTCAGTGCCGACGATGTCCTCTTCACCTTTCATGTCCTCCAGGACCTTGAGTATCTGCAGCCGGGCGCGACTTTCTGGCGTGACGTTGGCGTGGCGCCGGGTGGTCCCAACCAGGTTGTGTTCACGCTCAAGTCGCCCAGCGCGGCCTTCGCCCACGAACTTCGCATCGGGATCATCGCCAAGCACCTCTTCGATGGAATGGCGCCGGCCCAGATCCAGGCCAGCGACTTCAGCGGAATACGCGCCATCGGCACCGGTCCGTTCAGGGTCGCGGGCATCAACTCGCTGGCCATCACCCTGGACCGCAACCCATTCGCGGTTCCGCAGCCGTATCTCGACCACCTGATCCTCCGCACATATCCGGTCTCCGATCCCCAGATGGCCATCCGCGCGGTGCTGCAGGGTGCGGCCGACATGGTCGGGGGGCTCGAGCCACCGGAGGTACAGGCGCTGCTGAACCGCACCGACGTGAACATCCAGGACGTGCGGACCTTCACGAACGCGTTCGTGACCCTCAATCCGGAAGGCTTGAGCAGCCTGTTCTTCGCCGACCAGAAGGTCCGCCTCGCGCTGACTCAGGCCATCGACCGCCAGCGCATCCTCGCCGAGGTTGTCTCGGGCCGCGGCGAGCCCGATCCCAGCCCGATCCCGACCGGTGACTGGGCCTACTCCGCATCGGCGGCGGTGAGCCATCCCTATGATCCGGTGGCAGCGGCAAAGGCGCTGGAAGCCGCCGGGTGGGTGATCGCGCCAGGAGCCAAGATCCGCACGAAGGGCGGCAAGCCTTTCAAGTTCGAGCTGGTCGCCGCCAGCCCGTTTCCCAATCACGAGATCGCCGATGCGATGGCCAGGCAATGGCTCGACATCGGCGTCGAGGCCGACGTCAAGGCCGTCTCGGCATCAGACCTCGTGCAGAAATACCTGCTCGGCCACAACTACCAGGCAGCGTTGATCCGCTACGACGTGGGTCCCGATCCTGACCTCAACCTGCTGTGGCACTCAGGAGCCGATCCCGGGGCGTTGAATTTCGCCTACAGGCGCGGGTGGGGCCTCATCGACAAAGACCTCGAGGACGGCATCGCCGCCGTCGACCAAGCGTCGCGCCTGGCCGCATACCTTGATTTCCAGGTCCAGATGGCTGATGCCGCGCCGGCGATCTTTGTCTACTCGCCCCACTATGACTACGCGATCTCGCAGCGCGTCCACGGTGTCCACATGAACAGCGTCATCGAGCCCGAAGATCGGTTCCAGTACGTGACGCAGTGGTATGTCAACACGACCGGTTAGCAGAAGGAGTGGGTAGATGGACCTGGGGCTGAAGGGGCGCAACGCTTTGGTCACGGCCGCAAGCAAGGGACTGGGGCGCGCGTGCGCGGAGGCGCTGGTGGGAGAGGGGGCTGAGGTCTTCATCTCGTCCCGCGACCCTATAGCCATCGAGAAGACGGGCAAGGAGATCAAAGCCGCCGGGTGGCTCGCGGCGGACATGTCGACGCCCGGCGACCCGGAAGCGCTAGTGAAAGCGGCGATCACCCGCTTCACCGATCTCGACGTGCTGGTCGTCAACGCCGGCGGGCCTCCCCCGGGAACATTTCAGACCACTCCGCTGGAGATGTGGGAGGTGGCGTTTCAGCTGACGCTCATGAGCGCGGTGCGGCTCATCCGGGCCGGTCTGCCACACCTGAAGAGGTCGGACCAGGGGCGCATCGTCTGTATCACTTCGATCTCAGTACGGCAGCCGATCCCGAACATCGCGCTGTCCAACTCGCTGCGCGCAGCAGTCACGGGGCTGGCGAAGACGCTCTCCAGGGAGCTCGCCCACGACCGAATAACCGTGAACTGCCTCGCCCCGGATGCCATCCTCACCGACCGCATCCGCGAGATGGCGGCTATGACCGGCGCTGACGCCGAGGCGCGAATCAAGGAGATGGCCGCCGGCCACCCGATGGGCCGGATGGGGGACCCGGCAGAGTTCGGGGCGACCTGCGCTTTCATCTGCTCGAAGCAGGCGGGGTTCATCACCGGCCAGACGATCGGCATCGACGGCGGCGCGCTGATGGGGGTGCATTAGCATTCCTGCGTGACGATCAAATTTGCGGAGCGGATGTCCCGCCTCGGCACGGAAAGCGCGTTCGAGGTGCTCGCCAAGGCAAGGCGGCTGGAGGCGGACGGCAAGCACATCGTCCATCTCGAGATCGGCGAACCCGATTTCGCGACGCCCGACAACATCGTCGAGGCCGGGATCTCGGCCATGCAGAATGGCTTCACCCACTACACGCCCGCGAGCGGCATCCTCGAGGCGCGGCAGGCCGTCGCCGAGTTCGTGAGCCGGACGCTCAAGACGGAGGTCGACGCCGGCGAGGTCGTCCTGGTGCCAGGTTCCAAGAACGTTCTTCTTTTCACGCTGCTGTCTTGCATCGAGCCTGGCGACGAGGTGATCCTCCCCGACCCCGGTTACCCGGCCTACGCCTCCCAGGTGAACTTCGTTGGCGGGGTGCCCAAGGTCGTGACGCTACGAGAGGAGACGGGGTTCCGGATGGACCTCGACGAGCTCGCCTCGCAGGTCACGCCGAAGACTCGGATGCTCATCATCAATACGCCGCAGAACCCGACGGGCGGCGTGCTGACGGCGGAGGACGTCAAATTCGTATGCGAGCTGGCGCACGAGCACGACCTGCTCGTCGTCTCCGATGAGATATACAGCCAGCTGGTGTACGGCTTTCATCACGTGTCACCGCTGTCGCACCCCGGGATGCGCGAGCGCACGGTGTTGATGGACGGCCTTTCGAAGTCGTATGCGATGACCGGATGGCGGCTCGGGTACGCGGTCGCGCCGAGGACGCTGGCGGCGAAGTTCGATCAGCTGATGATCAACTCGTCCTCGTGCGCCGCCGGTTTCACGCAGATGGCGGCGATAGAGGCGCTGTCGACGCCTGAGTCGGCGCATGCGGTGAACCGGATGGTGAAGGTGTTCGAGCACCGCCGCGATCTGATTGTCGATGGGATAAATGCAATCCCCGGCATGCGCTGCACGCGCCCGCAGGGGGCCTTCTACGCGTTTCCGAACATCGAGGAGACCGGATTCGGCGAGCGCGAGCTGGCCGACGGGCTGTTGACCGAGGCAGGCGTCGCCGTGCTACCAGGCACAGCGTTCGGCGAAGCGGGCAAGGGCTTCATCCGCATTGCGTACACGCAGTCGGAGGATGAGCTCAAGCGTGGGCTCGACCGGATCAAGGATTTCGTGTCCACCCACCGCCCATAAAAAAGAGCCGGGCGCGTGGCGCCCGGCCCTCGGAAATGGCGTCTAGGTCTGTTAGTCGCCGCCCTTGGACCCGTGGTCGCCACCTTCGTGTGAGGTAGCCGCCTGCGTTGCCTCTGCCGGCGCCGTGTCCGCGGCGTCGGTCGACTGGTCGCCGGTCTCAGTCTGGTTGTCGCCTGTCTCTTCGACCTCTGTGGCGTCCGCTGCCGCGTCGGCGGCTGCTTCCGCCGCTTCCGCCGCGGCCTTCTGCTGCTGCTCGAGGAGCTTCTGCGCCGCCTCCGCCTGGACCTTGGCCGCAAGCTCGGCAGCGTCTGCGGCTGCATCAGAGTCGACCTTCGTCCCGCCCTGGTTGGCTGACGAGCTTATCCCCGTCAGCGGCATCAAGCCGGCCTTGGTGACATGCGACTGGTGCGCGCCGGCTGACGTGACAACCAGGATGACGCCCGCGACGGCGGCAAATCCTGCGATGCCAAGCTTCTGGAATCGACTCTTAAGCATGATTACCTCCCTGTGGCTGCCCCAGGTTGGGGTACAACTGATAACGCTGAGAGCGCCCTGAGTCGGAACCTCAAGATTCCGAGAATCGCGACTGACCCGGGCCGCCGTGCCCGTCTCCTGGGTTCGGACTCGGGTCTGAATTGGGGGTTGGGCCCGGGGTCTCGTGATGATCGTTCGGCGGTGTCGGCCCCGCTTCAGGAGATGGCGTCGATGAGGGGTGGCCGCGTTCGTCGTGGGACGGCTCGGGGGAACCGCCAACGGGCCCGGATGCCTTGGCGGGCGCCGGCACCACCGCGGCCTTTGGCTTTGGCGTGGGCGAAGCGACCGCCTGAGACTGCGGGCTGGGCTGGACAACGTGGGCGACCGTTTCAACGGTGGAGACCGCCCGCTGCGTCCATGCACCGGCGGCTGGACTTCCGGCGACGGCCGATGCCGCGAGGATCAGAGCGGCGAAGGCGGTGGCAAAAGCCAGCGCGGGTTTCGCGCGCAGGACTGGGCGGTGGCCGGCAGGCAACCGGCTGAAGCGCGCATTTTCCGGCCGCGGAGTGGGCGGAGTGACGCGATCCAACCCAGACCGAAGGCGCCGACCGAAGTGCGGGCCGAGTTGATCAGTCATGAGATTGCTCTGAAGAGGACAACGAAGCGGGGTGCCGAAGTGGGAACGTCTCGTTGGCGAGGAGCATGCGCATCCTCCCGGCCGCCACGCGGAGCCGCTTGTTCACCGTCCGCTCGGAGACCCCGATGGCGGCAGCGATCTCGCGATTGTTGTAGCCGTGGTAGTGGCGCAGGACGAGCGCGGCCCGCAGCTTTGGATTCAGGTGCCGCAGGGCCGTCGCCAGGTCGCGGTCGAGCGCCACCTGAGCCGGGTCCGGCCCGGCGGCGGGCCTGCCAAGCCGCAGCAGGATCGCCCCGATCGATCGAAGGCTTGCCTTGCGCTGATATGAGACGGCGACGTTGATGGCGATCCGATGCAGCCAGGCTTCCGCAGGAGCGTCCGGGCGCCATCGGCCCCAGGCTCGAAACGCGAGCACGAAGGCTTCCTGCGTACAGTCCTCGGCCGCCGCGCGGTCGCCGAGCACCGCAAGCATCGTCCTGTAGAGATTCGCGTAGCTGTCTCGGTACAGGCGATCGAAGTCTTCACGCGAACCCGGCTCGTAGGCCCGAGGTTCGGGTCCGGCCATGTCCCCCACTGGTTCTATAACGGCGAAGAGTACCCCGACCGGTGGCCGCGGCGGGCGGGGCTATATTTGCGGTGTGGACCCAGGTAGCGTTCGCCTGACGCAACCGCTGGTGAGGGACGGAGGCCGCTTGCGGCCCGCGTCCTGGGACGAGGCGCTCGAGCGCGCCGCCGACGGGTTTGCCAGGGCCAGGGCCATCGGACCCAACGCCTTCGGGATGTTCAGCTGCTCGAAGACGACAAACGAGATGAACTTCATGGCGCAGAAGTTCACTCGCGTGGTGATGGGCAGCAACAACATCGACAGCTGCAACCGGACTTGACACGCTCCGAGCGTCGTCGGTCTGGCGACAGCGTTCGGAGCCGGGGGAGGAACCTCTTCGTACCGCGAGGCTGAGGACACAGAGCTCGTCCTGCTGTGGGGCTCGAACGCGCGTGAAACGCATCCCATCTTCTTTCACCATCTCCTGCGCGGGATTCGGAACGGGACCCGCCTCGTGGCGGTCGATCCGCGCCGGACGAGCTCGGCTGAATGGGCAGACCTCTGGTTGGGGATCGATGTCGGCAGCGATATCTCCCTGGCCAACGCTATGGCGCGCGAGATCATCCACTCCGGTCTCGCGGATGAGACGTTCATCAAGCGCGCCACCACCGGCTACGAGGACTACGCACGATGCGTCGAGGCCTACACCCTGGATCGGGCGGAAAGCGAGACAGGCGTTCCTGCGAGCGCGATCAAAGAGGTGGCTCATGCGTACGGGCGCGCGGACCGGGCCATGATCTGCTGGACGCTCGGCATCACCGAGCACCACAACGCAGTCGACAACGTGCTCGCCCTGATCAATCTCGCGCTGCTCACCGGCAAGGTCGGTAGATACGGCTGCGGGCTGAACCCGTTGCGCGGCCAGAACAACGTGCAGGGCGGCGGTGACATGGGCGCGATCCCGAACCGCCTGCCAGGTTTCCAGGACCTCGAAGAGCCTGCACTACGCGCGCGATTCGAGCGCGCGTGGCACGCGAGGGTGCCGCCGAAGCGGGGCTACCACCTGAGCCAGATGTTCGAATCGATGGAACACGGGGAGATGCGGGCCGTGTACATCGTCGGCGAGAACCCCGCGCGCTCGGAGGCGGACCAGACCCGCGCCGTGCGCCTGCTGAGCGGTCTCGAGCACCTCGTTGTGCAGGACATCTTCCTGACCCAGACCGCGGAGCTCGCGCACGTGGTGCTGCCTGCCGCGGCGGGGTGGGCGGAATCGGAGGGGACAGTCACCAGCAGCGAGCGGCGCGTTCAGCGCGTGCGCCGTGCGCTGCAGCCGCCGGAAGGTGCGCGTGATGACGTCGAGATCATCTGCGAGATCGCGAAGCGGCTCGGTGTCGACTGGGGGCAGCCGACCGCCGAGCACGTTTGGGACGAGTGCCGCCGCCTTTCCCCGATGCACAGGGGCATGTCGTACGCCCGTCTGGATGAGCTCGGCGGCATCCAGTGGCCCTGCCCGGATGAGAGACACCCCGGCACGCAGTTCCTCCACGCGCGTTTGTGGAGCGACCCGGTCGAAGGGCCCCGCGCACCATTGAGCGTCGTCGAGCACGATCCTCCCGTCGACAAGCTGACCGAGGAGTTTCCGATCCGCCTCACCACCGGAAGGCGCCTCGACTCGTTCAACACGGGCGTGCAGACCGGGGCGTACAGCTCGCCGCTCCGGCAGCGCGAGGCGCTGCTGCTGGCTCCCGCCGACGGAGCACGACTGGGGATCGTCGACGGGGAGGTCGTTCTGGCCAGCTCCCGGCGAGGGTCGATCGAGGTGCCGGTGCGATTCGATGCCACCCTGCGGCCAGGCCTTGCCTTCTTGACGCTGCACTTTCCCGACCAGGTAGCGACCAACGTGCTGACGATCGATGGGACCGACCCTAAGTCGGGCACGGCGGAGTTCAAGGCAAGCGCCATTCGGGTCGACAAGCTCCCCGTGCCGGTGCACGAGTAGTTGGACATCCGCACGAGCGGGGGACCCGCGACCGACGCCGAGATCGCGGCGGTGGATGCGATCCTCGGCCGGCCGGAGTCGCTGTGGGAAGGCGGGACGCGGACACCCACGGACGATCATCTCGCTCGCGGCGGTCACGAATTGCGTTTGAAACGTGACCAGCTGCTGCCTGCGCTGCACGGGCTCCAGGACGAGGTCGGCTGGATCAGCCGCGGCGGCCTCGAATATGTCTGCCGCCGCCTGAACGTGCCGCCGGCCGACGCGTATGGCGTCGCGAGCTTCTACGACCGCTTCGCACTCGACGAGCAGCCACCGCTCACCGTCAGCGTTTGCGATGACATCGCATGCAAGTGCGCCGGCGCCGACGACCTCTGCCGGGAGCTGGAGACGCAAGTTGGTCCCGCCGGCAGGGCCGTCGCGGACGCGAGGTGGGAGCGCAGCCCGTGCCTCGGTCTTTGCGACCGTGCGCCGGCCGTCCGGCTCGAGCGAACCGGCGGCGGAGGCCGGCATGCGGAGGGCCGGATCGCGCCCGCATCACTCGACGGGATACTTTCCGCTCTGCACGGCGGGAGCTGGCCGGCCGACCCTCCCAGCTCCGAGCTGGTGATGGGGACCAACCTGCTTCGCCGAGTCGGACGAGTCGATCCGGAAAGCATCGACAGCTACCGAGCCGCCGGGGGATATGCCGCATTGCGCCGGGCGCTCGAGATCGGGCCGGAGAGCGTGATTCGCGAGGTCACCGAGGCCAAGCTCCTGGGCCGCGGAGGCGCCGCTTTTCCGACCGGTCGCAAATGGGATGCGGTTGCGCACTCTCCCGTGCGCCCTCACTACCTCGTGTGCAACGCGGACGAGTCGGAACCCGGCACGTTCAAGGATCGGTTCCTGATGGAAGGCGACCCGTTCGCGATCGTCGAGGCGATGACGATTGCGGCGATCGCCACCCGCTGCGAGCACGGCTACCTCTACGTACGCACGGAATATCCGCTGGCGCGGCACCGCATCGAGAACGCGATCGCGCAGGC
>DATINX010000238.1:0-7307 GCA_035473835.1 Candidatus Dormiibacterota bacterium | reverse complement strand
CTGCGATTCGCGCTCGACCTTCGCTCGATCACGCAGGGACGCGGGAGCTTCAACAAGAAGTTCTCGCACTACGACGAGATGCCTGCGCACCTCGCGAAGGCGATCATCGAAGAGTTCCAGAAGCAGCACGAAGCCGCGAGCTGATCGGAAGGGACGGCGGGGCTAAGCTTCGGCGCGTGAGCATCTTTTGAGCGCCCCGAGCGCTCACGACGTCTGCGTGATCGGCGGCGGCGTGACCGGAGCGGGGATCGCGCGCGACCTGTCGCTGCGCGGGCTGTCGGTGCTGCTCCTCGAGAAAGGTGACTGGGGTGGCGGGACCACGGGCAGCTCGAGCTGGATGATCCACGGCGGGCCGCGGTACCTCGAGTTCGACTGGAACACCACTCGTCTGTCCACCCAGGACGCCGGCTACATCGTCTCGATGGCGCGCAACATGGTCTACCGAGTCGTCTTCATCATCCCGGTGCTCCCTCACGACAAGAACAACATCGAGCGGATGGAGACGGCGATGGAGGTCTACGACCGCTTCCAGCCGCTCAAGAAAGCACATCCTCACGTCCGCCTTACCGCGGAAGAGGCCCGGCAGGCGGAACCGGGCCTCTCACCCGATGTGATCGGCGCCGTGACGATGGAGGAGTGGGGCGTCGATCCATACCGCCTCGTCTTCGCCAACGTCCAGGACGCGATCGCGCACGGAGCGCGCGCCCTCAACCACACTCGCGTGGTCGACCTGCTGCGCGATGGCGGCAAGGTGATCGGGGTTCGCTATCGCGGATCCGACGGCGGGATGTCGGAGGCCCGGGCCCGCGTCGTCGTCAACGCCGCTGGGCCGTGGGTGCCAGAGGTCAGCCGCATGGCAGGCGCCAGCGTGCAGCTGCGGCCGGCAAAGGGGATCCACATCGTGTATCCCCACCGCATCTCAAACTTCTCGATCAGCGCGGAGTCGATCGACGGCCGGGACCTGCTGATGGTGTCGCACGCCGGATTCACATTGCTGGGCACCACCGACGACGATTTCTACGGCGATCTCGACTCGGTCGACGTGCTCGAGGACGAGGTCGACTACCTGCTGCAGGCCTTCGAGCGCGTCTTTCCGTCGATACGCGCCTACCGCCCGGTGCGAACGACGACCGGTGTGCGCCCGACCCTGCACAAATGGCGGCGCTACGAGGACGAGCTCTCACGCCGATACGAGATCATCGATCACTCTGGCGACGGCGCTGACGGCTTCGTCACCATCGCCGGCGGCAAGCTGTCGATGTACCGCCTGATGGCGGAGCAGACAGCCGACGTAGTGTGCCGCAAGCTAGGCCACCAGGCGGCGTCCGTCACTGCGACCCGGCCCCTTCCCGGCAACGAGTCCGAGCTCGAGCCCGCCGACGAGCTCGGCCGTCGATTCGGAATTCCGGCTCTCGCCGCGATGAAGCTGCAGACGCGCCACGGATCGAACGCGGCCGACGTTTTGGGCGGCGCGCGCCCGGGCCGTATGGTTTGCCACTGCGAGCCGCTCACAGAGGCCGAGCTCGTGCACGCGGCTCGTCATGAGCAGGTCCGCACGCTGGCCGACGCGTTTCGCCGCGTGGGGTTGTCGGCCGGTCCGTGCGCGGGGGCCGCCTGCGTGATCCGAGCCGCGGGTGTGATCGGCGGCGAGCTGGGGTGGAGTGCGTCGCAGCGGTTCGATGCCGCGCGTGAGTTCCTTCGCGGCGCGTGGCTGGGACGCGCGCCGATCCTGGGTCGTTCGGGATGGGCGCAGGAAGAGCTTGCTGTGGGTGCTCATCGGGGACTGCGCTGCTGATGGCGCGCGCTGACTCGCTCGCAAAGCTCGCGTTTGCTTATGGAGTCCACCTCACACGCCGGCGCCTGACGCGTCAGCGCTCGCAACTCGCGCAGCTGCTCGAAACCTACGCGCCCGACGGCATCAGACCCTTGTTACCGGAAGAACGCGAGCGGCATCCGCAGCTCATCGGATGCATCAACTGCGGGCTGTGCGCACTGGCTGCGGGCCGCGCCGGCAAGATTCGACTTCCAGACCTGGCGTCGTCCTATATGCGTCTGTACGCGCGGCTGGAAGAAGCAGGCTCTGACGTCGAAGGAGATACGCCGGATCTCAAGGCCGCGGCAGCGGCTTGCCCTGTCGGCGTTCCACTTGACGAGGTGGCGGCGATCGTGCGGCGATTGGCCAAGGGCTGAGTCCGCGGAGCAACACGCCAAGCCCCGACGCCGATACGGATCATCGGTGCCGGGCCCGCACAGGAACCCGCCAGCTCAGACCGTGCCGGCTGGTTCGACCGCAGCCCGCACGCCGTTGCACGCGACCTTCAGGCCGGCGCCTGCGACACGCGTTTCTAGACATGTGGTTGCGAGTCATCCACATTTTGTATACAGTCTGTGGAAATAACACAACATCTAGCGCCAATGGTCAATAGCCTTTTGCACCCACTGCGACGCTGGCCAGCCGTTGAGGCTGCCCTCGCCCGCCTGGTGGGCTGGTTCTCGCCGGGGCCGTCAGAAGATTTCGACGACTTCGACGAGAACTCGATGACGAGCGCGGCAATAGGCGGCCGGAGGGCGCTCACGCCAGCCGACGAACCGACGGGGCTGGCGCCGCCGACGTCTATCGCTCCGGCCACGTTCGAGATGCGTTTCATGAAACTGCAGGTCGAGGGGCGATTCGACGAGATGTGGGAGATGGTCGCCGAGGATGCTCAGCGCGCTTGGGGTGGACGCGAAACGTTCATCAAGGAGATGCCTCGGCTTGACGACACCGAGCTCCTCGATATGCAGGTGATCAGCGTGAGCGTGCTCCAGGGTTGGACGGATCGAGTGCATCAGCGTACGTATCAGAACGTTGCCCAGATGGTGATGCGCTATCGCGTGAAGCATCAGTGGAGGGAGTGGTCGTTCGATCGCGAGGTGCATCTCATACCTGCAGCGGGTGGGTGGAGAACGCTCTGCTATCCCGCGAAATCCAAAGCCACCAGCAATGCCGCGACCCGCTGATATAGTGGGTTGGAAGTCATGCTCCAGGAGACCATTGAGGAACAGCAGCGCGATCTTCGCTGGCATCGCAGGCGCAGACGCGCGATGACTCCACGCCGATTGCTGCAGGAATCCGATGAGCTTCTGTTCTGGGTTGAAGAATGCCTCGTCCAGGAGATTCGCATCGTTCCCGGATGGTTGGTGGCGCGGCTGATGGTGGTGCTTCGCAGCGCGCATCCGGAGCTGCCCGGACGTCTTGGCCGCGAGCGTCGACCCGAACAGGTAATGGAGATCATCTACGACGCGCAGGCCGCGTTGATGGAGCAGGCGTGCCGCAGCCGAGGCCCGGCAGAGGTCATTCCACTCTTCGCAAGGGCGCGCGAGCGCCAGCTAGCGGAAGCCGCCTTCTAAGCAAGCTGAGCGAGCCGCCAGACGCGGTGCGGGTAGACCTTCACCTTCATTCTCGTTATTCTCACGACAGCCGGACCACGCTCGAGGCGTTGATCGCGCGCAGTCGCGAATGTGGACTCGAACGCATTGCGCTCACCGACCACAACAGTGTCGAGGGCGCGCTCGAGCTCGCACGCATCGCTCCCGAGCTTGCCATCGTCGGTGAGGAGGCGAAGACGCGGGAAGGCGAGCTCATCGGATTGTTCATCAGCCGGCGGCTCCCGCCTTTCCTTCGGCCGGAAGAGGTTATGGACCTGGTGCACGAGATGGGCGGGCTCACTTACATCCCGCATCCGTTCGATCGCAACCGATCCCACTACAGTGCGGACCGGATGGTTGAGCTCGCGGACCGCATCGACATCATTGAGGTTCACAACCCATGGTGCGAGCCGGCCGCCAATGCGGCCGCGGCGAGAATTGCAGCCGACCTCGACAAGGTCACGGCCACGGGATCCGACGCGCACTCGACGTTCGAGCTGGGGCGAACCTGGATGGAAATGGAGAGCTATGCGGGAGTCGACGATTTTCTTGCCAAGCTCAGAAGCGCAAAGCACGTGATCACCGCGAAAAGCGGGACCGGTCGCCGCGCGTGACCGCAGTCGCGACCGAGCTGCTGGTGGCCGGCTCGGTTGCGTTGGACACTCGCGATGGTCCGTTTGGCAGGGTTGAGGAAGCGCTCGGGGGATCAGCTGTTTACTTCGCGCTGGCGGCGAGCCTGATCGTTCCAGTCAAGCTGCTCGCGCCTGTCGGCGGCGACGGTGCCAAGCGCCTGGCCCAGGCACTCAGCGGCCGCCGCATCGACACCGGGCTGCTGCAGATCCTCGACGCGCCGACGTATCGCTGGCGCGCGCATCAGGAGCATGGGCGCAATATCGATCTCGGCAACAGCGACAGCATTTACGACAGCTGGTCGCCGTCCGTGCCCGCGGATTTCTACGGCTGGGCTTTCGTGGGCTCGATGCGGCCAGACCGGCAGGCACAGATCATGGGAATGCTGGGCAGCGCGCAGCTCCTTGCTGCCGACGCCATGCTGTCGTACGTTCACTCACAGCCTCCTGAAGCGCGCGATGTCCTGGCGAGGGCCAACTGGTTCTTCTGCAACGAAGAGGAGTTTGCGGCGCTCGGCGGCAAGGATCCGGACGAATTCCGCCGGCGGTGGTGGCTGCAAGGCCTCGTCGTGAAGATGGGAGCACTCGGTCTGGCCGCGTGCACTGAGGGCGGGGTCATTCGGATTCCGGCATTGACGAGCCATCCCGTCGTGGACACCACCGGTGCAGGCGACGCGTTGGCGGGCGGAATGCTTGCCCGCTGGTTGAGCACCGGCGGCGCGCCCGCAGGACTCGTGGATGCGCTCGTGTGGGGCGTTGCGTGCGCATCGATCACAATCTCGTCGGTCGGTGTCAAGGGCATCGCCAGAGCCACGCGCAAAGAACTTGATGTGCGCGTGAAGGAGGTCGAGGAATGTCTCCACCGCGCGTTGTGATCATCGCCGGCGACCTCGTGGAGCAGCGCGTCGATGCCATCGTCAATGCGGCCAACAATGACCTGCAGCTCGGCGGAGGAGTCGCCGGCGCCATTCGGCGCCGCGGCGGATCAGCGATTCAACGCGAGTGCGATAGGCACGGGCCGATAGGAGTGGGAGAAGCGGCAATCACCGGTGGTGGCGATCTGCCTGCGCGTCATGTCATTCACGCAGCGAGCATGCGGTTGGGCGGAGCCACCACAGCCAACTCGCTTCGTTCATCGATGGATCACGCCTTTCGTCTCGCCCGCGAACACGGCGTGCGAACGATTGCCGTGCCGGCAGTCGGTACCGGAATCGCGGGCTTTCCCATGGATGAATGCGCACGCACCATGGCTGAGTGTTTGGATCGCGCGATTGCTGCTGGTTGGCAGCCGGAGGAGGTGCGATTCGTTTTGTTCGGGGACGCCGCGCGCGCTGCTTTCGACGACGCCTTTCACGCGCACAAAACATAGGTCCATCAACCCCTGTTTGGGGTCGATTTGTTGCGCTTCGCGCACGATCGAGCTGAATTCAGGTTGAATTGGGGTTGAATCAGGGTAAGACCGACCCCTAGAATGGGCGAGTCCCCGCTCCCGAAACGGATTTCTACCGAGGATGGTGAATAGTGGAAGGCTACTGTTTGAAGGACAAGCGCAAGGTCGAAATGAAGGACCCTCAGCCGATCACGATGAAGAATGGCAAGCCGGCAACTGTGGGCACATGCCCTAACTGCGGCACCAAGATCTACAAGATCGGCAAGTCTACTGTCTGATCAGACTTCGATAGGGACCGCTCGCCGTGAGCGGTCCTTTTTATTTGTCTAGGTAGTGATCGGGGGCTCGAGCGCTCCGAGCAGCACCTCAGTTGCGGACACCGCCTCGTCGACGCCGAGTGCTTTGAAGATCTCGACATTGGATGGATTGTTGACGCGAGCCACGGTTTTCTTGACGTTGAAGTGGCGCTTTGCGACCTGCAGGGCGACGAGGTTGTCTTCGTCATCCGCCGTGACCGCGACGATTGCGTCCGCTCGCTCGATTCCCGTTTGCGATAGGAACTTCACCTCGCAGCCATCACCACGCATGACGATGCTGCCGAGCTGCGTCTCCAGCCAATCAGCGCGACGGCCGTCTCGTTCGATGAGCGTCACCTCGTGGCCACGCTCCAAGAGATCGCGCGACATGTAGTAACCGACCGTTCCGCCTCCAACGACGATTACGTACATCGCGTCATCCCTCCAACAGGGACTTCTCGATGTGCTTCGCGCCTTCGAGCGTAGGGCAGATCGTATGCAGGCCGAGCTTTTCGTAAGCGTCGGCGCGCTCGGGATCGTAGATGCGGCAGACGACCCGCGGCACCTTGAAGATGTGCTTGGCGATTTGCGAAGCCATGATGTTGCGATTGTCGCCTTCGGTGACCGCAACGAATCCGTCAGCATCCTCGACGCCCGCGCGGCGGAGGACGTCGGCGTCGGTGCCATTGCCGACGACCTGGTTGCCCTTGAAGTCGTTGGTCAGCACGCCGCGAGAGGCTGCGCGGGAGAACTGATTGGGATCGCGGTCGATGATGACAACCTCGTGTCCGGTCCTGTCCATGTCGGCCGCGACCTGGGAGCCGACGCGTCCGCAACCGACGATCAGGACCTTCAAAGCCCGTTGATTATAGGGAGGCCACCGCGGCGTCCCGCTAGGGCTCTTGCTAGGATTCGGCCGGTGCGCTTCCCGTTCACTTTCATGGGTGTGTTGGCACTCGGCATAGGTGCCTGGGTGGTCTTCTACCTGTCGGCCCATCGTGGCCTTGATCCGGTTGCCGAAGGGATCGCCGTTGTGACAGCTCTGCTGTGCTTCGGGTTTGGGACGTACGTCCTGATCAGGCGCGTTCGCCGTGGGCCTCAGCACTGATGACCGATCACTCCCATCCACCGACGGCCAAGAAGGTGCTGGTGGCGGTAGGCGGCCAGGGTATCGACGCTGAGACGGTCCGGCTGGCGTGCCGCATGACCGATCCGACGGCCGGGCGGATCTACGGCGTGCACATCATCGAGGTCAACCGCTCGCTGCCGCTCGGCGCGGTACTGGACGAGGTGGTCGAGCGGGGAGAGAAGATCCTGGACGAGGTCGAGCAGCTCGCCAACGAATCGGGGCTGCCCGTCGAGACGGAGCTGGTGCAGGCACGAGACACGGGGCCGGCCTTGGTGGACGAGGCGGTGGAGTGGGGGGCGGACCTGATCGTGATGGGCCTGCCGTACAAGCGGCGGTTCGGGGAGTTCAACCTGGGGAAAACGGTGCCGTATGTGCTGAAGAACGCGACGTGCCGGGTGATGCTGTTCCGGGAGCATCGCGAACACTCGACCTGAGGCCCCGGCAAGAGCCCGGCC
>DATINX010000237.1:0-6560 GCA_035473835.1 Candidatus Dormiibacterota bacterium | reverse complement strand
GCCGGCTCGGTCATGCTCGCGCGCCAGCAGCTAACCGAACCATTTGTCGTCATCTCAGGCGACGCCCTGACGGACATCGACCTGGGGGCGGCGGTCCGCTTCCACCGCGAGCGCCGGGCGCTGGCCACGATCGTGCTCAAGCCTGTGCCCAACCCCCTCGAATACGGGGTCGTGGTCGTCGACGAGGGCGGTGCCGTGCAGAGGTTCATCGAGAAGCCGAGCTGGGGCGAGGTGATCTCCGACCTCGCCAACACCGGCATCTACGTGCTCGATCCGGCGGTTTTCGACTTTTTCCGGCCCGGCGAGCCGACGGACTGGTCTGGAGACGTCTTTCCCAAGCTGCTCAAGCAGGGCGAGCCGGTCTTCGGGTGGGTCACGTCGGGGTACTGGGAGGACGTCGGTAACCATGCCGCTTACGTGAAGGCGAACTTCGACTGTCTCGAGGGCCGGGTCAAGGTCGAGATCCCCGCAGTGCGCAGAAGCGACGGGATCTGGATCCACGAGGAGGCGGACGTCGCCGAGGGTGCGCGCCTCGACGGCCCGGCGCTGATCTGCGCGGGCGCGAAGGTTCGCTCGGGCGCGTGGGTGAATGGGCCCTGCGTCATCGGCGGCTACACCACGATCGACTCGGGCGCGAAGGTCTCCAACTCGATCCTGTGGGACCACACGTACATCGGCCTCAACGCGAGGCTGCGCGGCGCCGTGGTGTGCCGCTCGGTGACGGTCAAGAACGGATGCCTGCTCGAAGAGGGCACCGTCATCGGCAGCGAGGTGGTGCTGGGGCAGGGCGTGACCGTCAACGCCAACGTGCGTATCTGGCCCAACAAGGAGGTCGAGCCGGGGGCGGTCGTGCACGACTCGATCATCTGGGCGGGGTCGTGGAAGCGCGGGCTGTTCTCGTCGTACGGCTTGACCGGGCTCACAAACGTGGAGTTCACACCTGAGTTCGCGTCGCGGCTCGGAGCGGCGGTGGGTGCGCTGAGCGCCAAGGGTACGGAGATCGCGATCTCGCGCGACTACACGCGGGCGGCCCGCATGATCCATCGTGCGCTTCAGTCAGGCCTCATCTCGTCGGGCGCCGACGTCACAGACCTCTCGGTGCTGCCGGCGCCCGTCGCGCGTTACTGGGCTCGCCACAACCACGTGTCGGCCCTGCATGTGCAAACGTCTCCGGTCGACCCGCGTTCCGTGGACATCCGCCTGTTCGACGATCACGGCCTCGACATCGACAGCCGCACCGAACGCAAGCTCGAGAGTCTCTATTTCCGCGAAGACATCCGTCGCGTGCTGCATTACGAGATGGGGCGAATCGAGCGGCGCGACGGCCAGACCGACCGCTACATCGAGGACATGCTCGCGAAGATCGACCTCGAGGTCGTGCGGGGTGCTGCCTCGAAGGTCGTCATCGACTACAACAACGGCGCCGCGGCGATGATCCTCCCACGGGTGCTGCAGGAGATGAACTGCACCGTCATCCCGCTCAACGCCTCGCCGGCCGAGATCGTCGTGGAGCAGGACGAGGCAACGTTTCGCGCTCACCTGCAGGAGATAGGCGTCATCACGGCGGCGGTGAAGGCGAAGGTCGGCATCTTTGTCGACTCGCCCGGCGAGCGCTGCTTCCTGGTCGACGAGACGGGCGAGGTGCTCGACCACGACACCGCGTTCGCCGTGCTGGCCGAGCTCGCGTTGACGGTGAAGCCGGGGATGCTGCTCGGGCCGGCCTCGTCTTCGGTGGCGTTCTCGATGATCGCGGAGGCGATGCAGAGCCGTTTCGTGCCCACGAAGCTCACGCCTGGCGCGGTGCTTCGCGCCGCCCTGCATGCGGACACGGTGCTTGCATCGGACGGCGCCGGCGGCTACTGCTGGCCGGACTTTGCGGTCGCGTTCGACGCCGTCTTCACGGCAGTCCGCGTCCTCGAGCTCCTGGCTCAGACCAGCACGTCGATCGGCGCGCTGAAGCGGCGCATCCCGTCAGTTGCGTACAGGCGGAGGGTGGAGTTCTGCCCTTGGGAGATCAAGGGCCGCGTGATGCGCGCGATGATGGAGAAGCACCTCCGGGACCGCGTCGACCTCACCGACGGTGTGAAGGTGTTCGTCGATGGGGGCTGGGTCCTGGTGGTGCCGGACGCGGACCGACCCGAGTATCACATCATCGCATCGACGCTGGACCCGGTTCGGGCGGCGGAGCTGGTGGACGAGTATTCGAAGCTGGTGCGGTCGGTCGTCGCGGTGGCGGCCCCGGAATCCGAAGGAGTGGTCGAGAAAACGTAGCGTGGCACCGGCCCCCTAGAATCGAAGCCGCCGAGCGGGCGTAGCTCACCTGGTAGAGCGCAACCTTCCCAAGGTTGAGGTAACCGGATCGAGACCGGCCGCCCGCTCCATCCACCCCCAACCCCAACGCAATCTGACTTAACGGCTTGTGTTCTCAAAACGCCATCGGGTATGGTCGATGCGATTCGGCACGGTTGTCGGGGATCTCAACCGCGCCGCACTGCCCCCAGCATTCATCGACCATCCCTGCCAACCGTGCTCAAGGAGGGTATCCATGGCGCGCACGCCCCTGTTGCAACTGTTCGAGGGCCTCGTCCAGGACTTCAAGGAGGCCCGGCAATCGGGCCGCCCGGTGGAGGAGGTCCAGCAGGAGCGGCGCCATCACCGTCCGACTCGTCGAGATTTCCTGAAGGGCACAGGCGCTGCGGTCGGCGCGTTGGCCATCTCCGGCCGCCTGCCCGCTTACGCGGCAACCTCACGCATCGCCATCATCGGCGGCGGTATCTCGGGGCTGAACGCCGCTTTGACACTGCAGGACGCCGGCATCGCCTCGACCGTGTACGAAGCCTCCAACCGCGTCGGCGGGCGCATGCATTCGGACACGACGTCGTGGCTGGACGGCCAGACCACCGAGCACTGCGGCGAGCTGATCGACTCGGGACACACATCCATCCTCGGCCTCGCGTCGCGGTTCAACCTACCCACAGTCGACCTTCACGCTGCCGAGCCGCCCAACTCGGTCGAGACGTACTTCTTCGGCAATCACTACTACCCGTTCTCCCAGGCGACGTCCGACTTCACGCCGGTCTTCAAGCGCCTCAGGGCCGACAACAACGCGGCACCATTCCCGACCACATACAACAGCTTCACCGAGGCCGGAGTCGACCTCGACCACATGAGCCTATATCAGTGGATCGAGAGCCGAGTCCCGGGTGGCCACGGTTCGAGGCTGGGCAAGCTGCTCGACGTCGCCTACAACATCGAGTACGGCAACGTCACCACGGACCAGAGCGCACTCAACATCGTCTACCTGCTCTACAACCCGCCGCTGAGCAACGGCTTCAACGTCTTCGGCGCCTCGGACGAGCGCTTCCACATCGTCGGCGGCAATGAGCGGCTCCCGAAGGCTGTCGCCGGGGCGCTGCGCCCGGGCACGGTCAAGCTGAACAACAAGCTGACCGGCATCGTCCACAACTCGGACAATTCCTACAAGCTGACGTTCTCGGCACCTGAAGGCATCATCGACGTCGTCGTCGATAGGGTGATCATGGCCATCCCGTTCTCGGTGCTGCGAACCATCCTCACCTCTGACGCCGCATTCCGCGCCGCCGGTCTCACGGCGCTCAAGCAAACGGCGATCCAGCAGCTGGGCTACGGCAAGAACTGCAAGCTTCAACTGCAGTTCAGCAGCCGCCTCTGGGACAGCCCAGGACCATGGGGAATCAGCACCGGGACCAGCTACGCCGACACCGGTTACCAGAATGGATGGCACGTAACGCGCGCTCAGAATGGCGACGAAGGGATCATGGTCGACTACACCGGCGGAGGCGTACCGCTTGCTTCTTTCAGCGGCAACCCGAACGATCCGGCGGTTGTGCATGGGTTCGCGGAGACGTTCCTGACGCAGATAGAACCCGTCTTCCCTGGCATCTCGGCGCTCTGGAACGGTCGCGCAACCCTCGACGTCCCGCGCACCAACCCATTCCTTCTGGGCTCCTACTCCTACTGGAAGGTGGGCCAGTACACGCTCTTCAGCGGTTATGAGGGTGCCCGCCAGCCCAACATCACAAGTGGCAAGTGCCACTTCGCCGGCGAGCACTGCTCGACCAACTTCCAGGGCTTCATGGAAGGCGCCGCGGAGGAAGGTGCCCGTGCGGCGAACGAGATCATCACCGACTTCAGTCACGGCATCTTCCCGTAAGCCAATAGCCCGATAGCTCGGAGGCGGATCAGGTCGTGGCGGCAGGCTGGGCGCTGCTCGGAATTCGCAAGGGCAGCGCCAGCCAGCCCATCAACAGCGCCGCGATGATGCCGGGCACGAAGGCAAGCACGGCCCGGCCGGTCGCGTCCCAGACTGCGCCCGCCACGAGCGGCAGCAGGAACGCCGTCGCGTACTGAAGGGTGAACACGGCCGCGCTCATGCGGTGGACATCGCCCGGGGCGGCCAGCCGCGGCGGCATGGTGAGGACGACGATGAATGCCAGAGCGGCAGCGAAGCCAAGCACGAGCGCCCAAAGAAGAATGGCGGGACCCGGGGTCACGATGATGCCGACCTGGGCCACGGCCATCAGCGCCGATGATCCGATGAAACCGACACGACCGGTCAGCAGGCGGTCCCAGACGGCGACTACCGGGGCGGTCAGCAGCTGGGCGCCGTTGAAGGCGGCCAGCATGGGTGAGATGAGCTGGTGGCGGCCGGTCTGGTCGAGGAAGTCGGGGATGTATGCGTTGGTCGCGAAATAGACCGCGGACGCCATCCCCATCACGACCCCGATGCGAACGGTTTGCGACTCGCGCCATGACGGCCACCATCGCGTCGGTATCGCGGGCCTCGGCCCACGCCGCGGCGCCGCGAGAACGATCCCGACTCCCGAGATCACGACCACCACCGACCACATCGCGATCGCCCAGCGCCAGTCGCCGCGGGCGAGAGGCAGCACGCCCACCGGATTCGTCAGAACGGTGGGGATGGTCTCGCCGATGAGAATGCCGTTGCTGTAGACGGCGGTCGCGACGGCAATGCGCCTTGGAAACCAGTCACGGACCAGGGTCGGAAACGCAGGCTGGCTCACGGCGATGCCGACCCCCATCAAGAAGGTCGAGGTGAAAAGGACTGGCACGCTCGGCCCCACGCCGCGCAAGGCCCCGAACACGGCTACGAACCCCAGACCAACGATGAGGGCGCCTCGCACGCCGAGCTTGGCGATGAGAAGGGATCCTGGCACCGCGGCTGTGGCGAGCAGGAGCACGGGCAGTGACACGAGCGCGCCGACTCCCGTCTCGTCGAGGTGGAGGGCGTGGTGAATCTGCGGGATCAAGGGCGGCACGGCGAGCATGGTCAAACGCAGGTCGATCCCGCCAAGCCACAGCAGGAGCAACCTGACCCAGTCCTTGCGCGTCAGTCTCACTCGAGGTGCGCGGCCTGCTTCAACGGCAGATAATGGGCCGCGTGCCCGGCCTGCTCATCGTCGCCTCGACTGGATCGACGGATCCGACGCGCGCAAGCATCCCGTTCCATATCGCGGTCAACGGCGCTGCACCGGCGGGGGTCGAGGTGGCGGTGGCGCTGGCGGGGGACGCGACCGAGCTCCTCAAGCCCGACATCATCGCGAATGTCTACGGCCAGGGCGTGCCGCCGCTGCGAGACCTGCTGGACAAGTGCCTGGAGCAGAACGTCGCCTTCTACGTTTGAAAAGGCTGTGCTGAGGCCCGTGGGGTCTTGCAGTCGATGATGACCCCCAATTCCTCTTTCATCACGCCGCCCGACCTCGTGCGGCTCACCATGAACGCGGAGAAAGTCCTCAGCTTTTGAGCGCCCCGCCGCCGAGTCGGGTCATTCTCTAGTCGCGCCGATCGCCGCGAGCGCGCTCGGGTTCTCGAGCGAAGAGAGGTCACCGGGGTCTTTCCCCGTGTAGACGGAGCGCACCACGCGGCGCAGGATCTTCGCGTTGCGGGTGCGCGGCAGGTCGCTCACGAGATGGACAGCCTTGGGCCGCAGCGGCTTGCCCAGCGCCGCCGCGACGAGGTCCTGAAGCTCTGCGGACAGCTCGGTGGAGGCTTGTCGGCCCGGGCGGAGGATGACGAAGCAGACGAGCACCTCGCCCTTGAGCTCGTCCGGAACGCCGATCGCGGCCGCTTCCGCCACTGCCGGATGTCCGACCAGGACCGACTCGACCTCGGCCGGGCCCAGGCGCTTGCCGGCGATCTTGATGGTGTCGTCGGAGCGGCCCAGCACGTACCACAAGCCGTCTTCGGGATCGACGTACGCCCAGTCCCCGTGCAGCCACACGTCGGGGAACCGGCTCCAGTAAGTGTCGAGATAGCGCTGTCGATCGCCCCAGAAGCCGCGCGTCATGCCCGGCCAGGGGTTGCGGATGACGAGCTCGCCGACTTCGCCCCTGACCGAGCGTCCGTCGGCGTCGACGACGTCCGCGGCCATGCCCGGCAGCGGGCCGGCGAACGAGCACGGCCGCAGGTGCGTGATGACATTTCCGCACAGGATGCCGCCCGAGATCTCGGTCCCGCCCGTGTAGTTGATGATCGGGATGCGCCCGCCACCCACGTTCTTG
>DATINX010000236.1:0-10151 GCA_035473835.1 Candidatus Dormiibacterota bacterium | reverse complement strand
GGTCAACGACCATCGTGTGGTGATGGGAGTTGTCATCGCACAGACACAGGGCGGCGTCACCATCGACGGCGTTCTGGTGCCGCCGCCATGGACGATCTCAGTCATCGGGGATGCCAATCGTCTTGGTGAGGCCGCCGATCTCATGACGCAGCAGATGCGCAGCGACCGGCGCGTGCGCCAGGCGAACTACCGGGTCGAGTCGGACGTGGAGATTCGGTCGGTGGTCACCGAGCGGCCTTACGTTTACGCGGTCGGGACTTAGAACGTAAGGGAGGGCAGATGCCCTCCCTTACGGAATCCCTCTACTCCTCGGCCACGCGCGGCGGCGCTTGGAAGGTGCACGCCAGGCGACGGCCGGAATGAATCCGGCCTAAGGCTCCACGTGGTCCGACTAACGCCTAGTTGCGATGCTTACGCGACCGGGACTTTGAGCCAGCGCCGGAATCCGATTTCCCCATCTCCGCTGACAGCTTGTCGATGCGTGCGTTCATGGCTTCGATGTCGTGGCGGCTGGGGATGCGCAGCCTCCTCAGCGCGCGTTCGATCGCCTCGTCGACCATCCCTTCGAGGTCGCTGCGGCGCCGTTCGACCTGGTTGACGATGTCACCTGGCACGTTGAGGGTCTTGCGCACATAGTCCATCAAGGCCTGGCCCCGGTCGTGAATCGCGTCCGCCCCGACATCGACCAATCGCGCCGGTCCGCGCTTCTCTGCGGAAAGCACCAGCTGCGAAAGGACCACCTGGGTCAGGTCCTGCCCGGTGTCGCGGTCCACGACCTCGATCTCGTGACCGTCGCGCACGAGGTCGGCAATTCCTTCGAGTGTTATGTAGCGGCTTCTCTGCGTGTCGTAGAGCTTGCGGTTCGCATACTTCTTGATAAGGTGTCTCTCGGGGGCCACGGTCAGCTCGTCCTCCTCATTCGAGCCAATACTAATGCGGTGCGTCATGGCCAGCCGCGCCGCGTGACTACGGAGGTTGCGCATGGCAACGAAGAAGCGTCCTTCATCGCGGTCCAGGCTCCTGAAGCGGGCGGTCAAGGCCGGCCGGACCTACCTGCGCAAGGCCGAGCGGCGCCTACCGCCTGACGTCCGCAGGCAAATCGACCGCAGCATCAAGGATGGCCAGAAGACGCTGGAGGGTGCGCTCAAGCAGCTCCGGTCGCGCCTCGATCGGACTGCCAGTCAGGTCGACCTCGAGAAGGCGCTGAAAAGGCTGGACGGCTTGAGCAAGCAGGTGCAGCAGATGGCACGCTCGGCTTCGTCCCGGCCGGCGGCCGCCGTCGCCGGCGCGGCCGCGGCCCGACGCGCTGCGCGCAAGCCGGCAACCCGAAGCAAGGCACGAACCGCCGTCACGCCGAAGGCGACGGCGACACGCAAGGCCCCGGTTCGTAAAGCTGCCCCGCGGCGCAGAACGGCCGCGCCTGCAGCGGTGCCTCCGCCGACGGTCGAGTCTCCGTCGATGGCGATTCCCGACCCGTCGCCCCGCGAGCCCGCGGGCTAGCCCAACGAGCCGAACACCGTCACGCCGCCGAGCATCACCGCGCGAGGGCGGAGGCGGTCCCAGGCCGCCCGGGGTTGGGCGAGCGGATCGGCACGATACACCTGCAGGTCCGCCAGCATCCCCGGATCGAGCGTCCCTTTGACGTCCTCCTCGAAGCTGGCGTAGGCGCCCGCCGAGGTGTACGCCCTGAGCGCGGCCAGCTCTGTGATGCCGTTGATCCGATCTTCAACCGCCGCGCGGATACCGGGCCACGGATTGGGGTCGGACACCACAGGTAGGTCGGAGCTGAACGCGACGGGGACGCCGGCTCGGAGGAGAGGACCGTGCGCGGCCAGGTGCCAGCGCACGTGGGCCGGGAACGCCGCGGATGGAAAATCGCGCGCGAAACGCACGGCCATCGGCTGCATGACCGCAACCATGCCCAGCTGCGCGAGGCGGTGCTGAAGGTCTGGCGGGCAGATCGTGCAATGCTCGACGCGATGGCGCAGCGTCCCCGCGCCGGCAGCCTCGACCGCGTCGCACATCGCCGCGATCGCCCCGTCGCCGATCGCGTGGGCGGCGACCTGAAGGCCCGCGCGGGAGGCGGTGCCTACGAGCTCGCGAAGGTCGGCCGGGCGCGTCCGCCAGACGGCCTTGCCAGAACGCGTCGCCAGGCGGTCGATCCCGCCATCGACGAAGACCTTGATCGGCCCCGCGCGCACCATGGCACCGCCGAACCCCGCCCTCACCCCCAAACCGGCGGCCGCCTCGAGGAGCTCCCACGAGAGAAACTCGTTGACCCGCATGCGCAGCCGTCCGCGCTCGGCGAGCATCTCGTAGGCGCGGAGGTCGTCCGCGAATCCACGGTTGACAGCGGCGCCCACCGAAGTCACGCCGCGCGAAATCAGCAGGCGCTGCGCCTTCATGATCCCCTGCATGCGCCGGCCGATGGGCGTGGGTGGCTGCACATCGGCGACGAGGCGCATGGCGGACTCGAGCAGGAGTCCGTTGGGCGTCCCGTCTGTGTCGCGGCCGATGCGACCGCCGGGCGGGTCCTTCATCGCGTCGGTGATGCCCGCGACTGCCAGGGCCGCGGAATTCGCGATGCGAGAGTGGCCGCCCCGCTCGTCGATGAACGCGGGCCGATGATGGGTCGCCCGGTCCAGCTCAGTGCGATGCGGCGCGCGCTTCTCTTCCAGCTCGGAGGCGCGAAAACCCATACCCTGCTGCCAATCGCCCGGCTTCAGCTGCCGGCCATGGGCGCGCAACCGAGCCACGATCTCGTCGACGCTGCGCACGCCGTTGAGGTCGGCTCCGAACCGTGTCAGGCCGTAGTAGACGACGTGGGCGTGCGCGTCGTTGAAGCCGGGCAGGACCGCGGCGCCGTCGAGGTCGATGACGCGCGTGCGGGTACCCCTCAGCCCCATGACCTCATTGGCGCCGACCGCCAGCACCCTGCCGCCTGCGATCGCCATGTGGCTGTGGACGGCGAGGCCGCCGCGCCCAAGCGTGCGCACGCGACCGCGAGCAAGGATGAGATCGGCCTTCACGGACATAAAGTAAGCAGATGGCCGACCCGAAGATGTCGGACGACGGGCTGTACTACTGGGACGGCCAGAGGTGGGTCAGCACCCTGTCGCCGGATGGACGGTGGCGCTGGAGCGGTTCTGCGTGGGTGCCGATGACCGGCATGGTGGCGGCGCCCTACGGCTACTCCAATTACCCACAACCCGCGAACGTCCGCGTGCCGACGCCCTGGACGAAGCCGATGCAGTACGCGGTCGCGGCCTGGTATGCGATCTCCGGGCTTTACGCCCTCAGCCTGCCGTTCTGGATGTCGAGCATCATGGGACAGGTTTTCAACCAGGCCGTCCAGCGGCAGACGCAGCTCAACCCGGACGTCTCGCCTCCGCCGCCGGACTTCGTAAACAGCATGACCACCATGATGTCTGCCTTCCTCTGGGTCGGGGCGCTGATCGGTTTTGCTATCGCCGCCGTCGCCATCATCGGCGCGCTGCAGCGATGGACTTGGATCTTCTACGTGATCCTGGTCCTGCTTGGGTTCGGAGCGATATCGCTGCCGTTCAGCCTTGCCAGCGCATTTGGCGGCTCGTCGGCATTGAATGCCTACTCCCTCCCGTCATCGGTGACCTGGGTCTCGACCCTTTTCGAGATCCCTGGCGCGGCTCTGTTCGTGTGGATGCTGGTGGCCGTGATCCGGTACGGGCCTTGGGCGATGAGCAGGAAAGTGGAGTGGCCGGCGCAGGGCGCGCAAGCCCCGGCTAGCTGAGCAGGCCCGCGAGCAGCTTCGGATCGATGTTTCCACCGCTGACCACCGCGGCTGTGATCGGACCCGGGGGTAGCTGCTCGAGGGCCGCATAGGCCAGGGCGCCAGCGCCTTCCGCTACGACCTTGCCGGCGACCGCGAGCTCGGGGATCGCCGCTCGCAGCCTGGGCTCGGGCACGGTCAGCCAGCGATCGACGACCTCTTTCATCAAGCCGAGCATGCGGGCGTCGAAGGGCGCCGTGGTGCCGTCCGCGATGGTGTCCGGCGTCAGCGAGACGGGGCCATTCGCCTCGAGCACGCGAGTCCAGAGTGGATACCCGTCCGACTGCACGCCGATGACTTCCACCTCCGGGCGCAGCGCTTTGATGGCGGAAGCCGTGCCACCGATCAGGCCGCCCCCGCCGACAGGGATGAGGACGCGGGCGAGCTCGGGTACATCCTCGACCAGCTCGAGCCCCAGCCCGCCGTGGCCGGCCATGACCTCGGTGTCGGCGAACGGATGGATGAAAGCCTCGGGCTCGGATTCCCATCCACGGCCGGCGAGCCAGTCCAGCAGGGCTGGCCGCGGCATCAGCATCGGCACGCCGCCCCATCGCTTGACGCCCTCGACCTTGGTCGCGGGCGCGGTGTCGTACATGACCACTCGGCACGGCACGCCCAGCTTCTGCGCGGCGTACGCGCATGCCTGCGCCGCATTACCGGCGCTGACCGTGATCAGTCCGCGCTTTCGCTTCTCCTCGGGCAGCCCCAGGGCGCCGGCGAAGAAGCCGCGGACCTTGAAGCTCCCCGTTGGCTGAAGGCACTCGAGCTTGAGCAGGGCGCCCTCGACAGGCATCAGAGGCGTGCGATACACGTAGGGCTGGGCGCGCGCGGCCGCTTCACGAATGCGTCCGAGCTCAATCATTCGGTGTCTCCTTCCGGAGATCCGCCGCGCGCAGGACGCGACGCTGGCATCAGCGCCGGTCTTCGGGATCTCAAGACGTGAGGGCGTGAGACGGCGCCCGGCCGCCTGGGCCGTGAAGATGCAAGGAGCCTCCGGTATCGCGACACCGTGATAATCGTAGGGATGCCCATCTACGAGTACCGGTGCGAGGAGTGCGGCAAGCGCTCCTCCGCGCTGCTGCCCAGCTACTCGTCGCCCGACCCTGTGTGCCCGCACTGCGGCAAACCGGCGCTGCACCGGCTCGTCTCGACTTTCGCCACCGCACGGTCTGGAGATGACGGCGGCGATGACTTCGGCGGAGATGATCTCGATGGCGGCGAAGGCGGTCTTGACGAGGGGGACGGAATGGGAGGCGGATTCGACGGCGGCGACGACGACTATTAGTCGGTCGATGCCAGGACGTCGTTCGCCGCTCTGATCAGCTCGCGGCTGTGCGCCGCGTCCCGCGCAAAGATGCGAAAGAGCGTCATGCGCACCGGCAATCGGCGGAACAGGTCGAGGACCCGGCTCTGCTGGTAGCGATCCTCGAGCGGGTCGTACAGCAGGATGTCGGCCGATTCGGTCATCGGGTTGAAGGCGCGCGACTCCTGCGCGGCGACGTCGACCTCGAACTCGATGCCACGCAGCCGGGCCGACAGCCGCTCGCGGAGCATGCGCTCGAACTCGTCACGCGTGATGCTGAGCGCGGCTCCGGTGACCTCGGCCGCGTCGGCGTGGCCCTGGTAGACGAGCTTCCACTTGAGCTTGCGCGCGACCACATCCGCCCATGCTTTGCCCAGCTCGCGCCTTTGGGCGTCGCCTTCGCCGAGCGCCCACCGGTTGACCTCCGAGAGGAGGGCCCATTCGGTGAACATCAGGTAGCGATCCAGCCTGTCCAGCGGATTGCCGCCCAGGAGCAGCTCGACCGTTGGACGGAAAACTTCGCGCAGCTGCAGGTCGATCCTGCGCACGGTGCGGTGGAAGTAGACCTGGTGATAGAGGTAGAGGCGCGAGCTCAGGAACATGTACAGCGCCTCCGCGGCGTGCGCGTGGAGCGTCAGGCCCCGCTCCGAGATGAAGGAATAGTGCAGGATGCGCTGGACGTCCACGGGACCGGCGGCGACACCACATATATAGGAATCGCGAGGGACGTAGTCCATGTTGTCGGCCGAATACGCGCCGACCATGGCGGGCTTCAGGGCGGCGAGCCATGGCGGCGCGGCGAAACCCGCGAGGTCCGTCCCAGCGATGAGGTAGGCGACCCATCGAGGATCGATTCGCTCGCCGCGCTCGAAATCGGCGTTGGGCGATGCACGCAGCCCATCCACCAGCTCGGCCAGCGCGCCGGTGATCAAGGCACGTCCGATGACCTCGTGGTCGATGGCCCACGTGTCCAGGTAGTTCTCGTCGAAGAAGTGGCCGAACGGGCCGTGCCCGACGTCGTGCAAGAGGCCTGCCATCCGCATCGTTTCCTCGACAAGCGCGGCCGACGGCGTTCCCGGACAGGTCGCCGCGAGCGAGACGTAGAGGTGGCGCGCCCACTCGCCGGCCAGGTGCATGGCGCCCAGCGCGTGTTGGAAGCGCGAATGCTCCGCGGTGGCGAACACCCACCATGCACTCTGCAGCTGGTGGATGCGGCGCAGCCTTTGCAGCCACGCGCTGTCGACCAGGTCCTGCTCCGCCGACTTCCCCGGCACGCCGCCTGGGCCGCCCTTGGTGATGCGAAGGTAGCGGTAGATGGGATCGCTCGACAGATTGGTGCGCGAGTACTCCGAAGGTAGTTCAGTCATGGACGGGAACCTCGGCGAGAGATTCGGTGTCCAGGTGGCCCAGATGCTAGGCGCGGCCGAGCACCGGAACGAGCGCATCCGTCGATGCGTGAGTGAGGAGCGCAGGCCGCAACGACGTAGATGGGCCGCATGGGCGCCGAAGATCCGTCGAGGGCTCCCGGCCATGACTGAAGCATCAGTCGATTATCGGCATGGCCAGCTCGGGCCAGCCGGGCTCGCCCATCGAGTGGAGGTAGCCGTCGACCGAGCTCACGAGGGAAGCCAGGTTGATGCCCCCGTGCTCCGGCAGGTACGGCCTCAGGTAATCGGCGCCGCTGCGCCACTTGTTGACCGCCCCACGCCGGTTGCGACGCGAGTAGTGCAGGCAGCCGGCCGCCACCTGGATCAGACCCTTGTAGAAACCCGAGTCCGGCCCTTTGCGGTCGGGCATCCACTCATGCTCCCAGACCTCATGCGCATCCCAGTAGCGCCCGCTGTTGAACAGCTCGACCCCGCGCCTCAATCCGGGCGTCACGAATACGGCGGGAAGCGGCGGCCGGCGCCCGACTCGATCAAGCCACCCGGTCCGAGCCGCAGCAGGTCCTTGGCGTCCGCGCGGCCGTATGCGAAGACGAACGGCAGGAGCAGGTCGAGCGAGCTCGAGCGGCCGAAGCCGGCACATGACGCCACGCCGACGACGGCCGCGTCGCCCAGCCGGCCGAGCCACAGCATGCTGCCGGGGTGCATCGGCGCACCGAGCTGGAGCAGGCGCCCACCCGCGTTCGTCAGCTCTGCATATGCGGGGTCGAGCGGATCGATCGCGGAAGCGCCCGCAAACAGCACCAGCTCCGCATCGATCTCGGCCGCTTCCTGGTATGCAGCGGCCACCGCCGTCGAAGTCCTGGCGACCTCTCGCACCGCGAGCACCTCGGCTCCATACCAGCCGAGCTTGGCCGTCACCGCCGCGCGGAACAGCTCGCGGGCTTTGGGCTTGAGGCGCTCGGTCGCCACGACGAATGTCCGCAGCGGGCGAAACGGCAGCAGTTCGATGAGCGGACCCTGCTCACGCGCGATTCGCTCGGCGGCCTCGACGAGGCGTCCGGGCACCGCGACCGGCGTCACCTTGCACCCAGCCACCTCCTCGCCTTCCGCCACCGCCTGCCCGTCCATCAGCGTGAAGACCGACACATACCCGAGGGCATTGATCGCGTCGACGAGCTCGGCGCGAACCCGGACCAGGCCGCGACGGGTCGCGATCAGCCTTGCCTGGCTCTGGACCGGCGGCCGGGGCTCGAGGTTCGGCGCCGACAGCGTGACCGCCAGCCGCCTCGCGGCCACATCCTCGTGCAGGTCACCTTCTTCCAGCTCGACGACATGGACCTCCCCGAACTGCCGGACACGGTCCAGGTGCCCGTTTGTGAGCACGGTGCCCTTGCGCAGGTCGGGACCGAGGTCATGGACGAGCACGCGTCCCTCTATGTCATCGGCTGCGGCCGACCTGCCCTCCAGCTTGAGCGCTCGCATTACTGCGAGCATAGATTCGATCTCATGACGACCGTCCGCCTTTACAGCACGCTCACCCGGAAGAAGGAGGATCTCGTCCCCCTCGAACCCGGGGTGGTGCGCATCTACTCGTGCGGCCCGACCGTCTACCGCTACGTCCACGTCGGCAACCTGCGCACCTTCATGCTTCCAGACCTGCTGCGCCGCACCCTCGAGTACCTCGGTTACCGGACCGAGCAGGTCATGAACATCACCGACGTCGGGCACCTGACCGACGACACCTTCGACCGCGGCGAGGACAAGATGCTGGTCTCGGCGCGCCTGGAAGCCAAATCTCCCGAAGAGATTGCCGCCTACTACACGAATGCGTTCATTGAGGACGCCGCCCTCGTCAACATCCGGGCGGCCGACCACAACCCGAGGGCGACCCGGTACATCCCGCAGATGATCGAGCTCATCAAAGAGCTCATCGCCAAAGGGCACGCGTACGAGGTCGGCGGCACCGTCTACTACGACATCGCGAGCTTTCCGGCCTACGGCCGGCTGTCCCGCAACACCACCGACCAGCTGCTCGCCGGATCGAGGGGCGAGGTCGATCCGCGGAAGCTGCACCCTGGTGACTTCACCCTCTGGAAGGCCGCCGGCGAGCATCGCCTGCAGGTTTGGGAGAGCCCCTGGGGACCTGGCTTCCCCGGCTGGCACATCGAATGCTCGGCGATGTCGATGTCGATCCTCGGCGAGCGGTTCGACATCCACACAGGCGGCGCCGACAACGTGTTCCCGCATCACGAGGCCGAGCTCGCACAGTCGGAGGGCGTGACGGGGCATCGCGTCGTCAACCACTGGATGCACGGAGGCCTGCTCCTCCTCGACGGCGCGAGGATGGCCAAGTCGGCGGGCAACTTCTTTCGTGCCACCGAGCTCGTCGACCAGGGTTTCGACCCGCTGGCGTTTCGCTACATGGCCTTGCAGGCCAAGTACCGCACCAAGTTGACCTTCTCGACCGACGGGCTCGCCGGCGCGGATCGCGCCCTGCGCCAGCTGCGCGAGAAGGTGGCGGAGTGGGCCGCCGGCGACGGCACATCAAATAAGGAAGAGGCGGAGCGGTTCGAGGCGCGCTTCCAGGCCGCCATCGCGGACGACCTCGACCTGCCCGCGACCATGGCGCTGGTCGCCGAGGTGGTGCGCTCGGGCTTGCCTGGTGGCGACAGGGCCAGGTTGCTGCAGCGCTGGGACAGGGTGCTGGGGCTGGACCTGGACCGGACGGTGAAACCGACCCGCCTGCCGGCCGGCGCAGACACGCTGCTGGAGGCGCGCGAGAAAGCCCGAGCTACCAAAGATTTCGCGTCGTCCGACCGCCTCCGCGCCCAGCTCGCCGAGCTCGGCGTCGCAGTGACGGACACGTCCGGCGGTCAGCGCGCCAGGGTGCTACCCAGGAAGAAGCCCTAGCACCCGAGCACGTTAACGGGTAAGCACGTCGGCTTCGCCGAAGGCAAGACAGGAGTTGGCAGCGGCGTCAAGATCGGGCGCTGGGTGGTCACGCGGCCGGTAGGCCGGCGCGGCAGCCTGCACCTCCGTGTCGCTTGACTCCGAACGAATGTTCGTCTAACCTCCCCGGAACGTGGCCTCCAGCGCTCCAGCCTTTGTCCCTGCCGATTTTCCGGGGGAGATAACCCTCGATCAGGTCATTCCCGGCGCAGATGCGCAGTTTGCCCCGCTGCCACCCGACTTGCGACGTCCATTGGTCGCGGCGCTTGCGGGGCGGGGCATTGAGAGGCTGTACACCCACCAGGCGGAGGCGTACAGAGCCATTCGCGGTGGGCGCCACCTGGTGGTGGTCACTCCCACCGCCAGCGGCAAGACGCTCTGCTACAACCTTCCGGTCCTGCAGCGGCTGCTGGAGGATCCCGAGCGGCGAGCGCTCTACGTCTTCCCGACAAAGGCACTCGCGCAGGACCAGCTAGCGGAGCTGAGCGCCCTCAAGCACGGCCTGCCCATCGACGTTCGCGTCGACACGTACGACGGCGACACCGCCCCCGGTCGCCGTACCGCGATCCGCGAAGGGGGCCACATCGTGATGACGAATCCCGACATGCTGCACACGGGCATCCTTCCGCACCACACCAGGTGGCGCCGCCTCTTCTCGAGCCTCGAGTTCGTCGTGATCGACGAGCTGCACACCTATCGAGGC
>DATINX010000235.1:0-2382 GCA_035473835.1 Candidatus Dormiibacterota bacterium | reverse complement strand
CGGCGGCTGCCTCCTGGTGCGGTACATACGGCAGCTCGAGGCGGCCCGCGAGGAGATCGCGCGGCTCGCCGTCAGCGAGGAGCGCCTGCGCTTTGCCCGCGACCTTCACGACCTGCTCGGCCAGAACCTGGCCGTCGTGGTGCTGAAGAGCGAGCTGGTCGACCGGGAGCTGCCGCAGACGGTCGACCCGGGCATCCGAAACGAGGTCAAAGACATCGCCGCGGTCGCCCGCAAATCCCTCAACGATGTTCGCCAGGCGGTGACCGGATACCGACAGGCAGGACTCCAGGCCGAGCTCACCAGCGGCCGTGCGGCGCTGCTCGCGGCTGGCATCGGGCTCGCTGTCGAGGATGAGATCGACGGGCTCCCGGGCGTGCAGGAGAACGTGCTCGCATGGGCGATCCGCGAAGGGGTGACCAACGTGGTCAAGCACAGCCATGGCACGCGATGCGTCGTGCGACTCAAGCGCGAGATGGACCGGGCGGTGTTGACAGTCGAAGACAACGGGGTCGGAAGCGACCACGCGGCTCCGGGCAGCGGCCTTACGGGCATCGCCGAGCGAGCGAACCGGGTCGGCGGCACGTTCGCCGCCGGCTCGATCGACGGCAAGGGCTTTCGCCTGCAGGTGGCCGTGCCGCTGCTCGAAGCGTGATCCGCGTCCTCATCGCAGAGGACCAGGCGATGATTCGCGGCGCCCTGGCTGCGCTGCTCGCGCGTGAGCCGGACATGGAGGTCGTGGCGCGAGTCGAACGAGGGGACGAGGTCGTCGCCGAGGCTTTGCGCACCAACCCTGACGTCGCTTTGCTGGACATCGAGATGCCTGGTATGGATGGCATCGCGGCCGCGGCGGCGCTGCGGGGGACGCTGCCCTCGTGCCGCGTGCTCATCCTCACGATCTTCGGGCGCCCGGGCTATTTGCGCCGGGCGGTGGATAGCGGCGTCGCGGGGTTCATGCTCAAGGACGCGCCGCCGGAGGAGCTGGCGGCCGCGATCCGCAAGGCGGCGGCGGGGGAAAAGGTGATTGACAGCAAGCTCGCGGTCGCCGCGCTCGAGGATGGATCGAGCCCGCTCACCCCGCGCGAGCGGGACGTGCTCGCGCTCAGCGTGCGCGGCGCTTCGGTGGACGAGGTCGCCAAGCAGCTTCACCTCACGCGCGGGACGGTGCGCAACCACCTCTCCATCGCGATCCAGAAGCTCAACGCCCACAACCGTGTCGAGGCCGCGCGCATCGCGGAGGAGAAGGGCTGGCTTTAGCGCGGCTCGGCTGGGATCAGCGCTAGACTCACCGGCCGTGAGCCAGGTGGACGAGCACGGCCGGCCCGAGCCTCCTATCGCGGGCGACGAGACCGACACCCTCCTCGGCTTCCTGGACTACCAGCGCGCGACCCTGGCGTGGAAGTGCTCGGGCCTTGACGCAGCCGGCCTGGCAGCCAAGACGGCCGCATCGTCGATCACCCTGGGCGGGATGCTCAAGCACATGGCCAATGTCGAGGACTACTGGTTCTCCCGGCGGCTGCACGGGCGACCTCCACAGCCCATGTGGGATACGGCGGACTGGGACGCGGACCCGGACTGGGACTGGCACCCGGGCGCCGAGGACACCCCCGATCGGCTCCGCACGCTGTGGCAGGATGCCGTCTCGCGCTCCCGCCCCCTGGTCGCGGAGGCCCTGGCCGATGGCGGCCTCGAGCGGATCGCACGGAAGCCGTGGGCTGACGGTCGGGCACCCAGCCTGCGATGGATCCTGGTCCACATGATCGAGGAGTACGCACGGCACAACGGCCACGCTGACTTCCTTCGAGAGTCGATCGACGGAGCCACCGGGGAGTAGCACCCGAGTCGGATATGTCGGCCGGGACGGGACTGGGAAGAGGGAGTTGGCGTGGGTCTGATGACCGACCGCACGCTGGGGGTGACCGCGCGAAATTAACTCGGGTCTTTACTTGACGGTCCAAACGTTTGTTCGTACAATTTAGGCATGGTAAGTGGGGAGGGGGAAATTGCACCCCGAGCCGGTGAGCAGATCGCGCTTGAGCTGATTTCTCTTCGGCAGAAGATCGACCAGTTCGAGCTCGAGTTCTCCCTCCTTGCCGCCGAGTTCGCCGCCACCGACGAGTATTTCGAGCAGGGCTTCGAGAGCGCCATCGGCTGGATCAAGGCCAATTGCCACATGTCGGGCGGCGCCGCCGCCGATCGTGTCTGCGTCGGCGAGCAGCTGGAGCGGGTGGCCTTGAGCGCCGCGGCTCTGTCCGAGGGCAGCATCGGCTTTGCCCACTTCGCTCACATCGCCCGCACCTCGGCTGCTCTGGGTGAGCGGCTGGATGAAGCCAGGCTGCTGCGCCAGGCGCAGAAGCACAGCGTCGCCCGCTTCCGCAACGACTG
>DATINX010000234.1:0-3216 GCA_035473835.1 Candidatus Dormiibacterota bacterium | reverse complement strand
CCGCGGCCCGGCTGTCGTCGGCGACTCGACCGGTGATCGTCGCCACGTTGCCGGCCACGAGCACGGCACGTGTCGCGGCATTGGGATCGGCGGCGGGCAGTTCGGCGCGGCCGACGCCCAGCAGCGCGGCCATCAGAGCGAACGCGAGCACGGCTGGACGGATCGCGATCGCCAGAGCAATGCAAGGGATCGCCAGCGCGACCGCGACCAGGCCGATCCATGGCTGCGCTGGGGGCGATCACCACCGCGAGTGCAAGCGCGACCGACCAGGCCAGCGCGACCACGAGCGCGGGGACCTGCGCAAGCGTGTGGAGGCGGCCTGCGCCTGGCTCGTTCACAACGTGAGGTAGCGCCGTGCGATCACGTAGTCGGCCTCGCTCATGCCGAGGATGTCGACGAGCTCGCGGGTGTTTTGGAATCCACCGAAGCTCGTGCGGTAGTCGATGACATCCTGCGCAAACGCGCTTGTGAAACCCGGGACGACCTCCAGCTCTTCGAGCGTGGAGGTGTTCAGGTTGGTCCGCCCGATCACAGTCGCTCCAGACGAACCCTTCGAGAACGGCACCTTGACCTGCTCGCCGTCTTTGAGTCGACCGGCCAGGTTGGGAAGCCTCGTGATGTCGGCCTCGACCGAGAGGCCACCGGCCGATGCGATGGCGTCGTACACGCGATCGCCGCGCTTCATGCGGTAGAGGCCGGGGTGCTCGACCGCTCCCACCACATGCACCAGGAGGCCGGCGGGCGCGGGCACGTCGGCGTTCGCGGCGGCCGCCGCGGCCGCCGCGGCTGTGACCGGGCTGGGGTGGGAGGTCGCGGACGTGTAGATGTAGGCGCCGGCCACGGCCCCGATCCCAAGCAGAACTGGCAGCGAGAGGGCGAGGACCTTCTTCCATCCGGGGATGAAGCTGAGGTGGGTGCGCATGGGGCCGAGGCTAGGACCGCCGGCGGAATGCGAAAACCTAGCCTGTTAAGGGCCTCGCGCTCGAAGGACTGGTTCCGGGGGAAGGATTCGAACCTTCGGTCGAGGATCCAAAGTCCTCTGCCTTACCTCTTGGCCACCCCGGAAGGTTGCCTGGTTACCGGTGGTTGCCCAGCGACGAGTCTGCGGCCCTAAAGAGTATGCGGAAGGCATCTCGGCGGGAAACGTGACCTTGAATCGGGGGCCGGCGTTCGGTCTGGTTGTGAGAGTCGTCCTCGTTGCGCTGCTCGTCCTGGCGACGGCCGCATGCGCCGGCTACCGGTTTCCGGGTGGCGCTGCCGGCGGGAGCGGAATTGTGAGCGGCCGGGTGACCTCGGTTCCGTGTGGGCCGGTCCAGCCGGCTGACAAGCAGCAGTGCTCCGGCAGGCCTGTCGGGGGCATCGAGATCGACTTCAGCGGCGAGGGCGGCACGGTCGCGACACGCACCGACTCGAACGGCCACTACTCGGTCGAGCTGGCCTCCGGGACCTGGAAGGTGAGCGTCAAGGGCTACGTGCGGATCATCAGCGGCCCGCCGGCGGTGACCGTGAGCCCGGGCGCTCACGTTGTGGCGAACTATGTAGTCGAACCGGGAATCCTGGTTCCGGTTCCGGCCGGCTAAGGAACCATCCCAAACCCCCACCCACCCGATGGGGGGTGTG
This sequence comes from Candidatus Dormiibacterota bacterium, assembly GCA_035473835.1. Lineage (GTDB taxonomy): Bacteria > Chloroflexota > Dormibacteria > Dormibacterales > Dormibacteraceae > UBA10449. Next base: position 1,596 of record DATINX010000234.1, on the reverse strand, counting down.
GGGTCAGAGGGTAATCGCCGGCTTGGTGGGGTGGCAACCCAGCCCGTTAAGGGACGATTGTGTCGGGCCGGCTAAGGGACCAGGTTGATCAGTTTGTCCGGGACGAAGATGACTTTCGTAGGCCGGTTGCCATTCAGGGCCGCGCGCACCTTCTCGCTCGCCAGAGCCGTCTCCAGCGCCTGCTCCTCCGAGAGCCCCGCCCGAACGCTCATCCGGTCCCGCACCTTGCCCGCGACCTGGACCACCAGCGTCACCTCCGGCTCGGCCGCGGCCGCCGCGTCGAACTCCGGCCACGTCGCGTCGGCGAGCAGGCCTCGCTGCGGGCCGCCATCCCCCAACCGCTCCCACATCTCCTCGCCGATGTGCGGACCTATTGGATTCAGCAGCTTGACCAGCGTGTGCACCGCCGAATCCCAGCCGGCGTCGCGCCGCCCGCCCGCCTGCAGGTAATCCTGCATCGCGTTCGCGAGCTCCATCAGGTAGGCCACCGCAGTGTTGAACCGGAGGTCGTCGTAGTCGTCGGTGACTCCCTTCACGGTCTGTGCGACCTTGCGACGCAGGAGGGTCGGGTCCGCCGTCCCGGACGATCCTCCCGTCACCTCGATCGAGTCCGGTTCCAGCACCAACCGCCAGACACGGTTCAGAAACCGAACGACGCCGTTGAGCCCCGCGTCCGTCCATTCGACGTCTTCCTCGGGCGGGCCGATGAACATCTCGTAGATGCGCCCAGCGTCCGCACCCTGCTTCTCGACCAGCTCATCCGGTGATACGCCGTTGCCCGCGGACTTCGACATCACCTGTCCGAAGCGCTTGACCATCCCCTGGTTGAAGAGCCGCACGAACGGCTCCGAGACATCGAGCATCCCGGCGTCGAACAGGACCTTGGTGAAGAAGCGCGAGTAGAGCAGGTGCAGGATCGCGTGCTCGACGCCCCCCGTGTACTGGTCCACCGCCATCCAGTGGTTGGCGAGCTCGGAGTCGAAGGGCTCCTTGTCGTCGTGAGGGCTCGCGTAGCGAAGGAAGTACCAGGACGAATCTATGAACGTGTCCATCGTGTCGGTCTCGCGACGCGCCTCGCGCCCGCATTTCGGACACGTGGTCCGCACGAACTCCGGGTTCTCCGCCAGCGGCTTGTACTCCTTCGGCAGCAGCACCGGCAGCTGATCGAGCGGCATGGGCACGATGCCGTCGACCTCGCAATAGACGACCGGAATCGGGCAGCCCCAGTAGCGCTGGCGCGAGATGAGCCAGTCGCGCAGCCGGTACTTCACGGTTCGCTTGCCGATGCCCTTCGACTCCAGCCACACGACGATGCGGTCGAAGCCCTCCTTGGCGTCGAGCCCGTCGAACTGGCCGCTGTTCACCATCACCCCCGGCCCGGTGTAAGCCTGTTCCAGCTCGCGGCCCTCGTCACCTGGCGGCGCTATCACCCCGCGGATCGGCAGGCCGTACTTTTTCGCGAACTCGAAGTCGCGTTCGTCGTGCGCCGGGACAGCCATGATCGCCCCGGTGCCGTATGTGACCAGCACGTAGTCGGCGACCCAGATCGGGATCTTCTCGCCGTTGACAGGGTTGATCGCGAAGCCGCCGGTCGGG